>JAIXZE010000067.1 GCA_027489875.1 Verrucomicrobiales bacterium
AATTTCTCCGAGAAGATCTCGTATCCCCTCGGCGTGAACATCGTCTACTACATCATGACTCACTGAGCCGTCGTCGCCGTTTCCATCCCCTTCACGCACCGCTCCCGCACCTCGAAAACACGCGAACCTCCCACGCTCCAACCCCACCCTCTTCCCATGTCCGAGAACTCTCCCGTCCCACCGCCGCTCCCCGACGCCGCCGCCACCGCCCACGTCGACGCCGTTCCCGCACCCGCTCCGGCTGCACCGCCCACCCTTCCCACGCTCCCTTCGCCGCCGCCCCCGCCCGCCATCCCTCCCGACCAGGCCGCCTACCGCAAACTCATGGCCAGCCGCCCGCGTCTGGAATCCGAGCTCGCCAAGGTCATCGTCGGCCAACGCGAGGTCATCGACCAGATCCTCATCGCCCTCTTCGCCGGCGGCCACTGCCTCATCACCGGCGCACCCGGCCTCGCCAAGACCCTTCTCGTCAAATCCATCGCGCAGGTCTTTCACCTCCGCTTCCAGCGCATCCAGTTCACCCCCGACCTGATGCCCGCCGACATCACCGGCACCGAAATCCTCCAGACCGACGGCGACGGCCGCCGCATGGAATTCGTCCCCGGCCCGATCTTCACGAACCTCCTGCTCGCCGACGAAATCAACCGCACCCCGCCCAAGACCCAGGCCGCCCTGCTCGAAGCCATGCAGGAACACCAGGTCACCGCCGCCGGTCGCCGCCACGCGCTCCAGGAACCCTTCTTCGTCCTCGCCACCCAGAACCCCATCGAGATGGAGGGCACCTATCCCCTCCCCGAAGCCCAGCTCGACCGCTTCCTCTTCAACGTCGTCATGGACTACCTCCCGGAGGACGACGAGGTCCAGGTCATCTCCCGCACCACCGGCCGCGCCGGCTCCCCCATCGAGGCCCTCTTCACCGGCGACGACATCGTCTCCTTCCACCAACTCGTCCGGCAGGTCCCCGTCTCCGACGAGATCATCCGCTACGCCGTGCGCCTCGCCGCCGCCAGCCGACCCAACCGCACCGGCACCCCCGACTTCATCAACGAATCGGTCACCTGGGGTGCCGGCACCCGCGCCCCCCAATGCCTGATCCTCGGGGCCAAGGCCCGCGCCCTCCTCCAGGGCCGCGCCCACGTCACCGTCGACGACATCCGCGCCCTCGCCCTCCCGGTCTTCCGCCACCGCGTCCTCCTCAACTACCGCGCCGAAGCCGAAGGCATACGCGTCGACGCCCTCATCAAGCGCCTCCTCGAAGCCATCCCCGCCCCCCAACCCAAGTAACCAACCGATCCGTCCGATCCGTCCGATCCGTCCCATCTATGGCCCCACGTGAAACTAGCCCGCTGAAGGCCGGGTGCCCCCACCCGGCGCTCCCCTTGATGCCCCTCCCATCTGTGCAATCTGTGCAATCTGTGGACCCCGTTGCCTTCAGATCCCCGTTATCTGTGGCCCATCTTGAAACTTGAATCTCCCAACTTGAATCCCTCCCCCACCCTCGTTTCCGCCCAGGCGCTGATGTCCATCCGCAGCCTGGAACTGCGTGCGCGTGCCGTCGTGGAAGGATTCTGGAATGGACTGCACCGAAGCCCCTACCACGGCTTCTCCGTCGAGTTCACCGAGTACCGCCAATACACCCCCGGCGACGATCCCCGCCACGTCGACTGGCGCGTCTACGCCCGGTCCGATCGCCATTACATCAAGAAGTTCGAGGACGAGACCAACCTCCGCTGCCACCTGCTGCTCGACCGTTCCCGCTCCATGGAGTTCGGCACCCTCAGCCACACCAAGGCCCAGTACGCCGCCACCCTCGCCGCGACCTTCGCCCACTTCCTCCACCAGCAGGGCGACGCCATCGGCCTGATGACCTTTGACGAACAGGTCCGCGAACTCCTCCCCGCACGTCATCGCCCCGGCCACCTCCGCCACGTCTACCACGCCATCGAATCCCCGGCCGCCGGCACCAGCACCCAACTCGGCACTCCCATCGAGCGCGCCGCCGACCTCCTCCACAAACGCGGCATGGTGATCCTCATTTCCGACTTCCTCGCCGATCCCGCCGAACTCGAGAAACCCCTGCTGCGCCTCGCCGCCATCGGCCACGAAATCTGCGCCTTCCAGATCCTCGATCCCGCCGAACGCGACTTCTCCTTCAAGGAATCCTCCCTGTTCGAGGACGCCGAATCCGGGAACACGCTCCAGATCGATCCCGCCGCCGCCCGCGACGGATACCTCGAACGCTTCAACGCGCACCAGCAATCCCTCGCCGCCCTCTGCGCCCGCGTCGGCGTCTCGTGGCATCCCATCGCCACCGACCGCCCCCTCGGCCTCGCCCTCTTTGATTTCCTCCAGGACCGCGCCCGACGCGGCCGCATCATCCGCCGCGCATCATGAGCTTCCTCGCCCCCCTCTTCCTGCTCGGTGCCGCGGCCATTGCCGGCCCCATCCTGTTCCACCTGATCGCACGCACCACGCGCGACCGGACCCTGTTCAGCTCGCTGCGCTTCCTGCGTCCCTCGCCCCCGCGCCTGACCCGCAAGAGCCGCATCGAACACTGGCTCCTCCTCGCCCTGCGTTGCCTCGCGCTCGCGCTCCTGGCCCTTGCCTTCGCGCGCCCCTTCCTCCGCCAACCCACCCCGCCCAACGCCGCCCAGGGCCCCGCCCGCCGCACCGTCCTCCTCCTCGACACCAGCGCCTCCATGCGCCGTCCCGACCTCTGGAAGGACGCCCGCGCCCGCGCCGAACGCCACATCCGCGAAGCCAGCCCGTCCGACCAATTCGCCATCCTCACCTTCGACCGCACCACCGCGCTCCGCCTCTCCTTCCAGCAATGGGAGGCCGCCAGCCCCGCCGACCGCACCGCCGTCGCCATCGCCGCCCTCGACACGCTTCAGCCCTCCTGGTTCGCGACCCACCTCGGTCCCGCCCTCGTCCGCGCCGCCGAGGAACTCTCCGACACCGACGTCTCCCAGGAAGGTGTCCGCCGCCGCGTCATCCTCGTCAGCGACCTCCAGGAAGGCGCACGCCTCGACCCCCTCCAGTCCTACGAATGGCCCAAGGGCATCGAGGTCGTTCCCGACCCCGTCAAACCCGCTACCATCGGCAACGCCTCCATCCAGCTTCTCGCCGATTCCCCCGACGCCGACCGCGGCAACGATCCGGTCCTGCGTGTCCGCATCGCCAACAGCGCCGACGCGAAACAGGAACAGTTCCGTGTGACCTGGGGAGCCAACGCCACCGCCAACGGCGCACCCACCCCGCCGCCCACCGAAGTCTACGTCCCGCCCGGACAGGCCCGCATCCTGCCCCTCGCCGTTCCCACCAACGCGCCCAGCCTCTCCGGAACCGCCTCCAACACCGCTTCCCTGCGCGTGGCTTCCATCGCCCTCTCCGGCGACAACGAACCCTTCGACAACACCCTCTTCGTCCACCCGCCCCAACCCGCCCAGCTGAACGTCCTGTACCTCGGCAACGATCCCGTCACCGAGGCCCGCCAACCCCTCTTCTTCCTCGCGCGCGCCCTGCCCGAAACCCGCCGCCAGACCGTCCGCATCTCAGCCTCCCGCCCCACCGCCTCGCCCTCCACGGAATCCCTCGACAACGCCCGCCTCATCGTCGCCACCGATTCCCTCCCCGATACCCTCGCCGACGCCCTCCGGTCGCGCATCGAGGCCGGCCAGACCGTCGTCTTCGCCCCCGCCTCCGCCGCCGCCAGCCCCACCCTCGCCCGCCTCCTCGGCGTCCCGGGAACCTCCCTCGTCGACGAGAAACCCACCCGCTACGCCATGCTCGGCGAACTCGATTTCCGCCACCCGCTCCTCGCCCCCTTCGCCGACCCGCGCTTCTCCGACTTCACCCGCATCCATTACTGGCGCTACCGGCGCTTCGCCACCCCGCTCCCCACCAACGCCACCGTCATCACGCGCTTCGACACCGGCACACCCGCCTGGATCGATTTCCCCATCGGACGCGGCCGCCTCCTGTTCCTCGCCTCCGGTTGGTCCACGGCCGACAGCCAGTTCGCCCTCTCGTCCAAGTTCGTCCCCTGGCTCTACTCCCTCCTCGATCTCGCCGGGGCGTCCACGACACCCGCCCTCCACCCCAACGTCGGCGATCCCATCCCGCTCCCCACCGGCCGCACCGAGCCGCTCACCCTCCGCCGTCCCGACGGCTCCACCACCAACCTTCCCGTGAGCCTCGACCGCTTCACGGAAACCGATCAGCCCGGAACCTGGTGGCTCGGCGAAGGCCCCACCGCCATCCCCGTCGCCGTCAACCTCGACCCGTCCGAAAGCCGCACCGCGCCGCTCTCGGTCGAACAGCTCGAGAAGCTCGGCGTCCAGCTCGACGCCTCCCTTTCATCCGCCGCCGCTCCCACTCCGAAACCCGCCGGCATCCCGCCCGCGCTCGAAGCCGAAAGCCGCCAGAAGCTCTGGCGCTGGATCATCATCGGTGCCCTCGCCGTCCTCATCATCGAATCCCTCGTCGCCGGCATCACCGCCCGACGCGTCTCCACCGCGGCCCAGCCCGCATAACACTTTCCTTCCACACCCCGCCCAACCCCTCCCATGAAAGAGCACCCCATCTACCGACTGCTCCGGCCCATCGCCCAACGCGAGGTCTGGCGCCGCGCCGCCTTCTCGCTCGCGGCCACATGGGCCATCACCGCCATCGTCGCCGCCCTCCTCCTCCAGGCCGGACGCCACCTCGGCATCCCACCGCTCGCGTCCATCCTCACCGTTGCCGTCCTGGGCCTCGTCGCCGGCCTCATCACCTTCGTCCGCGCCCTCCGCGTCCCCCCCGATCTCCAGCGCACCGCGCAGTCCATCGAGTCCGCCCACCCCGACCTCAACGGCCTCCTCGTCACCACGCTCCAGCAACAGCCCGGACCCGACGGTCGCTTCTCCTTCATCCAGTGCCTCGCCCTCGACCAGGCCCTCGACCACGCCCGCCGCCACACGTGGTCCCGTCTGTTCCCCACCCACCGGATCGTCACCGCCGTCGCGCTTCAGGGCGTCGCCTTCCTCGCCTTCGTTGCCGTCCTCGTCTTCTCCCCGCGCACCCCCGTCCCGCCCTCCGAGACCGCGAAATCCACCCGCATCACCCCCAAGGTCATCGACGGCCTCGAAGTCACCCCCGGCAACACCGAACTCGAAAAAGGTTCCTCGCTCGTCGTCCTTGCCCGGTTCGGCAACGCCCCCCGCAACGCCGAACTCGTCGTCCTCGCCACCAACCAGCCCGAACACCGCGTCACCCTCGTCCGCAACCTCGCCGACCCCGTCTTCGGCGGCACCGTTCCCGACGTCACCAACCACTTCGACTACCGCGTCGAATCCGACGCCGGCAGCTCGCCGCTCTTCCACGTCACCGTCTTCGAGTACCCGCGCCTCGACCGCTCCATCGCCGACATCACCTACCCCGACTACACCCAGCGCCCGAAGAAACACATCGAGGACACCCGCCGCGTGACCGCCGTCGAAGGCAGCACGCTCGACCTCACCCTCCAGCTCAACAAGCCCGTCACGCGCGCCGTCCTCCAGCCCACATCCACCAACCTCGCCCCGATCGTCCTCGCCACCCCGTCCAACCAGCCCATCGCCTCCCTCGCCGGCCACGTCCTCACCACCGGCGGCACCTACAACCTCCGCCTCGTCGACGCCGACGGTCGTACCAACCGGGTCTCCGCACAGTTCGTCTTCGAGGTACCGCCCAACCGCCCGCCCGAACTCAAGCTCGCCCTCCCCCGCGGCGACATCCGCCCTTCCGCCCTCGAGGAACTCCACTTCGACGGCACCGTCTGGGACGACTTCGGCATCCTCCGCTACGGCCTCGGCTTCATCCGCGTCGGCGCTGAACCCGATCTCGTCGAACTCGGCGCCACCGTCCCCGGCAACGAACGCCGCCCCTTCGCCCACCAACTCCGCCTCGAGGATCTCAAGGCCCAACCCGACCAGGTCTTCGGCTGGTTCGTCTGGGCCGAGGACACCGGCCCCGACAGCCAGGTCCGCCGCACCTCCAGCGACATCTTCTTCGGCGAGGTTCGCCCCTTTGAGGAAATCTTCCGCGAAGGCGAGGGCTCCGGTGAGCAACAAGGCGAACAGCAGGGCGAACAAAAGGGCAACAACAGCCCCGCGACCAAGCTCGCCGAACTCCAGAAGCAGATCATCTCCGCCACCTGGAAACTCCAGTCCCGCAAGCCCTCCACCAACGCCCCACCCAAAACCTCCGCCACCCGCATCCCCTCCTCCCACCAGATCAGTCGGATCCGTCCGATCCGTCCGATCAGTCCCCCCACCCTCTCCCCACACACTGGCGTCTTCGCCCAACCCGCCCGTCTCCAACCCACCCCCGCGCCCGCCCAGCGCCGTCCTCGCTCCACCGCGCCTTCCACCGCCTCCTACGCCGAAGACCTCAAGGTCGTCCGCGAGGCCTCCGAGCAGGCCCTCGACCAAGCCTCCTCCTCCATGGAAGAGGAAACAGATCCCGCCAAGCGCGCCCTCTGGACGGACGCCATCACCCAGATGGAACGTTCCATCGAACTCCTCGACAAGGCCGCCAAGGACCCCGCCCTGCTCAAGGAAGCCCTCGCCGCCCAACAGTCCGCGTACCAGACCATCCTCAAGCTCCAGCCCCGCGAGAGCGAGGTCACCCGCCGACGCAACCAGCAGTCGCAGTCCCAGTCGCAGTCCGAAAACCAGCGGAACCAGGAACAGATCGACGAACTCGATCTCACCCAGTCCGAGAACCGCTACGAGACCCAGAGCCAGGCCCGTTCGCCCCAGGACGAACAGGAGCGCGAACAGCAGCAGGCCATCAACCGACTCGAGGAACTCGCCCGCCGTCAGGAGGAGATGAACCAGCGCCTCAAGGAGCTCCAGACCGCCCTCCAGGCCGCCGATGAAAAGAAGAAGGAGGAGCTCCAGCGCGAACTCAAGCGACTCCAGGAGGAACAGCGCCAGAACCTCGCCGACGCCGACGAACTCCAGCAGCGCATGCAACAGCCCGGGAACCAGTCCCGCATGGGCGAGCAAAGCAAGCAGCTCGAACAGACCCGTGAGGACATGCAGAAGGCCGCCGAAGCCACTGGCGAAGGCCAGGTGTCCCAGGCCCTCGCTTCCGGGACCCGCGCCCAGCGCCAACTCGAGGAGATGCGCGAGGAACTCCGCCGCCAGAACGCCTCCGAACTCAACGAGGCCGCCCGCGAACTCCGCGCCGAGGCCCGCGACATCGCCCGCGCCCAGGAGGACATCAAACGCGAGCTCGACGCCCAGCAGAACAACGCCGCCAAGGGCCAGAAATCCCTCGAAGGCCCCACCGACCGCGAAAAGCTCCTCCAGAAGCTCACAGCCCAGCAGTCCCGCCTCACCAACCTCGTCCAGCGCGCCACCGACCTCTCCCAGAAGGCAGAGGGCTCCGAACCCCTCCTCTCCAAGCAGCTCTACGACACCCTCCGCGAGGTCTCCCAGGAGGACACCACCAACCTCAAGCAGATGCGCGAACAGCTCCTCCGCGAGGGCCAGATGACCCGCGGTCTCTACCAGCGCATGCAGGAGTCCGCCGACTCCAACGCCAAGTCCCTCGAAGTCACCCGCGAGCTCCTCCGCCAGGGTCTCGACCAGCCCGCCCGCGAAGCCGAACAACGCGCCCGCAAGAACATCGACACCCTCCGCCAGGGCGTCGAAAAAGCCGCCAACTCCGTCCTCGGCGACGACACCGAAGCCCTCCGCTTCGCCCAACAGGAACTCGACAACGCCGCCCGACAACTCTCCCAGGAAATCGCCCAATCCCAACCCCAGCCCCCCCCCGAAGGAACCGAAGCCTCCGCCCCCCCCGAAGGATCAGTCCGATCCGTCGGATCAACCCCATCCACCACCCAGGAGCCCGGCCAACCCGGTCAACCCGGGCAGCAGCAAGGCCAACAGCCAGCTCAACAACCCGGCCAACAGCCCGGCGAGCGCCCCCAGCCCGGCCAGCAACAAGGACAACAACCAGGCGAGCCCAAAGAACCAGGCCAGCCCGGTCAACAACCGGGGCAACAACCAGGCGAGCCTCGCCAGCCCGGCCAACAACCCGGTCAACCCGGGCAGCAGCCCGGTGAGCGCGGCCAACCCGGCCAACAGCCGGGCCAGCCCACCGAACCGCGCGAACCCGGCCAACCTGGGCAACAACCTGGCGAAGCCCGCCAACCTGGCGAGCGCGGCCAACCGAGCCAGCAACAAGGGCAACAATCCGGCACGCCCAACCAACAACCCGGACAACAACCCGGACAACAACCTGGCCAGCAGCCGGGTCAACAACCCGGTCAACAGCCCGGCCAAGGCACCCCCTCCATCAACGACTCCCTCCAATCCCTCCTCCCCGGTTCCCGCCCCCGCGGTGCCCAGAACCCTTCCGGCGGTGAAGCCCGCCCCCTCACCGGCAACGACTTCACCCAATGGTCCGACCGCCTCCGCGACGTCGAGCAACTCATCGACTCGCAGGACCTCCGCTCCGAGGTCGCCAACGCCCGGGACCAGGCCCGACGCGCCCGCATTGATTTCAACCGCAGCAAGACCAAGCCCGACTGGGCCCAGATCGAACTCCAGGTCCTCAAGCCCCTCGTCGAGGTCCGCGACCAGATCCGCGAGGAACTCGCCCGTCGCGCCTCCCAGGATCCCCTCGTCCCCCTCGACCGCGACCCCGTCCCGGGCCGTTACTCCGAGCTCGTCCGCCGCTACTACGAGGAACTCGGCAAGGACAAGTAGGCCACCCGCCCCGTCGTCCCCATCCCCCACCCGATGCTTCTCTCCGCCATCATCCTCTCCGGCACCCAATGGGTTCCCGTGGCCGCCGCCTTCGTCGCGGTGACCCTCGCCCTGCTCGCCTGGAGTTATCGGCTCGCGCGCACCCGATCCGACCAGCCGTCCCATACGCTCGGATTCCGCCTGATCTGCGCCGCCCTCAAGGCCCTCGCCATTGTCGCGCTCGCGTTCAGCCTCCTCGAACCCCTCCTCACCGAGCAACGCGCCAAGCCCGGTGCCAACCTCTTCGCCCTGGTCGCCGACAATTCCCAGGGCCTCCAGATCCACGACTCCGGTGACTCCCGATCCCGCGGCGATATCCTCGCCCGCTCCCTCGACCCCGCCACCGCCCCCTGGATCAACACCCTCGACGAAGGTTTCCAGCTCCGTCGCTTCCTCTTCGATTCCCGACTCCAGAACGTCCGCGACTTTTCCTCCCTCGACTTCGCCGGCCGCGCTTCCGCCATCGGTTCCTCCCTCCAGAACCTCCGCGAACGCTTCCAGGGCCGTCCCCTCGCCGGGGTCCTCCTCTTCACCGATGGCAACGCCACCGACATCCCCGGAGCCCTTCCCGACCTCTCCGGCCTTCCTCCGATCTATCCCGTCGTGATCGGGAAATCCGATGCCGTCCGCGACGTCGCCCTCCAACGCGTCGCCGTCACCCAGTCCGCCTTCGAGGACGCGCCCGTGTCCGCCCAGGTCGAGGCTGCCGCCGCCGGGTTCGGCAACGCCCCCCTCGTCGCCCGCATCACCGATCGCGGCGGACGCACCGTCACCGAAACCAATCTCACCCCCGCCCCGCGCGCCGGCTCCGGTCCCGCCGCCGCACGCCTCCAGTGGCGACCCGAGCAACCGGGCGTCTCCTTCTACCAGGTCCGCGCCGGCACCGCCGAGGACATCAACCGCGGCCTCAATCCCACCAACTCCTCCGAGGCCACCCTCGCGAACAATTCCCGCATCATCGCCGTCGACCGCGGCCGCGGTCCCTACCGCATCCTCTACGTCGCCGGCCGCCCCAACTGGGAGTTCAAGTTCCTCAACCGCGCCGCCCAGCAGGACGACCAGCTCAATCTCGTCGGATTGATCCGCATCGCGCGTCGCGAGCCCAAGTTCGACTTCCGCGGTCGCGCGGGCGAAACTGGCAACCCCCTCTTCCGCGGCTTCGGCGACCAGACCCGCGAGACCACCGAACGGTACGACCAACCCGTCCTCACCCGGCTCAACACCCGCGATTCCACCGAACTCGCCGGCGGTTTCCCACGCACGCCCGAGGAACTCTACGCCTACCACGCCGTCATCATCGACGACCTCGAGGCCGCCTTCTTCTCGCCCGCCCAGGCCACACTCCTCCAGAAGTTCGTCTCCGAACGCGGGGGCGGATTCCTCATGCTCGGCGGCATGGAATCCTTCAACCACGGCGAATACCAACGCACCCCCATCGGCGAGATGCTCCCCGTCCACCTCGATCGCCCCGACGCCGCCAATCCGCCCGGCGCCGTGAAGTTCTCCCTCTCCCGCGAAGGCCTCCTCCAGTCCTGGGCCCGGCTCCGCGACAACGAACCCGCCGAGTTGTCCCGCCTCGCCGACATGCCCGCCTTCGATGTCCTCAACCCCGTCCGGGACATCAAGCCCGCCGCTTCCGTCATCGCCACGGCCACCGACGCCAACGGCAAGGAACACCCCGCCCTCGCCATCCAACGCTTCGGCAAGGGCCGCACCGGTGCCCTCATGGTCGGTGACCTCTGGCGCTGGGGCATGAAGGACGCCGAATCCCACGCCGACATGGACAAGGCCTGGCGCCAGCTCCTCCGTTGGCTGGTCACCGATGTCCCCAACCGCGTCGACATCACCTCCGAACCCCAGCCCTCCGATCCCAACGGAGCCGTCCGACTCCAGGTCCGCGCCCGCGACGAGAAGTTCGAACCCCTCGACAACGCCGCCGTCACCATCGACGTCGAAACCATCCAGTTCGACACCGCCGCCGGCACCACCAATCTCCCCATCCGCATCACCGCTTCCCCGTCCCCCGACGAACCCGGCCTCTACGAAGCCACCTTCGTTCCCCGCGCCACCGCCGGTTTCAAGGCCACCACCACTGTCACCAACGCCCTCGGTGCCCCCGCCGGCACCGCCGAAACCGGATGGTCCACCGACCTCGCCGCCGAGGAGTTCAAGTCCCTCGTCCCGAACCTCCCCCTCCTCCAGGAAATCGCCCGCCGCACCGGCGGCAAGCTCGTCACCGCCGACGATCTCCCCGCCCTCGCCAAGGAACTGCCCTCCAACCCCGCCCCCGTGATGGAGACCATCACCCGTCCCCTCTGGAACACCCCCGCCTTCTTCACCCTCGCCCTCGCCGCCCTCCTCACCGAATGGGGACTCCGCCGCTGGAAAGGCCTCCCATGACCCCCTCCTCCTTCCCCTCCCCCTTCAGGATCAGTCCGATCCGTCGGATCGGTCTGATCGGACTGATCCTCCTCTTACAGGTGGCCCTCCGCGCCCAGGATCTCCTCCTCGTCGTCGGTGCTCCCGGCGAACCCCAGTACGCCACCAACTTTACCCAGCAGGCCGCCGCCTGGACCCGTCTCGCGGAGCGCGCGAAGACGCGCCTCACCACCATCGGCCTCGACGCCCCCGGCACCAACGACCTCGCGCTCCTCCACCACGCCCTCACCAACCTCCCTCCCGCCTCCACCGAACCGCTCTACCTCGTGTTCATCGGTCACGGCACCTTCGACGGCCGTGAGGCCCGCTTCAACCTCCGCGGACCCGACCTCACATCCACCAATCTCCATCAGTGGCTGGCCCCCATCACCCGGCCCACAGCCATCCTGAACACCGCTTCCGCCTCCGCCCCCTTCATCAAGGCCCTCGCCCGCACCAATCGCGTCGTCCTCACCGCCACCCGATCCGGCAAGGAGATCAACGCCACCCATCTCGGTACCCATCTCACCGACGCCATCGACGATCCCAAGGCCGACCTCGATCAGGACGGCGACCTCTCCCTCCTCGAGCTCTTCCTCAACGCCACCGCCCGCGTGACCGAGTTCTACAAGTCCGAGGGCCGCCTCGCCTCCGAGCACGCCCTCCTCGACGACAACGCCGACGCCCTCGGCACCCCCGCCGAATGGTTCCGTGGCACCCGCGCCACCAAGAAGGCCTCCGGCAGCGCCGCCACCGACGGCCTGCGCGCCCACCAGTTCATCCTCGTCCCTGGCCCCGACTCCGCCCGCCTCACACCCGAGCAGCGCACCCGACGCAACCAGCTCGAACTCGAGATCGCCCGCCTCCGCGAGACCCGCCCCACCCCGCCCACCGACGCCTACTACGCCCAACTCGAGGCCCTCCTCCTCGAGATGGCCAAGCTCCTGCCCTGAGAACATCCCAGTTGCCAGTTCCAAAGGGAGTCGCCGACATCAGGAGGCGAACCCCAAAGCCCGTCCCCTTCCAGGATCCGTCCGATCAGTCCGATCCGTCGGATCCCCCTCTGGCCTCTGGCCTCTGAAAACTCCCCCTGAAGGCCGGGTGCCCCCACCCGGCGAATGATCTGGCGACTGACAACTGGGAACACCCCCTGTAGGCCGCGTGCCCCACCCAACGCTCCTCCCCATCCAAGATCAGTCCGATCCGTCGGATCCGTCCGATCCCCCTCCTCGTCCCCACCCTAGGAAAACCCCAAACTCGTCTCCGGGAACTTGAACTTGAACCTTGAAACGTATCCTCCCCTCGCTAGCTTTCTCCCACTTCGCGAAGCGGGTGTAGTTCAATGGTAGAACGCGGGCCTCCCATGCCTGAGGCGAGGGTTCGATTCCCTTCACCCGCTCCAACTTCTGGAGCCTGTCGATCTGAGCCACCTTCCAGATCTCCACATTCTGCCGGCCCCCCGCACCGAGAATAAAACCGGGAATCCCAGCCCCACCCTGTCCACTTCCCGCCCCTCCAAAGATCCGTCCGCTCAGTCCGATCCGTCAGATCACCTCCGTCCCAATGACTCCTCTCCACGACAGGGCCCGAACCCTCCAGCGGGTCTGCGAAGCGTGAGGTAGCGGAAGAGGGCTTCCTGGCCCGGCGATAATCTTACGTCGGACCAGTTCTTCGATGCGGCGACGGCAGATGGTGGCGTCGCAGACGCCGACCGCCTTCTCGGCACTGCGCGGAAACCCGCTTCCCAATCGTTTGGATTATCGGGGTCTTTGCCCGACTACGTTTCCAGCAGGGGCGTAGTTCGCCACCACGTAAGTGTTGCCCCCAACCCGGGCGATGCCATAGCCCACGCGTGTGGTGCTCCTCCAGATCATTTGCGTATAGTGACCGACAGCGGAGATGTTTCGGCTGTCGATTGGTCCACCATCGTAAGCGGCGCGCTCCTGCAGCCACAGATTGGCCGCGGCGGCGGCGCTCAACTCAGTGCCGTAGGCCAGATTCTCGCCGTAGGAATTCCCGGAGCGATGTTCCAACTGGCCCCGGCGGGCCAGTCGATTGGCCCACTCCTGCGCGAGGCTGGCAAGTTCCTGAGACCATTCCAGCGGCGGGACGCCCACGCCGGCGCGGGCCTGGTTGTGAATGCGCATGAACTCCGCGCGCTCACCAGCTACCACCGCCGGCGTCGGAATGGGCGAGGCGGGATTCCCCCCTGCCGTGGTGACCCCGGTTGGTGTCAGCGGAGCCGTCGCGGGACCAGACTTGGCCGCGCAGCCGGTCAAAAAGACGCAGAGGGTGACAAAGGCTAGCGCAAGGAATGAGGATCGTTTCATGGGGTTAGTAGTATGGTTCATCAAGTAAGGGGTGAGAATTCGCGTTCTCGGCGCTCCGCGGAAAGGACGGTCTGCTTGCCCGGTGGAGTCATTGAGCCTCGCAGTTGTGGGTAGTATTGAAAGCACCGTCTCGGCCGCGTGACAAAATCAGGGATCCGGATTCCGCGGCGGACCAGACGCAACCTCGACGCCATGGAGGAGCGCAGGAAGAAGGTGAAGGCGTTCCTCGTGCGCGCCTTCTGAACACAGGCGGAACTTTGGCTGCGAAAGGGATTCACCCATTCATGCGAGGTTCGGGGACCCGAACAGGCGACGACTTGGCGATCGCCAGACGACTCCCCCGCCCGTGAAGGCAATTGGGGCAGATCCGTCCGTTTAACGTTTGAACGATAAGCGTTCTCGCGAAGGTTCGCACCGCAGTTGGCCGGCACCCGCCTCCTGAACCTCCGGATCCCGTCCGCCTTCGCTGCGCCGCAGACTCCATGGACTCCCAGCATCTCCGCCCAGTAGCCGCTCGGACCGACGAGGGGAAATTAGGCCAAGTTCACGACGCGATACCAAGGGCCGGAGCTGTCAATTCGCAGCGCTTTTCGGCCCGCCAACGATTTGTCCTTACCGGTTGATGGCCGAGCGGGAACAGATACCTGACAGTGGAATGATCGAGGCATTCTGGGAACAGTTCCGGGAGGCGATCTGGATTCCCGCAACGGAGCTATCGGCCAGTTCAGTACCGAATCCTGTTAGTTCTCGGCAACTCATCCACAACAAGATGAGCGGTTCGATAAACATGCCACTTGTCATCCAGTCCCAAGCACATGAACAAAAGAAAGCCATCAACCCTGACACAGACCGCCGTTGGAGAATGCGTGTCAGGGAAACAGGTGATCGCCTGAAGTTCATACGCTACCTTCGGAGTCCTTCCCAAGGCGGAACAAATACCATTCAAGTCCTTCGCGGATAATTTACCAAGCACCATATCCGGCCGCAACTTCACCATCCGCTCTGAACCTGCCGGCAGGGTATCGCAAATCTGCATGTGCTGCGGCTCAGCCTTCTTTCTACACCCGTTGCACCCAACGCAAACCGCAATCGCGAGACCCATAGCAAACCATAAGTAACTCAAGTTCATCACATCCAACCCTTCTTATACTCTGTAACCCAATGTTCGACGACGCCAGCAATAGCCCACTTCAAGACATGGTCATCGCCCGTGATGTCAGTCGAGCAGGGCGTTGGGAAGGGTCAATGAAGTCAGTCCTCCATCATTGGCACTTTTCCCGCATCCCAGCCACCAACTCCGCAAGTCCACCTCGCTACCCGGCCAACCGCCAGAACCGTCGCCCCCCTTGCGCCATGGCTTCGCCGTAACCATGCGGTTGAAGACGGGAATGGGTTCACGCGGAGGCGCGGCTTGCGCGAAGGATCTGACGCGTCCGAGGGGTCCTTTCCGCACCCCTCTTCGCGTCCTTCGCGGCTTCGCGTGCGGCATTCCGTTTTCCGAACCGGCTTTGACTCACGCGAAGCCGCGAAGGGAGTCCCGGCGAGCAGGTTCGCGCAGGGCGTCCGTACGCCTTCGTGGATGGGGGCGTCGACGTTCGGCGGCGCATGGACGACGGGTTCACCCACAGGGACTGACGCCTTCGGGGTTCCCTCCCCCGCCACCACCGTTGACTCGGCTCATCACA
>JAIXZE010000051.1 GCA_027489875.1 Verrucomicrobiales bacterium
GACGAACCAACCAGTTCAGAATCACAGTACAGCAGGGGAAAAGGGAACCAACATGAAGACCAAGATCCAGTTCACGATCGCACTTGCCGCGGCTCTCAGCTTCAGCCCGGCCTTCGCCGGTAAGGATGACGACATCGACAAGAACTCCGGCAGCCTTGTCGCCAGAAACTTCAACCTCGACCTCGCCGGTGACGTCCGGAAGGCCGCGAGCGACTCCGAATCGAAGACCTTCCAGACCTCGGTGCTTCCGAAGCTCAACGACATCCTCAACAGCACGCTCAAGGAAGGGCGCAAGCTGGACGACTCGGTGTATGCCCTCGATCCGTCCAAGCTCGTCCTCCAGAACGACGTGGATGCCCGGGTGTACTTCCTCGGCGAAGGCGCAGGCTTCCGGAACACGCTCGGGTTCAATACCCAGGGCGGCGGGGTCAAGTCCGGTGATCCAGAGATCATCTTCCCGAATGCCTCCTCCGAGGTCTCCTTCCTGGGCGAGGTGCCGAAGAATGCCAAGCGGACGGCGGCCAATCCGCTCTTGCCCGGTGACTTTGTCGACATCGGAAAGCTCGGGGCGGGAACGAAGCTCGACTTCTTCCTGATCGCCGACGGCGCGAACGGCGGCAAGACGGTGTTCTCCACGGACAAGTCGCTGAATCCGGACGGCATCAATCACGTGATCACCTTCGCCACGGTGGTGCAGGGCTACCTGATCCTCGGGTTCGAGGACCTGCTCGGTGGCGGTGACCGCGACTTCAACGACGTCCTGTTCGCGATCGATCTCGGCACCGCGAACCTCGCGGCCCTGACCGGCACGCCCGAGCCCTCGACCTACATGACGATGGGCCTGTTCCTCGCCGGGGGCGCGTGGGTGATGCGCCGCCGCCGCGCCGCGAAGGCCACGAAGGCCTGAACGAACTTCCACGACCAGCCCTGTCGGTTGGTCAGTCTGCGTCGCCCGTTTCCGGCCGGGGGGTCTGGAACGGGCGACCTTTTGCTTTGCTGCAGGCCGGGTGCCCTCACCCGGCGTTTGGGGGGAGTGTTTGAAGTTTGAAGCACCCGCCGCGTGAGGGCACCCGTCCTACAGCCATAAAACCTGAAACTCGGCCCTAACTGCGATCAGCGCACCGGTTGGGCGTTGTAGGACATGCGGTCCATCAGCCAGCTCCAGTCGGGATCGCCGGCGGCGATGGTTGGAGGGGAATAGAAGAAGTCAGGACGTTCCCGGAGGACCGAGGCCTCCCAGGCATGGTTTTCCACGTGGCCATCCGCGAACACCAGGTTCGCCGAACGATTGGTGCCGGCGGTGGGGTGGAACGTGGCCGGCAGGTCGATCCACCTTCGCGAGGTCTGCATCCCGGCGAAGTTGGGGTCGTTGATGGAGTCCGGGTTTTCCTCGAGTAACACGAAGAGGTTGGCCGGGCTCGGGCGATCGATATCGGAGAATTTCACGAAGAATTTCTCGGCACCGAGCTCGGATTGCGGGTTGACCTTGTTGCCTCGGCCCACGGCCATGTTGGCGGAGTAGGAGCGGACGCGGGCGGTCCAGCCCAGAAGTTTCTGCTCGGGTGTCAGCAGCGTATCCGAAGGACATCTGTAGAGCCCCGCGTCCCGGGTGTAGTCGGCGAGGACGGAGTAACGTCTATCGATAAGAAACGCGGTGTTGGTGTTGTGGGGACTCGTATTCCAGCGCATCCATCCCGTAGCCCACGGGCGATAGGAATTCAGGCTGCGGCTTGAATAATCAATCTCCTGCGGCGTCTGGGCCGCGCCCCCGTTGATCACCATGGGAAACTCGTCCCGATGATCGTCGGCATAGAGTTGGGTGGCGCGCATCAGGGCGCGGAGGTTGTCGCTGCACACTTCCTGGTTGGAGCGGTTGCGGGTGCTGCCGATGGCGGGCAATGCCAGCGCGGCGAGAACACAGGTGCCGGCGACAACCGCGAGCAGGTCCGAACGGGTGAAGCCGGCGGTGGAATCGGTGTGGGAGGACGTGGAGGGATTCATGGTCGGGAGGATTCGGGTGGAAGGGTTCAACGGAGGAGACCGGGCTCCAGTCGGGCCCGGAACAGGTTGCCGCTGCCCGACGGCAGCAGCAGTGGGGTGACACCGGCGGTGGGTGGCAGGGCGGTGTCGGTGACATCGTACCGTTGCCACGGGCCGGTCGGATCGGAGGCGGTCTCGACCAGCCAACGCCCCTGCCGCGGACTGTTGACCGGTTGCCCATCGAAGGTCAGGGAAGCCTCCAGCCGCACTTGATCGGCCATGATCTCCGGAGGTTGGAGTTCGAGGTTCAACCTCTGGTGCAACCCGACGGCGGGTTCGCGCTGGAGCAGGTAGGCGGTCATGACATCCACAGAGGGAATGGCCATGAGATCGGGGATCGTCCACGAACCCCGGTTTGCGGCGATCCATTCCAGCAGCGGTGCGCCGCCGGCGCGGACGGTGGCGGGGGGCAGACCCAGTCCCGGATAGGGCAGGCCGCGCAGGTAGGGGAACCCATTGTTGCGCTGGGGATCGATCGCCCAGACCGAGGTGAAGTTCCAACCGACGTAGGTCACGGGATCCTGGAGGGCTTCCGTCGAACGGCCGTTGGCATCGGGGATGGCCAGTGGATTCACCGTGTTCGTGTTCCAGTAAGCGGAAGTCAACGTCAGGGTAGGTGCACTCACTGACACAAAGGGATTCGCAGTGAAAACGGCCTGGATGGGGCCATCGACCAAGCAGCGCAGGATGGAGACATCGAAGGCCTCGCCGATCATGCCTCCTCCGCGAGAGCTTCCTTCGATGCTCCCGGAGAAGAAGCTGTCCGCCAGTTGGGTGCTGGTGGCATACCCGATCAGGCCACCGGGGGACCCTCCGCCGGCAATGGTTCCGTCGAAAGCGGATTCTTGGACAAGAGTCCGGAAGGAGGTCCCGATGAGCCCGCCAATGCCCCGACCGGACAGGCGGGATGAAATCCGGGCGGTGCTCCACCCGTGGCGGACGAGGGTGTTCTCAGCGATTCCAAGCAGTCCTCCGACGGGGATGACCCCGGACACGGATCCCGCAGAGGTGACGCTGGTGAATTCGGAATGGTCGGCAACCCCAGTGATGCCGCCCACATGGCTGACGAGGTTTGTTGGCTGAATCGTGCCGTCGAAGTGGGTGTCGCGAACAATCGATCGGACGGCATGGCCAGCGATTCCACCGAAGTCCTGCGGCGGGATGCCGGCATAGAAGCTGTTGACGATCCCCAGCGCCACCGTGTCCTTCATGAGGGCCTGATGGATGCCGGCGACCAGACCGACGCGCTGCTGGCCTCGAACGCTTCCGGCGATCAGGAGTCGTTCCAGCGAGCCCCCCCAGTTGTTGCCCACGAGCAAGCCTACCGTGGCGGAGCCCTGAACCGCCGCATTGGCGAACCGCACATCGCGGATGCGAGCCCCCAGTCCGGTGACAGCGAACAGGCCGACCGACTCCTCCGTGGCTCGGGCAATGGTCAGGTCCCGGATCGCGTGTCCCTGGCCATCGAAAACGCCGGTGAACGGGGCGGCTTCCGAACCGATGGGTGGGAAGCCTTCGAGGACGTCCGTGGAGGTTCCCGGATCATTCCAGGTGCGGGTGACGGCGGCGTCGATGTCCTGGACGAGATGGTAATGATCGTTCAAGCCGAAGGCGGGGTCCCGGCCGATCCGGGCGAGATCCTCGGCGGAGCGGATGGCGTGGGAACGATTGAATTCCACCCGCACGGTGCGGTTGGCATCCAGCGTCACGATGACCGATCGGCCGCGGGGGCTGGTGGTGTCCAGGCCGGACCATCCCCGGAGTTGGTAGGGACCTTCGTCGGGGATGGCGGTGAGGGTCACGACGTCCCCGGCCGCGTAGGTGGGCTTTGCCGGGTTGATCGTCACCGAACCTGGACCTTCGACCACGACGCGCAGGGTGAACTCCGCCGGTTGCCACGCAGGTCTCGGGATCGAACGACCTTCCTCCATGGACCAGTCGCCAATGAAGTCCCAACCGGGGAAGGACGACTGCTGGCGGAGTTGGGCGCGGGTGAGTGGCGTGCCGGCTTGCGGAACGTTCGGGGTTCCCGAACCCAGCAGGAAGTACGAGTCCTCGACGAGTGGTGAAGCGCCGGCGAAGGGAAACGCGGGGAAGGTTTCGTTCAGGCCGACCAATCCGCCGATGTCCGCTCCGTTGGCGACCACGCTACCGGTGGCCAGCGACTGCCGGATGCGGGTGCCCGAGCGCTGGTCGCCGTTGCGCCCGACCAGTCCGCCCACCTCCGAGATGGCGTGCACGGTGCTGCTGCTGGCCGAGCGGTCGATGAAGCCTCCCGCGGTGTTCTCGCCGACCAAGCCGCCGGCCTGGTTGCCGCCGAGAACGAGGCCCGTGGCAGAGGATTCGGCGATCTGTCCCGCGTAATTGACCCCGACGAGTCCGCCGGTGCGGTAGTCCCCGGTCACCTGACCGTTGGCCGCGGATTCGAGGAGATTGCCGGCGAAATTCTCACCGACGAGGCCGCCGGCCGCCATCGGAGAGGATACCGGTCCTGAGCTGGTGCTGGTGGCCACGAATCCATTGCGGTTGATGCCAACCAATCCGCCCGCCAGAAGCTCCGTCGCGTCCACGCTCGCCGAGGATGTGCTGGCGGTGACGGTTCCCAGATTGACCCCCACGAGGCCGCCGACCGAGTCGTTGCCTTGGATCGCGCCATCCGCGCGGGAACGTTGGATGGATCCGGCCCAGTTGGCCCCGACGAGCCCACCCACCTCGGAGCCGCCGAGGACGTTGGCCTTGGACTGGGCGTCGGCGATGACCCCGCTGGAGAAGCCAACGCCACCCCCAACCTGGGTGCGGCCGGTGACCTGAGCGGAGACTTTCGAACTGCCGAGGACCCCGCCGCCGTCCAGGGTTCCAGCCCAGCCGCCAACGCGTGAACCTCCAGAAATCACGCCCCGGACTTCGATGTCCGCCCAGGTGCTCCTCCATGAATACCCCACGAGCCCGCCCACGTGGTTCGTTCCGGTGACGTCCGCGTGGAGTCGTAGACCGCTTGCAGAGGAGTCCACCGCGTCGCCGACGATTCCGCCCACGCTGGCCCTGCCCGTGACGGCGGCCGTGACCGTGGTCTCAGTGAATGTGCTGTTGCGCGCGCTTCCCGCAATGCCGCCGGTGGCGGAGCGGCCCGCCACGGTGAGGTTGGTGCCGTTCGCACGGACGAGGGAGGTGGAGTCGAGATGGCCGATCACCCCACCCACCCGGTGTCCCCCGGTGACACTGCCCGAAGCGGTGGCGTCCTCGATGGTGCCGGAATCGTTCCACCCGCAGATGCCGCCGACGTGGTGGCTGGAGGGCAGGGCTTCGACGCGGCCATTGAACTGGACCCGCCGGAGCTGGCCTTTGGGATTGGTTCCCACGATGCCGCCGATGTCATCGCGTCCGGAGATCACCGCGGCGTTCTGGCAGTCTTCGATGATGCCGCTGTTGATGGCGGCAATGCCGCCGACTTCCTGGAGGCCGTTGATCTGGCCGGTGATCGAACAACGGAGGATGCGTCCGGCATTGCGCGCCGCGATGCCCCCAACGACGGATGTGCCCGCGATCCTTGCGTCGACGAGTCGCAAGTCACGGATCATGGCCCCTGCGCCGACCCAACCGAACAGCGCGGCGTGGGAGTTGGTGGGTGAACCGATCTGAAGTCCGCGTACCGTGTGCCCGTTGCCCTCGAACACCCCGGTGAAACTGCGTGCGTTCGCCGGTGCGATGATTTCCAGGGGGGGCTCACCGGTGAAATCGAGATCGACCATCAGCTGGTAGCGGTCGCTCAGCTCGTAACCGGGTTCGCGCCCGATGCGGCGCAGGTCGGCGGTGGAGCGGACTTCGTGAATGGACCGGAACACGGCGACGATCTGTTTGTCGCTGTCGGCGGTGACCTTCGTGGTGGTTTGTGCGGGGGATTCCACGCCACCGCCCAGCCAGCCGAGGAACTCGGCATTGGGAGCCGTGGGAGAGGCCTGGAGATCGACCACGCTGCCGGGCGTCTGGCGGGGTTGCTGGGACAGGAGTTGGGCGGTGCCGGGACCGCGGACGTCGACGGCGATGTCGATGTTGGCGGGAAGCCAGGCGAGACGTGGGAAGACCCGGGTGGTGGGCGGCGTCCAGACGCCGCCCAAAGACCAGTTGGTGAAGCTCGTCGGGCGTTGCATGCCGGACGCATCGAGCGGGAGTCCGGTGGACGACTGTGACTGCTGGGAGTCGCTGGTATTCCAGTAGGAAGTTTCGGTGCGGGCGTCGGAGGCGGCGTGGCCGATCAGGCCGCCAACCGAGTTGCGGCCGGAGACCGGGCCGCTGGCGAACGACTCCTGAACCAGACCGTTGGTGTTGCCGCTGTAGAACCCGACCAATCCGCCGACGCGTTGGTGTCCCTGGGTCACCGCCGTGGATGAACTCTGGACGATGAGGCCGTGGAGGTTGGCACCGACGAGACCGCCGGTGGCCGATCCATCGAGGGTTCCCTCCACAAGCCCGGTCGCGAAGGAACGTTCGATCACGCCTTCGTTCCAGCCAGCCAGACCGCCGACGTTGTAATGGCCCGTGATCGCGACGTTGGCAGCCGTCTGCTGCACCAGGCCGCTCTGCAGTTGGAGGTTGTTGCGGCGGGGATCCCTGTTTTCGCCGGTGATGCCCCCGACACCCCGCCGGCCTTCGATGCGCCCGTGGACCGTGCAGTTGGAAATGCTTCCCGCATTGAAGCCCGCCAGGATGGCGACGGCGTCCCTTCCGATGATCACGGCATTGGTCAGGTGCAGGTTTCGGACGACGCCTCCGCCCCGGATGTCTCCGAGCAGGCCGACGCCGTCGTCGCCAGGGCGTCGGATGGTCAGGTTGCGGATGGTGAACCCGGCACCGTCCAGGGTTCCCTCCAATCCGCGGAAGCGTTTGCCGATCGGCGGGAATCCGGAAGGCCAGGTGGCGCTTTCTGAGGCGTCGATGTCGTTGGCGAGCCGGCAATGCTCCGTGATCGTGATCAGCTCCGAGATCCACACCAACTCGCTCAGGGTGGTGATCAGGTAGGGTTCGGTGGATGTGCCAAGACCGGACGGCATCGTGGCGACCTGGGCCTGGGCAATGCTGGCGCAGACGGGAAGCATCGCCAGCGGGCGCCAAAGGCACCGGAGTGATTTCAGAGTCATGGGAACGGCCAAAGGGTTGGTTCTGCTGGAACAGTGACAGTCTGGAATAGGTCTTCAGGTGTCGGGATCGTCAACTGCGGTTCTGACCGGCTGGTTGTCCCTGCGTCACGCCGGATCCCGGCGGGTGTGTGGCGAGTTGCGCCTCTGGAGACTGCCCCCGCATGGAACGGGGTGGCGATGTCCTCATCGCCCTGAGAAAGGATCTGGAACGGCGACGAGGAGGTCGCCACTCCGTTCCAGGAGACGCGCGACCTGCGCTTACGGGCGGCGCACCAGGCGCTTGAGCAGGTTTCGGGTGATCGTCTGGATCCGCCCATCGGGGCCCTTCGGCGTGGTGTAGACCGACGGACGGAGGTAACCCGGAGGGGCGCTCAATCCGTCGCCCCACCAGATGGTGGCCGCGTTGAACACGACGTTGCCCCTAGGCCCGGGATAGATCGTCGAGGTATAGGTGCCGCCGTTCGGTTTGCCCGGCGCTTCCTGCGTGGGGCCGCTCGCCACGATCTCCAACCCGGGAATCGGCGCGGGATCGCCGTGCCATTCCCAGCCCACCAGGCCCGGCACGGAATCGCCGGTCCGCATGCCCGTGCCTTCGAACAGCCAGTGGTCCGGACGCACGCAGGTCCAGTCGGCTCCGCCCGTGACCGGACCCGTGCTGTGGGCCCCGACGAGTTCGTTGGCGTAGGGACGTTCGTGGGGCAGGGACTTCATCGCGATGAAGTCCCGGGTGCCTCCCGGGGGACCGAAGACGCCGGTCCGTTCGAACACGCGGTGGGGGTTGCCGGCCGTGTCCGCGGAAAGCTGGATCCGGCCGCAGACGGCGTTGCCGGAAAGGAAGGCGACGTTGAGGCCGTCGCGCACGGCGTTCTGGACGTTCCGGAACATCTCCGGGGTCCAGTATTCGTCGTGGCCCACGCTCAGGAAGCCGGGGGCCCGGCGCAGTCCGCGGGGATCGCCGTGGGTGTCCTGATTGGAGATGTACGAGAGGTCGTAGCCGTGCTGTTCCAGCCAGAAGGCGATGGGAAACTCCCACAGCAGGAACTCGCCCGAACCTTGGGAAAGCGGGGCGTCGAAGATCTGGCAGTAGCGGCCGTAGGGGCGGTTGAAGCTCACCTGGACATCGCCGCCCCACCACCATGAATGCTCGCCGTTGTCGTACAGGGCAAAGTGGTCGGGCCACCGGTTGTAGGCCTGCCAGGTGTGGTCGCTGCACTGGAACAGCAGGTCGGCCCGACGATCATCGCGCACGATGAACACCACGTAGCTCTCGATCCCGGTCCGCTGCGTCCGCAGTCGTCCGAGGTACACGCCGCTCAGCCAATCCGACGGGATCTTCAGCGTCGTGGCCACCGCCCATTGGCAATCCCGGAGTCGCTTGGCTCCGAGCGCAGGCATCGGTTGCGGTGTTCCCTGGAGGTTGCGGATCCCGCCCACCCGGCGTCCTCCCAGGCCGCCGTAATACCCGAGCCGATAGAACTCGATGTCGAACGGTTCGGCCGGATCCGTGCTGACGTGGATGCGGAGGGTGTCGCCGGCGCGGACCCGTGTGTGGGAGCAGTAACCTTCGATGGTCTGGGAACGCCATCCGGTGGCCTTGTCGACGCGAGTGGACGTGAGCATCCAGTCGCGGGTTCCCGGGAGATCGTTCTCGCGTCGGACCGGATCCGAGGCGGTCTTGGGCAGGAGCAGGTTTGGCGCGCTGCAACCCGCGGCGACCGCGGCAGGCGTGAGGGCGGCCATCTGGCGGAGGGCGCTGCGACGGGAGATGCGAGGCATGGGCAAGGGTGGCATCCGGGACTGGGGAGATGCCAGATGCCAGTTCTGTTACGCCGAAGGCGTTGAAGCCGATAGCCAATACGGGGTGCGAAGCAACCCCGGGTCCCGGTGCGTGATGAGACACCAACCCCGGCAGGGGTTGCAGTCTCCCGAATCTTCGCACCCCCTGCCGGGGTGCGGATTCCAGATCAGCGCCTCCTTCCCCCGGGTGCGTGCTTCGCACGACCCGGGGCTATCTGCTTCAACGCCTCCGGCGTAAAGGCCGATTGCAGGCCGGGTGCCCCCGCGCATCCGGCTTGAATCTTGAAACTTCGAACTCCTCCTCCCCAGCCTCGTGACCTCGTCTGCTTCGATCGGGGTCCCCTTCTTTTACCCAACTTGACGGGTGACCGGTGGCAGGACCGCGCATAGGGTTTTGCATCCTCTATGGCTACGATTGCGGTTCTGGGAACATTCGACACGAAGGGCGACGAACATGGGTACGTCGCGTCATTGATCCGGGAGCGGGGGCATCAGGTGCTGCTGATCGATGTGGGCACGTTGGAGGCCCCGAAGCTGGCGGCGGATGTGGGGCGCGAAGTGGTGGCCAAGGCCGCCGGCGCGGACCTCGCCGCGATCGTTGTCCGCAGGGACCGCGGTGAAGCGGTGGCTGCGATGACCAAAGGCGCGCCGATCGTGCTCGCGGACCTCCAACGGCAGGGGCGGATCGACGGCGTGATCTCCTTGGGCGGCGGCGGCGGGACGGCCATCTGCACCTCGGCGATGCGCGCGCTTCCCGTGGGTTTCCCGAAGCTGATGGTGTCGACCCTGGCCAGCGGCAACACGGCACCGTACGTCGGCGTGAAGGACATCGCGATGATGCCGAGCGTGGTGGACGTGGCGGGGTTGAACCGGCTTTCGAGGAAGTTGCTCGCCCAGGCCGCGGGCGCGATCTGCGGCATGGTCGAGGCCAAGGTGCCCGCGGGTGCCGAGGACAAGCCGGTGATCGTCGCGTCGCAGTTCGGCAACACGACCCCGTGTGTCACGCGCGCCCGGCAGTTGCTGGAGGCGGCGGGTTTCGAAGTGATGATCTTTGCCGCCACCGGTACCGGCGGCCGCACGCTCGAGTCGCTGGTGGAATCCGGGATCGTTGCCGGCGTCCTGGACATCACCACGACCGAATGGGCGGATGAATTGGCGGGGGGCGTGTTGACGGCGGGGCCCACGCGACTGGATGCGGCGTCGAAGGGCGGGGTGCCCGCCATCGTGACGCCGGGTTGCCTCGACATGGTGAACTTCGGCGAACCCGCGTCGGTCCCGGCGAAGTATGCAGGCCGGAAGTTCTATCATCACAATGCGCAGGTCACCCTGATGCGCACAAACCCCGAGGAATGCGCCGAACTGGGCCGCATCCTCGCGGCGAAGTGCAACCAGTCGACCGGGCCTGTCACGGTCCTGATTCCGCTCGGCGGCATCAGCGTGATCAGCGCGCCGGGGCAACCGTTCCACTGGCCCGAGGCGGACGCCGCGCTGTTCGGGGAATGGAAGCGGAACCTCCGGCCGGACATCCGCGTGGTGGAGTATCCGGGCAACATCAACGATCCGGAGTTTGCCGGGTTGTGCGTGGAGGAGTTGGTGGCGTTGATCCCGAAGAAGTGAGATCAGGCTCAAGGGGGGCATCTTGACACTGCCCCCGTTTGGAAAGGATTCGGGGCGGCGATGTCCTCATCGCCATTGGGAATGGCTTTGGAACGGCGACGAGGACGTCGCGACCCCGCTCCAGAAGGGCGCGGCCCACGCGAAACTCGAAACCTTGGTTGCGTCGACGGTGGCTGGCGCGTTACCAAGGCAGGCATGCCGAGTGTCGGGGACCAATTGCGGGAGGGTCGTGAGCGTCGTCAGTTGAGCGTCATGGAGGTGGCGAACGCGACGAACATCAAATCCGACTATATCCGCGCCATGGAGGAGGGCGACTGGCGGACGTTCAGTGCGCCCGTTTACATCAAGGGCTTCGTCCGGACGTACGCGACCCACCTCAAGCTGGATGTCCGCACGCTCGTGGAGCAGTTGGAGGCGGAACTGCTGGCCAATCCGGAGACGGCCAACCCGCCGTCGTTGACCGGCCAACGCGATGGACCGCTCGACTGGGTCATGCTGCAGTTTTCCCGGGTGCGCTGGGTGATCGTGTTTCCCGTGCTCGTCGGTATCGGGGTGATCGTGGCCGGTGTGTACGGATTGAAGGCCTGGAAGAAGCAGAATCAGGCAACGCCCCCTCCGACAACGCTTGGACCGGGGCTGTACCAACGGCCGCGTCCGGCGGTGCCGACCACCTTGCCCGTGCCGACCAACGGGCCCTCGGCCACCCCGGTGCGGGGTGGGCGCTGAAGGGGGGGCGAGTTTCAAGATTGAAGCCGGGTGACATCACCCGGCGTAGGTTACGTGTTCGCCGCGTGGGGGCACGCGGCCTTCAGACGGGAGTTGCCAGTTGGTTTGGGCCCCGAAGGGGCAACCGGTGAAAGCCCGGGGTGGAACCCCGGGGCCAACGCCACACAACGTCCTCCGTGCCCTGAAAGGGCACACGGAACAGGGTGCGTGTGTTCACCGTTCGCCCCGTTGGGGCGAGGCGTTATGGGGTGGGGTGACCCAAGGTTCCGCTCCGCTCCACCCTGGGCTTTCGCCGTGCGCCGCGTTGCGGCGAGGGCGGGCGCGCTCAC
The DNA here is from genome assembly GCA_027489875.1 of Verrucomicrobiales bacterium. Classification (GTDB taxonomy): domain Bacteria; phylum Verrucomicrobiota; class Verrucomicrobiia; order Limisphaerales; family UBA9464; genus UBA6176. The sequence continues at coordinate 11,645 of JAIXZE010000051.1, forward strand.
ATCTTCACCGCGTGGGGGCACGTGGCCTACAGATGGGGACCTGCTTCGGTGGAAGATTTGCTTCGCCTGCGAAGGGGGAGCGTTTACCACTCCCCGCACATGCAGGTTCCGTTTCTGAACCCGGGCGCGCAGACGACCGCCCTTCGATCCGAGTTGATCCAGGCCCTCACCGAGGTCCTGGACCGCGGACACTTCATCCTTGGCCCGCAGGTGGCCGCGTTGGAGCAGGAGATCGCCGCCTTCGTCGGAGCAGGCCTTGGCATCGGCGTGAACTCGGGATCGGATGCCTTGACCCTCGCGTTGCGCGCCCTCGACGTCGGCCCGGGGGATGAGGTCATCACCACGCCCTTCACCTACATTGCGCCGGCGGAATCCGTCATCCAGGTCGGGGCCAAGCTGGTGTTCGCGGACATCGATCCGCGGACCTTCACCCTGGACGTGGCGGATGTCGCCCGTCGGATCACCCCACGCACGAAGGCGATCATTCCGGTGCATCTGTTCGGGCAGGCGGTAGCGCTGGATGCCCTGTTGCCGCTCGCCCGCGAACGCGGGATCCGTATCGTCGAGGACTGCGCACAGGCCATCGGAGCCACTTGGCGCGGGCGTGGGCTTGGGTCGATCGGTGACATCGGGTGCTTCAGTTTCTATCCGACCAAGAATCTCGGTGCCGACGGAGATGGCGGCATGTGCGTGACGTCGGATGAAGCGCTTTCGAAGAAGCTGCGGATGTTGCGCGTGCACGGGATCGAACGTCGCTACTTCCACGATCTGCACGGGTACAACTCGCGTCTGGACGAAATGCAGGCGGCGATCGTGCGGGTGAAACTACCGCACCTGAAGCGCTGGACCGAACGGCGCGGCGAGATTGCGGCGCGCTATTCCGCCGGGTTGGCGGGTTCCTCCGTGGTCGTGCCGCACACCGCCGATGGCAATGCCCATTGCTGGCATGTGTATGCCGTCTTGAGCGATCGGCGGGATGCGCTCCAGGCGCACCTCGCGGCCCATGGGGTGCCGACGTTGATCTATTACCCGCAGCCGTTACACCTCCAGAAATGCTACGCCGACGTCGGATGGAAACCCGGCGATTACCCGGTGGCCGAGTCCGTCTCCCGCAGCATCCTGCCGTTGCCGATGTATCCCGAGTTGACCGATGCGCAGGTCGATCACGTCATCGCGGTGGTGAGGGAGTTTGAAGTTTGAAGCCCGCACCTCAGCCTCGTGACCTCGGCTACGAAGGGGGTAGCAGACGACGTGAGGAGGCTGATGGAGAGCTTCAAGATTCAAGTTTTGTCACGTCCTGATTTAAAGTTGTCACCGCAGGGCTCCGACACCTGAAGTCAGAGGTTGTGCCTTTGGGGACGCATCCACCGGACATGCATCCCGCGCCCGCCTTCGCCGCAACGCGGCGCACGGAGAAAGCCCAGCGGTGGAGCGGAGCGGAACCCTGGGTCACTCCACCCCATGACATTTCGCCCCAACGGGGCGAACGGTGACCACAGGCACCCTGTTCCGTGTGCCCTTTCAGGGGACAGAAGACATTCTGTGGCGTGGTCCCCGGGGTTCCACCCCTGGGCGATGAGGACATCGCCACCCCGAATCCTTTCCAAAAGGGGCAGTCAAGATGCGCCCCGAACAGTCCTTCCTTAGCCTCGTGACCTCGTTGGCTACGGCCGTAGGCCGTAGCGACGCATGAGGGCGGGGTCCATCC
>JAIXZE010000213.1 GCA_027489875.1 Verrucomicrobiales bacterium
CCGGAGCGGACCGTGAAGATCCAGGCCCGCGACTTCGGCAAGAATGTCCCGATCCGGATCACGCTGACGCCCGACACCGGAAGCCCGGTGATCGTCGATGCCGAGGTCGACAACTCCGTGAACAACCCCGCCACGGTGGAGGTGCCGGTGACCTTCCCGGTGAACTCCAAGGTCACGGTCCATTGCTGGACGAGATAAGTTTCCAGATGCCAGTTCCCAGTTCCCAGTTCACCGAATCGGATTTGACTCATTCGTGGTCGGCGCGGCTTGCTGGAGGCACGCATGAATGTTCCCCGATGGCGGCGGGTCCTGGGCGGGTTGGTCCTCATGGGACTGATGTCGGATGGGTACGCGACGGAGTACTACGATTCGCCGGGGGCGAGCGACGCGGACAAGATCGCGACCCAGATGCTGAACAACGCGGCGTCGGGTCGGTTCCGGGGGATGAACTTCGGACGGCCCTACAACCCGTTCGACCAGATGATTGCGGATCTGGAGAACAAGCGTCGGGCGCAGTGGGCGCAGCGGTCGCAGGACCAGCAGGAGGCGGTCCAGCGGGCGAAGGACGCCGAGGCGGAGGAACGATACCAGCAGCAGGTGCGGGCCGCGGCCGAACAGCGTCGGGCGGCGCTTCGGGCGCAGGCGGCCCGGGAAGAGCGGCGGCGTCAGGTGGCCGAGTTGGAGCGGCAGGTTGCGGATGGGGATGCGGCGGCGAGTCTGGACCTGGGCGTGCTTGCCGAGGGAAATTACCTGGAGCCGGGCCTTCTCGTGCTGCCGTCCGGCATGGATGCCCGATCGTTCGCGCGGAGCCGCTATGAGAAGGCCTACCACTGGGGGCACGATCTCGGATTGGTGGCGCTGGCATGTTCCACGGCGGGCGAGACGCCGGATTTCGCCTCGTTGCGCGATACCGTCGCGACGCTTCCGAATGAGGTGCGTCGGCGGGAACACCTGCAGGGTCTCGCCAGTCGCGGGCACGTCGGAGCGAACCTGTGGCTGGGAGCGTGGCACTCGGGTCGATTCGTGGGGTTGGGGATCCCGCCCGAAGCCGGAAAGAACGCGGACGATGTCCGTCGGGCGATCGGGTATCTGGACCGGGCGCGGAAGGTGAATTGGGAGCTTGCCGGCGCGTGGTACGCGGAGGCCGTGCTTTCGGGAACGCCCAAGCCGGGAGAGCGGGCGGAGGCCATGTCGATCCTGGAGCGTCTGGTGGAAAAGGGACTCGCGAAGCATCCGGGGGCCGCGCCGGCACTGACCTACGAGTGGTTGAGGAATGCGCGGGTGGCATCGGATCTCGACCGGCCACTAGCCTTGATGCGTCAGATGGATTCGGCGGAGTTCCTGCGGGGACGGGCCTCGGTCGCGCGGATCCATCTCGAGGGTCTGACGGGCGAGTACCATCCGGGTTTGGCGGCGCAGGTTTGTGGGAGGATCCCGGATCGGGGACGATGGTCGACGTTTGCCATGCAGCGGGAGGTGGCGTCGGGGATCGACGCGTGGCTGGGAGTGGACGGGGCAAAGGATCCTCGGGCAGCGTTGGAGCGGATGGATCGGGCGGTGGCGATGGTCGGGAGGACCACGGGTGGGGTCCTCCCGGAGCATCGGATGCTGAAGGTCGAGGCTCAGTTGTGGCAGGCGTTCCTGCGACTTGAGCAGGGGGCGACCGGTGCGGCGGCCGAGAATCCGAAGGACCTGCTGGTTTCCCAGCGGTTGGCGGACCATCGGCTGGGACACTTGATGGATACGTACCTGGAACTGTCGAACCGGGCCGGGACCCGGATGAATGCGCGCGACGCCTGGGAAACGGTCGAGGCCCGGTACCTGTTCACGTCGCGGATGGCACCGGTGGAGACGTGGCTGGCGTTGCAGTGCGTCCGGCTGGCGCATGAGCGCGGCGTGGCACCGGACGCGGGGCCGTTCATCCCGGAAATCCGGGCGTTGTCGCCGAAGGACGCGCCGACGACGGGAGCGGCGTTGTTGGCCCGGATGTACTTCACTCGGATCCACACGCGGGACGTGTCGATGCGGAGCGGGGTGGCGACGGTCTACGCGGCGCTGGTGAAGGCGGCCTGGCGGGACCCATCGCTGTGGGCGCAGGTGGCGGCTTTGGTGGAGGCGGTGCAGATCGAGCCGTTGACGCCGGAGCAGTGGCGGGCGGGTTGGCTGGCGCCGATGTTGGAGAACCATCCCGGTGCCACGCCCGAGCAGCGGCTGTGGGCGGAGCAGTTGATGTCGCCGAGCGAGGCCGGTTGGGCGGAGTTGGCGAAGATCGGGTCTGTCCGCAGCAGCCTTTCGCTCAGGGAGCCGCCCGAGATCCGGGCGATGAAGGCGAGCCTGACGTTGCGGTTCTCGAAGGATCGGAAGGAGGCGCGGGCGGCGTTCCGTCAGTTGCTGGCGCTGGGGCAGGCCAGATCGTGGCATGCGCTGGCGATGCTGGAGGAATTCCGGGAACGTTATGCCGCGGGATATGCGGGGCGGGATGGATTGGCGGATTTCCGGCGCGACGTGCGCGAGTCCGCGGAATGGGTCGCGACGTGGCGGGAGAAGGGGCACGGATGCCTGGCGCTCGACCCATCGCTCCGGGCACGGGCCATCGGAAGGGCGCTCGCCAACGGCAGCAAGATCTTCTCGACGAAGACGCTCGAGGCCCAGGCGCACTGGGATCGCATGTCGGAACTGGCGCTCCTCGAAGTGAAGGCGGCCGGCGGGGTGAGCAAGGTGGATCGCGCCGACTTCGGTTGGTTGCCGGACGACCAGCGGATCCTCGTGAAGGCGGCGGTCGGCGGGGATGATGGAGCACGGCGGCATCTGGTGGATTCCGGTTGGATGTTGCCGGGGTTGATCGGCCTGACGCCGGACGAGTGGGTGAAGCGGGCGCAGGGGCGCCTCGCGGACCGGAACTCGGCGTTGCGCTGGATGGAGATGGCCGAGGCGGCGCAGATCTGGCGCATAGGGCAGCCTTACTGGGAGCCCGGCAGTGCGGAATGGCTGGAAGCAGCAAGGACACTGGGTGCAGTGGCCGTCGCAGCGCTGGGCACCGACCTGCCCGCGGGTCGCTCCTGGAATGAACTGATCCCGATGTACGACATCGGCATCGAGGGCGGCCATGGCCCTTCATTCGTCCAGCGGGTGACCCAGCTCCAGATGGACGTGGACTCCAAGGACCCGGTCGAACGGACCGAGCTTCGGGACAGGGTGATCGTCGATCTTTCGAAGAAGCTGCTGGAGCGTGATCCGGCCAACGTGTTTTTCCTGGAGGAGACCGCCCGTCCCGGCCTTCGGGACGAGTCTCTCTGGAACGTCCTGATGTGGGAGATGGGACATTATCAGGATAAAGCCGGAACGCCTTCGGCTGTGCTGGAGTTCGTCCGCAAGTCCGCCCCGGCGGATACCACCGGCAAACAGGCTGCCTTGCAGCCCATCTATCCAAGCTTCCGGTTCGGTCGGACGGGTGAGCGGTTGCTCACGGCCGCGCGCGAGAACCGGGATCCGCTGGCCGCGCGCGCCCTGCGGGATCTCGGGGTCAAGGAGAAGGATTGGGACCGCCTGCGGAGATCGCGGTGAGGGGGGGAGGAGTTTGAAGATCCATAATTGAAGTGGGGAAGGCTGAAGGCCGCGTGCCCCCACGCGGCGGGTGATGGAGTGCGCCGGGTGAGGGCACCCGGCCTTCAGGCTGGGGGCTGGGGGATCCTCAGCGAAAGCCTCGTGACCACCACGGCCGCGTGCAGGTGACGTTCAAATCCGATTCTTGAAAGAACCGCTGGACCGGGCACGTATTGAGAGGGCGTGCCGTGACGGACCAGAAACTACAATGGATCGATGATGAACTGCCGACCCGGGCCAGCTTGCTGGCGCGGTTGGGTCGGACGGATGATGACGCGAGTTGGCGGGAGTTCTTTGAACGGTACTGGCGGCTGATCTACCAGGCCGCGCTGCGCGAGGGGTTGTCCGATGCCGACGCCCAGGATGTGGTGCAGGAGGTCGTGCTCCAGGTCTCCCGTCAGATCGGCAGTTTCCGATACGATCCCGGGCGATCCTTCAAGGGGTGGTTGTTGCGGACCACGCATTGGAAGGTGATGGATGTCCATCGACGACGGGCGCGGGGTGGGGGGTGCCTTCCGGACGATACCTGTGACTGTGTCGTTCGAATGGAAGAGGCGTCGGTCCCGGCGGAGTTGGAGGTGCGTTGGGATTCCGAGTGGGAGCTCGCCCTGATGCAGGCCGGGTTGGCTTCACTGCGCCGGGAGGTCCGGGCCGAACATTTTCAGGTATTCGACCTGCTGGTGCTTCAGGGCCGTCCACCCGGCGCGGTGTCTTCGGCCCTGGGGGTGAGCATCGCGACCGTCTACGTGGTGAAACATCGGTTGGGGAAGATGCTGCGGGCGGAGATCGAACGACTCAGGGAGCACCCGGTATGAAGGCGGAGAAGAAACCGTGGTGGCGTTGGATCTGGACCGCAAAGCCCAAGAAAGGCGCAGTGCCCGAACCGGAGTTTTCCGACCATGCCCTCCGTCGACGGCTGCTCCGTCTGTGTCTGGGTCGGACTCGGCAGAAACGTCCTGGAGAGGAAAGGCCTGACGCATGAGCGCTGAGCTTCCACCCGAAACAATTCCCGAGCATCGGTTGGTACGGCGGATTGGCCGTGGAAGTTCGGGGGAAGTCTGGCTCGGACAGCATTCGCTGGGCGCTTGGCGGGCGATCAAGATCGTGCGGCCATCTGGGGATGGGGATCGAACGAATCTCCGTCGGGAACTCGAAGGCTTGCGTCGGTACGAGCCGGTGTCCCGCGAGCATCCGGCACTGCTGGATATCCTTACCGCGGGCACGGATGCCGCGACGGGTTCCCTCTATTACGTGATGGAGTTGGCGGATGACTCCTCGGGCGCTCCGGCCTTTGATCCAGAGACCTACCGGGCGGCGACGCTGGGGCGTCGGATGCGTGCCGTTGTCGAAGCGCCCGGAGGGGCAACCGGGCCGCCGCTTCCCGTGGCTGAAGTGATTGGGATGGGGTGGAGGCTTGCGGAGGGGTTGGCGGCATTGCACGCCGCGGGTTTGGTTCATCGGGACATCAAGCCCGGCAACATCGTCTTCGTGCGAGGCCAGGCGTGCCTGGCGGACTGCGGCCTCGTCAGCACGTCCGAGTTCGCCCGGAGCTTCGTGGGTACCGAGGGATTCATTCCACCGGAGGGACCAGGTCAACCACCCGCTGACGTCTTTGGCCTGGGAAAATCCCTCTATGAGGCGGCCTTCGGGATGGATCGATGTGACTGGCCGCGGCTGCCGGTGTGGTTTGGATGTCTGCCGGGCTGGAACGATGGGCTTGGGGATCAATACCTGGGACTGATGAAGGTGCTGCGTGTTGCCTGTGAGCAGGACCGCAACCGCCGGTTTCAAAGCGCGTCCGCAATGGCATCGGCCTTGCGCGCCGTGCGCCTGGGACAGGACCCGACCGAGCAGCACTGGGGCGGCAGTCGGACGTGGAGGACAGGGTTGATTGCGGGGGGAGTGGGTCTGCTGCTTTTCGTCGGGTGGAAGTTCCTGTTCCGCTCCGGCGGGTTCGAAACGCGTAGCACCCAGGTCGTCCTGAATGATCCGGCGATGGCGCAGGTGGTCAGGAATCCGAAACCGAGTTCAACCGAAGCCGCATTCTACCAGATCAGCGGGGCCAATGTCCTTCTGCTGGATGAGCGGGGGCATATTCTCCGGAGCACGGTTCCGCCGGGGCCGATGCCGGAGGGCTTGATCTTCCAAGGCATGTCCGAGGTGTCCGTTGGCAACGGAGCCCGGATGTGGTTGGCGTGGAAATCCGGGGCGGACTGTCTGTTGGGAGCCTTCTACCCTTCGATGGATCACGCCGTGATCCTTTCAACTCCGAGCATGGTCCTCACGAATTCGAATGGGCTCGTCCGGTATCCCTCGAAATTGGATTTCCACTTGGTTTGCGATCTCGACGGAGACGGTCGGTTGGATGCGGTAGCGACATTGGACTCCGTGGATACCAATCGTGATGGTGCGTTGCCGGAACGTCGGCTGATCGCGTTCGATCTGGAGACGAGAAAAGAGAAATGGAAGCGTCCGGGACCGGTGATCCGACCGGGTTCGGTCCGACTCCTTCGGGGCAAGGGTGGCCGTCCAATTCTGGTTGCCGGGACCTATGCCCCATCCAACGGGCAATACACCCCGGAAGGTCTCGAAGACCATAAGTGCTATGCGGTCGCCTTCGATTCCGAAGGGAAGGTCGTGTGGAAGAAGTACATCGGCCCCTATTTCTCGAATGGTTGGGTCCAACCGGTCTTGTGGCTGGGAAGCAGTGAGGCCGAGATCTATGCGTTGGCCTGTCGAAACGGGGATTTCGTCCGTTCGGGGAGGGAATGGGGCGCTGTGTACCGGTTCCGCCTCGATGGGAAGGAACTCAATCGCTCGGAACCTGGGCCGGCGTTGACGAGTGCGCTGGTGCGCGAGCGGGGGGAGGAAGCGTTGTCGGCGCAGGAGGGCATTCTGGTCACTGACGCTGACGGCAACGTAACCCTGTTGAGTCGGGATCTGGGAGTGGTCCGACAGCAATCGTTGACGCAGCGGCGGTTGAAGCGGGTCTTCTCGGAACTGGTGGGGGAGGCGGACCTGAACGGCGACGGGATCCGGGAGGTGGTCGTCGTGGTGGCCCAATGCCAGCCGCACGCCATCCACATGAACGAGGCCCGGGCCGAGGCGGTCAACGCGTGGCATTATGAAGAAGTGGACCTGGTGATCCTTGATCCGGAGCTTCGGGAACTGGACCGGTTTCGAATTGCCGACGTCATGGGTACCCATCCGGAGAAGATCGCCCGTCTCATCGATCTCGAAGGTTCCGGCCGGCACTCCATCGTGTTGATGGAGCGCCAGCCGCGGATACTGCGGTGGCGGGGGCGCTGATCAGCCCATCGGGTTTACCGGAGGGCTCGGAGGCGGAACAGTTCCATGGGCCGTTCGAGGATTGGAACCCGGAACCGGGCCGAGCCGGATACGTCGGTGGAGCGGACCTGATCGGGCATTGGCGACCAGATCCCAAGCGGATCGACAGCGGACTCGAGTTGGAAGCGTGTTCGGGCTTCTCCTCGGAGTTGGAGATCCAGGACAGGGTCGGCGGGATCGCCAGAAACAGTGTGGGTGATCCGATTGGCGGGGTTGGCGAGGTCCTCGATTTCGCCTGGCAGGAGTGCCCGGGAGTAGAGGCGGACTTCGTCGATGTTGCCGACGAAGTAGCCGTCGGAGGGCACGTCCCCGCGTCCGCCGATGGTCAGTTCGCCGGTGGAGTTTGGCACGGGAGTGGAGCGACTGCGGGAGGCGACGGGGCGGCCCTGGATGAAGAGCTGGTCTTGAGTCCCATCGAAGGTCATGGCCACGTGCGTCCACTCGCCGGCGAGGACGGGAATGTTGCTGGTCAGGCCATGATCGTCGGGTCGAAGCCAGAAGAACCAGAGCGGGCGCTCGGAGCCGGTGCCCTTGAGCAGGAGTTGGAAGGTGGCATCATCCACTGCGGTCTTGTGGATGATCCGAGGGTTCATCGGCGCGTTGGAATCATACCGGATCCACGCCGACAAGGTGAGTTGGGTCAGGTTCGAGAAGACGGGCGAGTCTGGCATCCGGAGGAATTGGTTGGTTCGGAAGATGCCGCATTGCCCCCAACGACCGTTGGTATAGGCGAAGAAGTCCGAGAACGGGGAACTGATGGAGAACCCGACGGGTGCGGGCTGATGGTTGGCTGGGGAGCCGTCGAATGCGGAGCCTTCGAGCGGCAGCCAGGCGATCAGGCCGCGCGAGATCTCACGGGGCCGCTCCGCCAGTTCGACCAGTTCGTCACCGTTCAGTGCGCGGTTGTAGATCCGGAGCTCATCCAGCACGCCGAACATCGGGTTGCCAAAGCTGCCGTCGGAGTAGTGGCCCACCTGGACGCGCTGATCGGTGTTGGTGGTTCCGGCAGCACCCGGTGCGAGGATGTTTCCGGAGGCGTAGGGGATGCCCTCTTCGATGCCGTTCACAAACAACTGGTGCGTGCCGTTCTGCACCCGGAAGGCGAGGTGGTACCAGACGCCCATGCGTGGACCGGTGGCGCTCAATACTCCGACGGGCGGGATGGATCGATTGCCGCCCCACGATTGGGCGAAGAACTTCCGGTTCGCTCCGGAATAGCCAAGGTAGCAGCCATAGGGTGTCCCACCTGCCCGGTCGATGAAGAGGGCCTGGTCCTGATTCGGCAGCAGGGAGTCAAATCGGACCCACGTCGCGATCGTGAAGTCTTCGCTCCGGGCGTCGAAGTTCAGCTGTCCCTGAGGATCGGGAATCGACACGCGACTCAACGCACCCCGGATTCCAAGGGCTGCGTTCGTCCGGCCGGTACGATCGGTCCGCCACTCCACACCGGTGGCTTCGGCGTGGAGCTGGTTGGTGGTGGTGTCGGTCGTGAAACCATCGAAGGAGTAGTGGGCGATGAGTCCACGGGTCGTCGACGCTTCGGGAGTGATCCGGTGGACGGTCACGGCTCGTGCCGTCCGGTTACCGGCACCATCCGTCGCGGTCAGTTCAAACCGGTTCGTGCCGGATTCAAGCGGAACATCGAACCGGAACGCTGGCAGGGTTGCCAGGTTCGGCCAGTTGCCCGAGACGCGGATGTCAACCACGCCAGCACCGTGGCTTCCATCCGTGGCATCGCCCGCGATAAGGATCCGCTCGGACTCCACCTGGAAGAGATCGAGCGGCGGAGAATCCTGTCGGACGACGGGCGGGGTTCGATCGATGAGAAACGTACGGACGACCGGTGTGGTCTCGGTCAGGAGGCCATCGCTGGACCGAACGGCGAAGCGGTGCGGACCTTCCGGCAGTTCCAGGAGGACGCGCGAGCGGAGTCCGATCACGAAGGCAGACCATTCCCCCTCGTCCAACCGATAGGCGTAGGCAATGGAGTCGGGATCGAGACGCGCATCTTCCGCGCTCCACGCAAAGGTCAGGTTGCGGGTGGCGTGGGCACTGTTGTCGGCGGGTGAAACGGCGGCGAACCGGGTTGTGGGAGGGGCGTTGGTGACGAGGACGACCATGGGGCTGGAGGGTCCGGCGATGGAACCGCCGCTGCGGGCAGTCAGGGTGATGGTGTAGGTGCCGGGATCCATGGGTTGGAATGGGGAGAGGAAATGCCCCGGATCCTGGGACGGCAGGAGGGGAATGCGAGTCACCTCGTTGCCCTCGCGGAGGATCGATGCGGTGACCTCGGCATCCCGGACGGGGGCTCCGTTGGCACTGACGGTGGCGGCGATGGGCAGTTGGAATCCTTCCGGAATCGTGCTGGGAACGAGGGTTGGGGTGAGGACGATGGGCGGGACACCTTCGAGTGTGAACAGGCGACGGACGGAATTGTTGGCAGGGTTCGCATCGGAAGCGGACGTGGCGGTGGCCACGAAGGTGTACTCGCCTGGTGTCCATCCGGTGGTGGTCCAGTCCAGTTCGGCGAGAATGGCACTATTGCTGAAGGTCTTCTCAACCGGCGGGAAACGGTGGATCACCACATCGCCTTGCCGGATTTCGGCGGTGAGCCACGTGGACTCGGTGTAGCCGTTCCGGGCCGTTCCCCGGACGGAAAAGCGTGCCACGCTTCCGGCGGTCACGAGGGTGGGACCATCGGACTCGACCGAGACATCCTGCGGTGCCAGCACCTCCAGTTCCAGACGTTGGATGGCGTAGCGGCTGTCCTCGGGTTGGGCGGAGTCTTCGGCTTGGACGAACCACCGGTAGGTTCCCGGTTCGAGCGAGGAGGTATCGATGTGATAGAGGCGGTCCCGCCCGGAGTCCCGATCAGATTCGATCGCGTCCATTCGCGAGCCGTCGCGGTATTCCGGGATTGCCTGGACGTCCGTGATGTTGACCTGCCCATTGGCCGAGATCAGGAAGGTGGCGCGTTCGCCCCGGTCGACGGATTGGCGACCGGGGGTTGCCACCAGGAAGTTATCCGCGCTGCCGAAGTACAGCTCCGACTGGAATTGGCCGACGTTGAAAAAGTTGGCGTAGCGCAGGGCGAACTGGTCGTTGTCGAACGTCCGGAACGTCCCGGGGGTCATGCTGAACGTGTTCTGCATCACGGTGCCGTTCCTGCGGATCTCGGCGATCGTCAGGCGGCCCGAGGAGCTGTTGAGTCCGTTGAACCGTACATCGTAGCGATTGCCGCCCGCGGAGTACGTGATCGTGTTGGTGAAGTTGGTCAGCCATCGGGGCACCACTCGGTATCCGGTGATGTCTTCCCGCAGGCCGACCGGAACGGCGATGCGCACCTCGTTGTTCGAGAGGTTCACGTCGCCCGGATCGGTGACGAGCGTAAGGATCGCGGTCCAGGTGCCCGCTTGGGATCCCACGGGGAGAGTCATGGATTGGACAGCCGATGTGGATCCTGAGGGCAGTGTGCCGATGCTGAAGGGGGCGGGGAGGCCTGTTGTGCGTGGCGTTCCTGAGGGGTCGAGCAAACGGACGTGGATGGTGCCGCCCGAGGTCCGTTCGCCGGGGTTCCGCCAAAGGTAGCTGAAGCGGATGTTGCCGTTCGGGCCAATGCGGGAGGCCAGACTTCCGGTGAGTTCGAGGGCGAGGTCGTGTCCTTCGGCGGGGTGGACGACGGATACCGCAAGGTCCACGCCCCCGGTGGCGGCCCCGAGGGTGGCCTGCAAACGGAGTGGGTAGGAAGGGGATGGGGCCAGACCGGGAAGCTGGAGTTCATAGTTCCCCTGAGCGTCCGTGGTTGCCTGGGCCAACAACGATCCCTGGATGAGGATCTGCACGTTGGCGCCGGCAGCCGGTTGCCCCTGGACAGTCACCAGACCGCGCACGGCAGTGGGCTGACCGGCGATCCATTGGGCAGGAATGTTGTGGGTGATGGCCGGTTGGCGGCTCACCTGGTAACGGACCAATCGACTGCTCCGGTTCCCCTGATGATCCACTGCCTCCACGACAAGTGCGACGGAACCCTCCGGGAGCGCTGCGGCGTCGAGTTGGACCGTTCCAGACCAGCGAAGGAGATCCTTTTCGAGGGTCACCGCCGTGACGACGCGACCAGCGAGAAGGACGCGGACGGATTGCAGCCCCCGGTCATCGACGACCTCCAGGGACAACTGTGGGCGGGTGCCGAGAATGCTGCCGGGCGCCGGGGAGAGAAGGGTGATGTTGGGGACGGTACGGTCGATCTTGAGAGAGGCAGCGCATTCGGCATCTGCTTCGTAGCCGGCCCGTGCCGCCGAGTAATCGGAGCCGAAGGTCAGGAAGTCGCGGATGCCGACGGCGAGTTCATCGAGGGCTTCCGCCATCCGGAGTGAGTAGAGCTCCAGGGCATAATCGCGGATCTGGATGAGGGGCACCGTCGGCATTCGCAGCTCCAGGGCCTTGTAGACGGAGAGGAACACCACAGCCTGGTGCAGTTGGTTGTGGAAATCCCGGATCGACCATCCCACCTCCCACGCCAGCCCGGCCACGATCAGGACGGGAGCCAGTGGCGCGGCCGCGGCAAATGCCTGCACAACCACCTCCGCAACATCCAGGGCAATGGAACCGGCAGACTGGAACAGTCGTGCACTGCTGTCTTCCAGGGACTGGAGGAGGGATGCGGCCCACGGTTGCCCGCCCCGCAGGACGGCGAGAAGGCTGGCTTCGATGTCGTTCAATGCCGCCGACCACGCGGGATCCCCGGGAAAGAGCCCGAGATTCCGAAGGGATTGGAGTCGGTCGAGTGCGTCCTGGGTGGCGAGTACTTCCCAGAGGATGGTGGTGGCCACGAAGTCGCTCACTGCGGCCTGGGCCTCCAACTGAATGGATACGGCGGTGAGCGCAAAACCAATGGGTTCGATGATTTCTCCGGCAGTCTTGAGTTCCTTGGCGAGCTGCTTGCCCAAGGTTCGTCCGCCCAGCTTGTTGGCCAACATCGTCCCGCTCTGATACGTCGCGGGCGTGGTCAACGATCCGAAGGCGAGATCTGTTGTCCCGACGAGTTCTGACGCCAGGCCGAGTCGATCCGCGATGCTGTGCCATTGGGTGAGGAGTCGCGGATTTCGATTCCGGGGTTGCAGGACGAGTTCCTGGATGACCGTCTCGTAGACGGAGGCCCGGTCGCTGGTTCGGTACAGGTTGGGGCAGAGATTCACGCTGCCGACCCGAAAGCAAAAAGGGTTTCCACTCCCGTCCGCGAACAGCATCTGAAGCGCTTGATCGTTGTAGAAATCCCCCGGAACCCAAAAGCGTCCCTGGACCCCTCCCTCGAGCGACACACTTCCGGTTGCCGGATACGGCAGGACCGAGCGGGTGATGCATTGGGATCGGGCGCAGGGAGTCAGCCACGTCAGCAGGGCAAGGATGAATGCCAGCAACGAAGGGTGACAGTGGCTGATGGATGGTCGAATGGCGGCTCGGGTGGCGTGTCGTTCAAGGCTGAGACTGGTCATGGGAATCCCTCTCCTCTGTGTGGATTTGATCTGGCGGATGATGAAGCCGGACGCTGGCGCACCGGTCTCACCGCAGGGATACGGTCCGGAGGTTGCGGTTCTTACAAACGGGTTCGATCCCGATACCGATGGCGATCCCGATACCGAAGGGGCGGCAGAATCGTGGGAATCATTTCGGGGTGGCGATGTCCTCATCGCCATGGGGAAGGCTCTGGAACGGCGACGGGGACGTCGCCTCCCCGTTCCGTGTGGGGCGGCGGCGAAGATGCGCCTCGCCTCACCCGAGGGGCCAAAATCCCGTTGCCAGACGAAACGGGAGAGGCGCAGGTTGCGGGTATGGCCTTGCATCGTTCTCTCCTGCCTGTGGCGTGCCTGTCGTTGGCCGTAACCCTGAACGCGGCTCCGGACGTCTGGTCGGTGAGCGCGAACATGAACCTCTTCCAGGTGGACGCCGCCACGAATGCGGAGACGCCGTTCATCCCATCGCCGGTGATCTCGGACAGTCTGGCGGCGGACTTCAGTGGCGTGCTGTACGTGACCTCCTCGACGGGGACGATCCAGGCCGTCCAGGGCGGGCCGGCATGGCCCACGATATACTCGCAGATCGCGGATCTGTACTTTGTGACCGGTGGCTTGTGGGGGTTCAGCGACGCTTCGGACACGCTGTTCTTCTTTGATCTCAACACCACGACGGTGACCTCTTCGGTGAACATCACCTCGGGGCTCTCGGGGTACACGGTCACTGGGGTGACGCGTCAGGCTTCCACCGGCGATTTCTTCCTGAGTGCGAACACAGGCCCCAATGCAGACTTCCTGCTGAAGCTCGACCTGAGCGCCTTCTCGGCCTCCGTGGTGGGGGCGATGAACCATACCGACACGGCCAGTTACATCTCGGACATTGAGTTCCTTCCGGACGGCAGCCTGTTGGCGATGACGTGGTTTCATCGGCATTTCCTGACGGTGAACCCGGCGAACGGGGCCACGACCTTCCTGAGCGCGGGGCCGCATCGTGATGCGAATGGGCTCGCGGTGGATCCGAACCCCGTTCCCGAAGCCGGGACCTGGGCGGCTGGGTTGGGTTTGGTGGGGGCGGCGACGGTGATGGGTTGGCGACGCAGGTGCCGCGCTGACTTCGGCAATTGAGGTTGAGTGAATCGGTGCTGGTCGGGGTGAATGCGTTCGTGGCATTCCGGGTCTGGAACAGACCTTTTGATGAAATACCCCCTCCTGCTGTTGGCGGTCGGACTCCTGGTCCGCCCGTGTCTTGCCGAGCGTCTTCCGGCGACGACGACGGATTGGCTCGTGGATGCGTCCCCGTACAAGGCGCGGGTGACCACGAACGCCGATGGCCGCGAACTGGAGTTGAGCAACGGACTCCTGCGTCGGGTGATCCGGATCGCGCCGAACGCTGCGACCGTCGCGCTCGATCATCTGGGCACGGGCGAAAGCCTGCTGCGCGGAGTGAAGCCCGAGGCGATCGTCGAGATTGACGGCCGACGCTTCGACGTGGGTGGCCTGAAGGGACAGCCGAACTACGCCTTCCTGCGGCCCGAATGGATTGCCCAGTTGCGCGCGGACCCGACCAGCTTCCGCTACGTCGGTCATGAGGTCGGGGTGCCGACCGAACGTCTGGCCTGGAAGCGCACGCGTCATCATGCGCCGGATGTCCAATGGCCGCCGACGGGTGCGACGCTGCGACTCGATTTTGCCTGGCCTGCCGTGCTGGCGATGGAGGGGGTTCCATCGGCGGCCGGACGTGAGTTGGTGTGGAGCGATGACTTCAAGAAGCTCGACCCGGCGTGGGTCGTGCGGGCTTCGCGGCGCGAGGAACGCATCAGCTTCCAGAACGAGGGCAAGGCCGGGGAGATCTACGCCTTGGTGGGCGCCCATTGCTACGCCGAGCGCCCCCTGAGTGGCCCCGTGACGCTGGTCGAGGCGGTGATCCATGCTGGGACCGATGCGGACGTCAGCTGGGGACCGGGCCTCGGTCTGGTCTTTGGCGGGAAGGTGGTGAAGGTGAACCTGCGGCCCGGTGATCGCGGGGTGCATGGGCATTTCGAATTGCGCGATGGCGGCCGCGAGTTGTTGGCGCGCGTTCCCGAGTTCGCCGCGACCGATGGGGGCATCGACACCGCACGGTCGTACCGGATCCGGGCACGCTGGGATGGGCCGACGATGGTCTGGGATGTCGCGGATGCGGCACAGGATCCGCCTCGGTTCACCCGCTTGTTCGAGATTGCGCATGACGGTGCGTCGCCGACGGCGCTGCGCGTCGGGAAGACGGATCGCACGGGTGGAACCTCGGATTCGATTGCGGCCGGTGCGGCGTGGGGACGCAGCCGGATTTCGCAGGTGCGGGTGTTCGGGAAGTTCGATGCGGCCAAGGCGGCGGCGGAGACGGGGTCTGGGGCGCGCGACATCCGGATCTCGGTCCACTACGAGCTCTACGACGGGATTCCTGCGTACAGCAAATGGATCACCGTCGCGAACGGCACGGACAAGGTGGTCCGCGTGGATCGGTTCCAGAGCGAGGTGCTGGCGGTGGTGGAGCGCACGTCGGAAGTGGACGAACTCAGCGAGGGCCGGATTCCGCCCAATGTGCACGTCGAAACGGACATGTCCTTCGGCGGCATGATGGCGTCGGGGGCCAACCGTCGGTCGTATCGGTGGGTGGCGGATCCCGACTTCCACACGCAGGTGAATTACGAGAAGCGCACGCCCTGCCTGTTGGAGGTGGGACCGGACCTCGGGCCGGCGCAGGAGATCGCACCGGGTGGACGCTTTGAATCGTTCCGGGCGTGGGTCCTGCCCCAGGACAGCACCGATCGCGAACGCTGCGGACTGGCGATGCGGCGGCTGTACCGGACGGTGGCCCCGTGGTCGACGGAGAATCCGCTGATGATGCATGTGGTGTCGTCGAACGGACAGACGGTCACCAATGCCATCGAGCAGTGTGCGGCGGTTGGGTTCGAGATGTTGATCCTGAGCTTCGGCAGTGGGTTCGACATGGAGAACGAGAGCCCGGCGACGATGGCCAAGGCGCAGGCGTTCGCGTCGCACGCGAAGAGCCGTGGCATCGAGATCGGCAGTTACTCGCTGTTGGCGTCGCGGTATGTGGGCGGCGGCAATGATGTGGTGATGCCGCCCGGCCAGAAGCCCGCGTTCGGGAACTCGCCCTGCCTGTGCAGCCAGTGGGGAACGAATTACTTCCGTCGGATCTACGAGTTCCATCGCAAGAGCGGGTTCACGCTGCTGGAGCACGACGGGTCGTACCCGGGCGATGTGTGCGCCGCGACGAACCATCCGGCGCATCGCGGGTTGGAGGATTCGCGCTGGAACCAGTGGCAGTTGATTGCCGAGTTCTACCGGTGGTGTCGGGCGGAGGGCATCTACCTGAACGTGCCGGACCACTACTTCATGGGCGGTTCGACCAAGACCGGCATGGGATATCGGGAAGTGAACTGGTCGTTGCCGCGCGCCCAGCAGGTGATCCACACCCGTCAGAACATCTATGACGGCACGTGGCAGAAGCTGCCGTCGATGGGGTGGATGTTCGTTCCGTTGACGGAGTATCAGGGTGGGGGAGCGGCGGCCACGATCGAGCCGCTCGACCAGCATCTCGATCACTACGAACGGATGATCGAGAGCAACCTCGCCCTCGGCGTGCAGGCCTGTTACCGCGGCCCGCGGTTGTTCGATACCGACCGGACGAAGGCCATGGTCAAATCAAAGGTCGACTGGTTCAAGGCCCACCGCGACATCCTCGAGAGTGACGTCATCCATGGTCGTCGGGCGGATGCCCGGGATCTGGACTGGATGCTGCACGTGAATCCCAAGCTGAAGGAGAAGGGAATGCTGGTCGTGTTCAATCCGCTGGAGACGGCCGTGACGCGGAAGCTCCGGGTGAACCTGTATTATACGGGCCTGAAGGAGACGGCCCGGTTGGTGGATGCCGACGGGACCCGCACGCAGGCGGGAATCGCCCGGGATCACACGATCGAGGTCGACGTCACCGTGCCTGCGCAATCGATGCGGTGGTGGAGTGTTGGGGGAGATTGAGGTTTCAAGGGTGAGGGGCGGGGTGCGAGGCTGCGGGCGGTGTCATCGTCATTGAATACCCGGCAGGACAGTGCCGAAGGGACCCTGCCGGTCGCGCGGGCGACGTGCGGGCGTTGCTGGCGTCCGGTGTCGGCGTGCTGGTGTTCGGCGCTGGAGCCGTTGGAGGTCCGGACCCGCGTGGTGTTCCTCCAGCATCCGCGGGAGTCGCGTGTGTCGATCGGGACGGCGCGGATCGCGCATCTGGGGCTGGCTGGCAGCGAATTGTACGAAGGCGTGGAGTTTGGGGGGCATCCGCGGATCGAGGCGTTGATGGCGGAGCCGGGTACGGCGTTGCTTTTTCCTGGCGAGGGCGCGGTGGCGCCGGATGCCCTGGAGACGCCCCCGAAGACGTTGATCGTGATCGATGGCACCTGGCCGCAGGCGCGGAAGATGGTCCGGCTCAATCCGCAGCTGCGGACCCTGCCGCGGATCGGATTCATGCCGCGGAAGCCCGGCAATTATCGCATCCGACGCGAACCCGCGCAGCATTGCGTGGCCACGGTGGAAGCGGTGGTGGAGGTGCTGGCGGCGTTCGAACGGGACGAGGCGCGCTTTGCGCCGTTGATCCGTGCCTTTGATTCCATGGTGGAGCGTCAGATGGCGGCGACGGCGTCGCGTACCGAGCCGGCGCGGCGCCGGTTGCGACGTTCGTCCCCCTGGTGGGAATCGGGTGGGGTTCCGGATCTTGAATCCCTGTGGCCGCGATTGGTGGTGGTGGCGGGGGAAGCGAATGCGCACCGGCGCGGGAGTGGGGTTCCCGGCGTTCCCGAATTGCTCCAACTGGTGGCGATCCGACCGGCCACGGGGGAAGTTTTCCAGGCGTTTGCTGCGCCGCGTCGGGTGCTGGCGCCGAGCGCCGCGGAGCATCTGGAAGTGCCGCGTGAGCAATTGCTGGAAGGCCAGTCGATGGCCGACGTCCTGACCGCGTGGGAGCAGTTCTTCAGGTCCGAGGATCGGTTGGCCGGATGGGGTGGGTTCAGTTGGGAACTGCTGGCCCAGGAAGGCTGGAAGCCGTTGCAGCCTCCGATCGATCTGCGGTTGCTGGCCGCCCATCGCCTCAAGCGTCGGCCAGGGACCGCGGAGGCTGCGGCCACGGCGATCGGCGGTGATCCGGACGCCCATCCAATGAAAGCGCCCGGACGGGCAGGGCGCACGGTCCGGGCGTTGGTGGCGCTGGTGGATTCCTTGCGCCGGGAATGGGCGGCTGGACGGACTATTGCGTGAGCCGGGGTTCGTTGTCGGCGTTCCACCGGCGGCGCATGTTGGGATCGCGCGAGACGGCGATGCTCTGCTTGATGAATTCGGCGTGGCCGTCGCAGAACATGAACACCGCGCCGCCCCCATTGCTGGATTTCACATTCCTGGCGATGGATCCCGGTTTTGGAGTGCCACTGCCTCCGTGACGGCTGCTGGGCCATTCGGACTGCTCAGGTCCGTTCGGGGCGCCATCGGCGGGATCGATGGCGGTGTCCCACGCCGCATCGGAGCGGCTGTCGGCCATGCAGATCATGTCGGACGGGACCTTCACGTGGGATTCCTTGGGTTCGATGTTCCACGCGGCAGTTCCGCCGCCGAGGTCGCCACCGAGTCCCTGGTAGGGGCTGGTGAACTCGGTGACGCCACCCCAGTCGTTGTAGCCGTAGCAGAACCCGGTGTTCGGCGTGACGGTCATGGGCCGCTGGGTGGTGGGGTTGTTGGTGTAATAGTATCTGGGAATCTCCGTGGGACAGTTGAAGACCGCCAGGTTGCTGCCGGCGTAGGGCAGGAGACGGGCCGGGTAGACGACCTGGCCGTTGGCGACCAGGTAGTGTCCGGGGTACCGGTTGTACTCCGTGACGTACATGGTGAGGGCAATTCCCAGTTGCCGCAGGTTGCTGGTGCACTTGGTCTGCTGGGCCTTCTGCTTCGCCTTGGCCAGCGCCGGCAGGATCATGCCCGCGAGGATGGCAATGATGGCGATGACGACGAGGAGTTCGATCAGGGTGAAGCCACGTCGCCGGTTTCCCTGCTGTGCGCGATTTGGATTAAGGCCGAGTAAGCGTTTCATGATCCAAGGGGAGTTCTATTCACCAAATCATGCGGTCCCCGCCGCCAATGGCCAGCCCGAATTGGAGCGTGGATGAAGGGGGGAGGCATGGAAGAACATGGACCACGCCGGGTGTGGGCCACCCGGCCCTCCGTTGAATTCCTGCATCAAAGTGTTTGGATTCAGCCCCGATCTGGAACGGGGCGGCCATGGCTGCGATCACTGTCTACCCGGTTGTCATTGGCATCCGGTTGGCCATGCCGGCAGACGGGACAGGGCTGCGAAACGACAATGAGGTCGGGTCTATAAATGGAAAAATTGAGATCCGTGGGAGATACAGGCAGCGGAAATGTTAAATGTTTAGATGCGACTCCATTGCGTTCCCGTGCGGAACGAGGGTTGTCCCTGTCGCCGATCGTGTTCTCGAAGGGAGGCGGTGTCGGGAGCGGACCGCGACTGGTGGGTACGGAACAAATGAGTGGATTTCCGGGGTTCAGAACTGGAGCTTTGTCGGGAGTTACGCAGCAGTCCTGCAATCCGATTCGTCGCGGTTCCGCAGATTCCATGGCCAAATGAGCCAACCCTTTGCAAATCCGCTTTCGTACCGGCCTGAGATCGATGGGCTTCGAGCCATTGCAGTCATGGCGGTACTCCTGTTCCACGCCCAGCTTGGACTGAAAGGGGGCTACGTCGGTGTGGACATCTTCTTTGTGATTTCTGGCTACCTGATCACAACGATTCTCCTTCGGACGATCGATGGCGGCACGTTCTCACTGGTGGATTTTTGGGCGCGCCGCGTCCGACGCATCCTTCCGGCGTTGGGAGTCACGGTTCTGGTGACATTGGTTGCGGGCTACCTGATCCTGATGCCGCACGAGTTTGAGGAACTGGGGAAAAGCTCGATGGCTCAAGTCCTCATGCTGGCGAACGTTCACTTCTGGAAGAGCTTCGACTACTTTGCCGGGCCAGCCGAGCAAGCCCCCTTGCTTCACATGTGGTCGTTGGCAGTCGAGGAGCAGTTCTACCTGATCTACCCGATCCTGCTGTGCTTTGTTCGGGGGCGTTATCCGAGGGTGGTGCTGGCTGGGGCCTGGGTTGTGGCGCTGGGATCCCTCCTGCTGAGCATCCAAGGGCTGACCACTCATCGGGCAGCCACCTTTTATCTCCTCCCGACGCGGGCCTGGGAACTCCTCGCCGGATGCATCGTCGCTCTTTCGCCGGGAAGGCTTTCGGCTTCCGGTCGAATCTCGGACTGGCTGGCTTGGCTCGGGTTGGCATCGATGGGGGCATCCATGTTCCTGTACGATGCGAAGCTTCCATTTCCAGGAGCAGCAGCGTTGCCTCCGGTGCTTGGTGCTGCCTTGGTGATCCATGCGACTGGCGGGCCGGGTGGTTCGGTCGTGGGGCGGTTGCTATCCACTCCCTGGTTGGTCTCGCTGGGGAAGTTCTCGTATTCGATCTACCTGGTTCATTGGCCGTTGATGGCCTTCTCGCGAATCCTCTGGGGAGAGATTCCGTTGTGGATGGGGCTGCTTCTTTGCGCCCTGTCCCTTGTGCTCGGTGCGCTTTCGTGGAAATGGATTGAGCAACCCTTCCGTGAGAAGACGCTGCTTCCGAGCGTGGGTGGGTTGTTTCTCGCTGCGGGTACATTCAGCACGCTGGTGGCGGGCCTCAGTCTTTGGATGGTCGTGAGCAAAGGTGCTGCGTCCCGTTTCAAGGGATATGATCCCGTGCTCCTGGAGGATACGCTTTGGTCTGGAGCGGAGTTCCTCTACGACTTGAGGAAAACACGCTTTGACGTTGCCTCGGCTCCAGTGGTTGGGAGGCAGATGGGGACGAGCACCAACCGATTGGACTTTGTGGTCTGGGGCGACAGTCATGGAGCTGTTCTCTGCCACCTGATTCACCAGCTTGCCCTTGACCGTGGACTCACGGGGCGGGCCTTGATTGCGGCAGGCATTCCGCCATTGCCGAACATTACCAGACCCAACGTGCTGCAACCGCAGGCAGCCACCCGTGCAATCAAGGCTGACTTCATTCAATTCCTATCCAACCAGCCCCCTCGGAATCTCATTCTGATCTCCAGATGGAGTGCATTCCTCGACGCTCAACCCGACGCCCAGGGTCGCTCGGGTGTTGTGGGAATCGAGGACGAATCCACCTCCGAAGGCGTTGGAGGCGAGGCCGGACGTCTTGAGCGGAACCAAGCAATCATTCGTCGGAATCTGCAGGTCCTGGCAGACCTCTGTGTCCGTCATGGCATCACTCTTTGGGTGTTCAAGCAGGTGCCTGAGACGGGAGGAGCTGAGACAGCGACTGAGTGGCTTCGATGCCACGTGGGAAAGCAGAAGGTACCCACAAACCGGCGACGGTCACTCGCGGCGCATCACGCTCAACAAAGTCTTGTGGACGCCATCCTCGACGACCACGGACATGGGATATGGAAGACTGTCGATCCTGCGCCTTACCTTTTTGATGCCGATGGGTATACCGTCAACTTCCGGGGCGGGAGGGCCTGTTATCGGGATGGAAATCACCTCACTCGATGGGGAACGGCCGTGCTCCGCGTACCAATGGATCAATGGCTTGGCGAAATGGTCCGGCAGCCTTGATCCAGGCCGACAGGGCCGTCGACGGTTCCACGGACCGTCCCGGTGCTTCAGCCTGTGCAGTCCGGGGTGAGAAACCCCGCCCGGATACTCCCGACCGCCTTGAACCCTCCCGGCGTGCGGTCGGGTTCCTGCGTAAAAGCTGTGGGAACCTCCCAGCCCTCCCCATTTCCGCGTGAGTGGTGATCGGCCTGGGATCGTCCGGGTTGCGCTTCAGCGCACGGGTTCGAGGTCGAGCTTGAGCTCGCTGTGGCCGTCGATCTCGAAGTGTTCGACGAGGATCTCGGCCTGGGTGGTGGCGGAGGGATGATCGAAGGTGGCTTCGTTGCGCTCGGGGCCGTGCCAGGTCCAGTTCTCCAGGACGACCTTTCCGTTGATCCGGATGCGCACGCCGTCGTCGCTGCTGGTGACGATCCGCCATTTGCCCTCGGTCAACGGCAGCGAGGTCCTGGCGATCATGCCGAAGCGTTCGCCGGCAGGGCCGCGTTTGGTGACGTCGTCGGAGAGCTTGAGGTCGCGTGGGCCGCGGCCGCCGTAGGCGAAGTTCAGGGATTCCAGTTGGACGGAGACAGCCTCGGGTTTCGCGGCCAGGGCGCGCCACTCGACGAGGTTTGTGCGGGGATCAGGTCCGTTGCGCCAGGAGAAGAAGGTGACGTCCCACGGGGTCTTGAGGATCTGGCCGGACAGGACGCGGTCGAGTCCGCGGCCGCGGAGGGCCAGTTTGTAGGAGGTGATTCCTGCGGCGGCGTTGATGCGCACGATTTCGGATTGGGGGCTCGATCCGGGTTCGCGGGAAAGGGTGGCGAAGGGCGCGGCGAGTTGGGTGGCGAAGTTCGGGACGTTGAAGATTTCCCAGGCGGGAACGCCCCGATCGTTGCCGACAGGACGGACGAAGGGGCCCGAGTGATCCCACGGGCCCCATTCATCGAGGAGGATGTTCTTCCGGCCGCGCAGGTGTTTGCGGGCACCGACCGGTTGTTTGCTGCCGAGGACCTTGTACTTGGGAATGGACCACTTCCCGAGGTGGCCGTTGGTGGTGGGTTCGGCACCGGGTTTGACGGCGAACTCGACGCCGTTGGTGATCGAGATGCTGGCGGTGTTGGCGATGTAGGTGTTGTCGCGGATGTGGTTGGTGCCGTCGTCGCGGAGTTGGAGCAGGATGAGGCGATCGCGATCGTTGTTGCGCGGGAAGGGATGGCGGTCGTCGAGTTGGAAGGAGTTCTCCGCGATGACGTTTCCGGAAATGCCGCGGAGGTTGCCGGCGACGCCGGGCAGATTGAAGAGTCCGCCGTCGTTGTCCCACCAGAGGTGGATGGCGGCCTTGTTGTTGAGGAAGGTGTTCCGGAGGATCCGGTTGTTGGAGCCGTGTTCCATGTTGATGGCTCCGCGTTCGAGGCCGTAGGCGAGCCCTCCGTTCGCAGTGAATTCGTTCTGCGCGATGAGGGTATCCGAGGAATAGCCGCCCCAGACGCCGCAGATGGCGTTCTCGACGAGACGGTTCTTCGCGAAGACGTTGCCCTCGCTGAAGGTCATCTCGATGCCGTGGGCGGGGGAGTAGGAGAAATCATTTCCGATGAGGAGATTCCGGTTGCACCCGAGCGCGGAGAACTTGCGGGCGACTTCTGCGGGAATCTCGATGAGGGCATCCACGTCCTGCTTGCCGGTTTCGCGGCGGAGTCGGGTGCGCTGTTCCTCCATCCAGAGTTCGCCGAGGGCTTCGCGGCCCGCGAATCCGAAGAAGCAGTCGCCGCCGTGGGTGGCGGAGTTCTCGGCGATGGTGTTCTCGTTGCATTGCTCGAAGGCGAGGATGCCGGCGGAATCCTGGCCGCGGTTGTAGATGCCTTCGGAGTGGCCGCGGACGCAGAAGTCAAAGGCGTTTCGGGTGATGATGTTCCGGCT
Organism: Verrucomicrobiales bacterium; assembly: GCA_027489875.1. Classification (GTDB taxonomy): domain Bacteria; phylum Verrucomicrobiota; class Verrucomicrobiia; order Limisphaerales; family UBA9464; genus UBA6176. The sequence goes on from JAIXZE010000213.1 coordinate 23,076, forward strand.
GCTGCGCCAGAGCGCGAGGCCCCAGCCGGACAGGAAGGAGGCGTCGTTGTCGTAGATCTGCGAGTCGTTGACGCGATCGAGGATCAGACCGTTCTGGCCGCGCCGGATGGTGAGGTTGCGGATGACAACGCGGGAGGCATTCTCGACGCAGACGGCACCACCGTATTGGTCGCGCCACTTCTGCTGGTCGTTGTTGTGGGGGAAAAGCCAATCGGCACCGTCCTCGGCCTGTGGCGTGGAGCGGAGCCTCTGGCGGTAGTTCCCGGAGTAATCGCCGCCGTCGAGGACGAGGCCGTCGCAGTCGGTGGCGACCAGACCGTTGAAGAATCCGTGGACGTGCGCGCCCTTCAGGGTGACCCCGCTGCGGCCCTGGATGCGGATGCCGATGCCGCGCAGGGAATCGCCGTCGGCGGAGTCGGGGGCACCGAGGAGTCGGGAGCCCGGAGCGAATTCCACGGTGATGTTGTCCGCGGCGATCTGGATCACGCCGTTGGTCCGGGCGTCGCTGAGGACCGTGCCGAGCGGGATGACGATCCGGCAGGACTGCGTGATGACGGTGTCATCGGCGGTGACGCGGACCTCGGGGAGCGAGGCGGCCGCGACCGGCACGGAGAGGAGGAAAGGAATCAGGCAACGCCACATGCGTGCGACAGTGACCTGATGGGGCGAAGGATTGAAGCGGGGATCTGCCTCGTGACCTCGTGCGGCGTAGCAGACGATGTGAGGAGGCTGTGGAGGAGGAGTTGGGAGTTGGAAGATTCAGGTCTGAAGCCTGCGCCGCGTGGGGGCACGCGGCCTTCAGAAGGAGATTCCAGTGACCAGAGGGAGTGGGCACGCGGCCTTCAGAAGGATCTGCCTCGTGACCTCGTCAGCTACGACGTGAGGAGGCTGTGGGAGGGGCTCATCCCCCCGCGAAGACGGGGCGGAAGCCGGCTTCTTCGAGGATGCGCCTGACGGACTCGCGCTGGTCGCCCTGGATCTCGATCTGGCCGTCCTTCACGGTGCCGCCCGTGCCGCAGGCCTTCTGCATCTTCTTGGCGAGGGCTTCCTTCTCGGGGAGGCCGATACCGACGAAGTTCGTGACGACGGTGACGGTCTTCCCGCCGCGACCGGCCTTCTGGCGGATGATGTCGACGCGGCCGCGGTTCTTTTTGGGAGCCGGGGTTGCCGGCAGGTTCGGATTCCCTGGGGGCAGGCCCTTGGCGTCCAATCCGGCGAAGGGATTGTTGAACTCGTCCATGGGGGCAGCATGCCCGGAGACGGGTTTCGGAGGGGAGAGAGAAGTGGGAGATGCCTTGGTGTGATGGATTCAGCGAATGCCCCACTTGAAGCACAGCTTCGGAGGGGCGATGTCCGCATCGCCCTCATATCGGGATGTCGATACGAGGAGAACGTTGCTGTCCGCATGTTGATGGAGGAGCCGTCATTTCATCGCAGTGGTGTGGTTTTGTAGTGGTGACAAGGACGGCGCTGTTCCGTTTTTGTTGAGGCCTTTGGGTAATTCTTATCATTTGTTGCAACCGCCGGGAATGTGCTGGTGAGGGTAGTACTTAAGGATAGGGTGCAGGGATGGTTGCCGAACGCCGACCTTTTTCCTGGATGTCCGTTTTCCGCCGTTCGAGGCATGGACACTGGCTTATGCTGGTGGCCCTCCTCGTTGGCGTGCCGGTGCTTGCCGGGCCTGCATTGATCACAGTGGCCCCGGCGGTGGCGGGAGTCCGTTCCGGAAACACATTGCAATTCACGGCGACCACCCAGGGAACGAATGGGACGGTGTTCTGGTCGGTGAACGGTGTTCCCGGGGGTGACGCATTCCTCGGGACGGTTTCGTCTTCCGGTCTCTACACCGCACCCGTGGCGAATCCGGGAGTGAGCCTGAGCGTGACGGCTTCCATCACGAATCCGGTGGCCTCGATCAGCGCGGTGGTTGGGTGGCAGAATCCCATTCCGGTGCTGACGTCATTGACGCCGTCGACGGTCAATGCGGGGACGTTCACGGTGGCCATCAACGGCACGGGATTCGTGCCGGGGGCGCAGGTGGTCTACAACGGCGTGTGGATGCCGCCGCTGTCGGTGACATCGAATCAGATTGTCTTCCAGGCCACGCGGACGAATTCCGGAAGCACGTCGGTGGTGGTCTACAATCCGGCACCGGGTGGGTCTCCATCGCACCCGCTGACGCTGAAGGTCGCGCAGGTGACGGTGAAGGTGGTTCCGACGACGGCGAGTGTGCGTCTTGGAACGACCCAGACGTTCGTGCCGACCGTGGGGAACGCGGTGGATCCGGGGGTGGTCTGGAGTGTGAATGGGATTCCCGGCGGGACGGACGAATTCGGGTACATCGGGACGAACGGGATCTACCTCCCGCCGGTCGTGGTGCCGGCGACGAACGTGGTGTTCGTGCGTGCGACGAGCGTGGCCAACAGCCTGGTGTCCGCACAGTCCACTGTGACCCTGTTGAGTCCGGTGGCGGTGATCGCCGCGGCCGAGCCGCCGGTGCTGCATCATGGTGCGCAGGAGGTGACCTTGACCGGTGCCGGGTTCGTTCCGGGTTCGCAATTGACCGTCAATGGGGTGGCGGTGCCCACGCTCTATGTGTCGCCGACCGAGATCCGTGGGGCCTTGGATGTTGCCCCGACCCCCGCGGGAGCGGTGGCGTTCCGGGTGAACAATCCTGTTCCGGGGCCGACGACGTCGGCGTTGTGGGTGGAAGCGGTGGAGCACGCGGCTCCGGTGGTCAGCCTTCTTGCGGCCGGCCGGTTTCTGGAGCAGGCGAGCTGGGGACCGGATGCGCAGGACATTGCGCACCTCCAGTCGATCGGTTTCGAGGCGTGGATCGATGAGCAATTGCAGGCTCCCGCGTCGATGCACGCGGCTTCGACGGACGCCTCGAACAACCTGGCTCCGCAACAGGCGGAATTCCTGAACCAGGCGATCAACGGTGCGGATCCGTTGCGGCAGCGGGTGGCGTTTGCGTTGGGGCAGATCTTCGTAGTCAGTGGGTTCAAGACGGGGCAACCGCGCCAGATGGCTCCCTTCCAGAACATCCTTCGGGCGGGTGCGTTTGGTTCTTATTCGAACCTCGTTCGCCAAGTGACGCTGAGTCCCACGATGGGAATGTATCTGGACATGGCGTTCAACGTGAAGGCCAACCCCACCGTCGGGACGATGGCGAACGAGAACTACGCGCGCGAATTGCTCCAGTTGTTCAGCACCGGAACGATCCTGCTGAACGCGGACGGAACGCCGCAGCTGGATTCCTTTGGTCAGACGATTCCCGCGTATGACCAGGCAGTTTTGGGCGAGATGAGCCGTGCGTTCACGGGTTGGACCTTCCCGGGGCCCGTGTTGACGCAGGGGTACAACCCGGAGAACTACGTGGGAGTGCTGCAGCCGGTGGAGGTGAACCACGATGCCGGAGCGAAGTTGATCCTGGGCGGGGTGGCGTTGCCGGCCGGTCAGGGAGCGTGGGCGGATCTGGAGGCAGCGCTGGCGGCGGTGGTGAACCACCCGAACGTCGCCCCGTTCATCTCGCGACGCCTGATCCAGCACCTGGTGGAAAGCGACCCGACGCCCGAGTATGTCGGGCGAGTGAGCGCGGTTTTCACCCAGACGGAGGGGAACCTGGGGCAGGTGGTGCGGGCCATCCTGCTGGATCCGGAAGCCCGGGCCGGGGACGACCCGGCTTTCGTGGTGCGGTCGGAGGCAGGCAAGTTGCGCGAGCCCATCCGATACGTGGTGGGTCTGCTGCGGACGTTCGACGGCACGATCCTGAATCCGGCCCCGGTGAAGTCATTGGCCCAGGGGATGGGGCAGAACCTTTTCTTCCCGGCGAGCGTGTTCAGCTATTACTCGCCCCTATATCGCCTCCCGGGCGGTCAGGTGGCGCCGGAGTTCCAGTTGGTGAATTCAGCATCGGCCCTGCTGCGCGCGAATGCGGTCTTCGAGATCATCACCAAGAATGTGAACGGCGCGACGACCGTGAACCTGAACCCGTTCCTGCCGCTGGCGTCCTCTGCACCCGCCTTGGTCGATGCCGTGGATCACGCGCTCTTGCACCGCCGCCTGCCGCCGGAGTTGAAGGCGATCATCGTGACGGCCATTGAAACGACTTCCGATCCGGTGCTGCGCACGCGGAACGCCATTTACCTCGTGGGCACCTCCCCGTTCTACCAGATCCAACACTGAACTCCATGAACCACGTCATCACACGTCGCTCCCTCCTGCGGATGGGGGCCGGGACCCTTGGCCTGTTGGGTTGCGGTGGGCGTTTGGCCCGACTCGGACTGTTGAACGCGCAGGTCGTGGAACCGACGCCGGACTACAAGGCGGTGGTCTGCATCTTCCTGATGGGGGGCAACGATTCGAACAACATGGTGGTGCCGATCCAGACGGCACTGCAGGGCTACGGGGCCTACCAGGCGGTGCGCGGTTCGCCGCTGGGCCTGACGATGCCGAGCCTGGCCCAGATCGCGACCCCTGGCGGCGATGTGTACGGGTTGCATCCGTCGCTGGCTCCGTTGCACGCGCTGTACCAACGCAACCGCCTGGCCGTGGTGGCCAACGTGGGCAACCTCATCCAGCCCCTGACGAAGTCGCAGTTCGCGGCGGGGCAGGCCCTGGCTCCGCGAAACCTGTTCTCGCACGCGGACCAGCAACAGCAATGGCAGACACTCCCCGGCAACACGACGGGGTGGGGCGGACGAGCGGCCGACATCCTGCGCTCGATGAATCTTTCTTCGTCGTTCCCGACCGGGATTTCGACGGCGGGCAATGCCGCGTTCCTCTCCGGCCAGATGACCACGCAGGCATCGATCAGCAACGGGGGGCTTGGGTTGGCGGGAACGGATGGTTCGGCCGCGTCCCTCGCGCGGAACAATGCTTTCCAACAGATCCTTTCGTTCGGGTCGGGATTGTCGCTGGTCCAGACGCTCAACCAGAACACCGCGAACGGTCTGGAGACCGGCCAGATCCTCGGCTCGGCGCTCGAGGGCGGAGGGGCCATGACCACGGTGTTCCCGCAGACCGGGCTGGGAGTGCAGCTCCAGCAGATCGCGCGGATCCTGAAGGTCCGTTCGTCGCTGGGCATGAGCCGCCAGATCTTCTTCGTGTCCCAGGGCGGGTTCGACACGCACGTGAGTCAGTCGATGCAGCAGTTGGGCCTGTTCAAGGAACTGGCGGATGCCATGGCGGCCTTCGACCTGGCCACCGAGGAGCTGGGCCTGGATGGCAAGGTGGTGACGTTCACCGAGTCGGAGTTCGGCCGGACCTTCCAACCGTCGACCGGCGGTGGATCGGATCACGCCTGGGGCAGCCATCATCTGGTCATGGGCGGGGCGCTTTCGGCGGCGGATGTGTACGGTCAGTTCCCGGAGCTTTCCATCGGGGGGCCGAACGATGTCTCCATGCGCGGCGTCTGGTTGCCCACGACGTCCCTCGATCAGTATGCCGCGACGATTGCGGCGTGGTTCGGGGTTCCCGCGGGTTCGTTGACGAGCGTTTTTCCGAACCTGCCGAACTTCGCCCAGCCGACGTTGGGTTTCCTGCAGGGTTGAACCGGTCGGACTCTTGAACCCGGGCGAGGGCTCACTAAGCTCGCCGCGCATGAAACTCTCTGTCCGGGGCGAGTACGCGCTGAGGGCGCTGACCCATCTGGGGTTGTACTACGGTCCGGAGGTCGTCCGCATTCAGACCATTGCGGACGAGCAGCACATCCCGAAGCGCTTCCTCGAACAGATCCTCAACGAGCTGAGGAATGGCCGGTTCGTCGAGAGTCGCCGCGGCATCGCGGGGGGATATCGCCTGGCTGCGCCGCCGGACAGGATCCTGCTGGCGGCGGTCATCCGTCATGTCGAGGGCGCGCTGGCACCGGTGGGATGCGTCAGCGAGAAGTTCTACGAGAAGTGCAATTGCCCGGATGAATCGCGTTGCGCGTTGCGTGCGGTGATGAAGGAGGTCCGGGACGCCATCGCAGGCATCCTTGAGAAGCGCACCGTCGCGGATCTGGTCCAGAAGGCGAAGGAGTTGAAGGATCAACCCATGGGCGCCGATGATTTCATGATCTGAAGG
>JAIXZE010000197.1 GCA_027489875.1 Verrucomicrobiales bacterium
ACTCCTGCCTTCCCCTAAGCAGCAGCCCCCTTGGCGATCCTCTGGAAAGTCGCTTGTTTGATTCCTTGTCTAACCCTTACCACAAAATCCCAAGAAGCTGATATTTCAGCAAGGAATTTCTCCAGGTCATCTGTAGTCATATTTTGGCATCCGTAGATTTCAGTAAGGGAATCCACTATTTCCCATCAGAGTATCCCTGAGGGTGCATATTTCGAAATCATGAGGATTTGATTGGAGTCGGATGTAATGGATCCAATTGAAATTGAGATTGTTATGCCGAATAAATGGGAGACCCCCTACAGAAACCCCTACATCTCGCGAGCGGAGACGGCGATCTTGATGACCAAGGGGGATTGGGGAAGCCTCCGGACGTTGGCTTCGGCGACTGGGGTGGTGGGGCAGCGTCCGAGGGACTGGATGGGCCGGCGGATTGCGGCGATGAGGGCAGAGGCGGTAGGCTTGCTGGAGCGGGGGAACTGGCCACCGATGGCAACGAGGTCGTTTTTGCGAGTGGGCGTGAGCTTCCCTTCAGTGACCTCGCCCCCCATTGCCCTTGCCTCCGCCTACGCCCACGCCTGCCCCGTCGCTGCCTTGCGCAGCAGTGCCGCCATGGCCTGTTGGGCGGTGATGTACTTGAAGGTCTCGCGATCGAAGGCGTTGAGCATCTTCCTCACCTCCACCCCACCGGGGCCCGCGACCGCAATGAACACCGTCCCCACCGGCTTCCCCGGAACGGCACCACCGGGTCCGGCAATGCCCGTCACCGCGATGGCAAAATCAGCCCCCGTGACCCGAAGCACCCCTTCCGCCATGGCCCGCGCCACCGGTTCGCTTACGGCGCCATGTTCCACCAGCAGCGAACGCGGCACGCCCAGGAAGGATTCCTTCGCCTCGTTCGCGTAGGTGACCAAAGCGGCCCGCAACACGGCCGACGCGCCGGGAACGTTCGTCACACGATTCGCGATATGCCCGCCGGTGCAGGATTCCGCCAATGCCAGCGTCAACCCACGCCCAGAAAAGTCCCGAACCAACACCGCCTCCAAAGTCTCGTCGTCCACCCCGAAGATGTAACTCCCCGCTACGGCACGTGTCCGACGCTCCGCTTCGGCCACGGTCGCTTGCGCTTCGGGACCACGTGCAACGAACCGCACGTCCACCTCACCCACCCGGGCGCAGAAGCCGAGGTCCATCCCCGCAGCGACGAGATCCTTCAACGGCGCATCCAGGAGTTCCTCCATGTACGATTCACCCAGCCCTGTCGTCTTGAGCGTCCGGCAGGCAAACCCACCGCTCCGAGGAAACCGCTGGTCCAACCGCGGCAACATTTCGTCCAGCACCATGGGCCGTAGTTCACGTGGCGGTCCGGGCAGCATCACCAGCCAGGTCGGACGGCTATCGGGCCGGAACGGATTCGGGTCCAGCCACAGCGCCAATCCCGGCGCGGTCCCATGACGGTTCACCAGGACCTCAGCACCGTCCGGCACCATCGCCTCCACCTTCGTGCGTGCCGGCACCGGCCGGTTCCGCCCTTCGAAGTAGCTGCGGATCTGGGCTTCGACAGCGGGATCATGCTTCAACGTGCGACCCAGCATCGACGCGACCAACTCGCGGGTGCGGTCGTCACAGGTGGGTCCCAGCCCCCCGGTGGTAATCACCCAATCGGCGCGAGAGAGACCCTCCCTCACCGCTGCGACCAGCGCCTCTGGATCATCCGAGATGGCGACCTGGCGATCCACGGTGTAGCCCCGGTCCGCCAGCGTCCGGCAAATCCATTGCTGGTGGGTGTTCAGTACCCGGCCGAGCATCAGTTCGGAACCGGTATTGACGAGTTCGATGGTCACGCACGCCCACTGTGCGCCGAAAAGGTCGCAGGGCAAACCCCGCACGGATGCCGCAGGAAAGAAAGGACAGGGGTGCCCCACTGTAGGCAAGGCACCCCTGACCAGACCCCCGACCATCGATGAAGTTGCCCACATCCACGGCCGGTTGAGCCCGATCCAGAACAGTCACCGATCCGCCACTCCAACCAACACACAAGCAGCGACGAACCGGCCGTACTCCTCTTTTCTGTCCCGGACCAGACGAAGCCGGAGCCAGTCTCGAGGACCAGTCCAGCAGCACCCGCGGGCTTGGACCCCCATCCTCACCCGCAGGCAACACCCACTATCCCTCCCCGTACGAGGGACTCAAGCCGGAGTTGTGGACTTTGTTTGTCCATGTCCACGGGCACGCCCACAGGTTTGAGCGCGCCTTGCCCATCGACCGCAGCCCGTCGATAGTGCCCTCACAACGCGATCACCTATTCGATCCTCCCGATGAACTGGCAAACTCCCACCGCACTCGCCGTCGTCGTCCTGACAGCGGCGGCCTTTGCCTGGCCACGTCTGCGGCCGCGCCGTTGGACCTTCGCCAAGGATTCCCCCTGCGGCTGTGGCAGCTCCCGTTCCTCCCGCCCCGAGGGACTGGTCGTCTCGGGACGCCGCGGCGAAACGCCCCGCATCACCTTGAAGCCATGACCCACCGCCTCCCTGCCCGCCGCTGGATTCGGGCTTCCTCCGCGTTGCTGGCGGTCCTTTGCTGGGCAACGACCGGACTCGCACAGGACCCAATGCTCGCTCGACAGCGGGAACAGGGCTCCCGGCTTGCCCTTGAACTGCGGAGCCAGAAACCCGCCGAGAACCTCACCAATTCAGGCACCCTGCGCATCCGTGACCCAAAAGGCCGCCGGCGCGAACTCCCGGTCACCATCGTCACCCTTGTCGACGACCAGCGCTGGCAGGTCCGTTACGAAGCCCATCCCACCCAGTCCAACGCGCCCATCGAGTCCCTCACCGTTTCGTTCTCCACGAACGCAGCTCCGCGCTACGAACTCGCCCGTTCCGAACCCAACGCCCCGATGGCTGCGCCGCCCAGGACCATCGGACCCGATGCCTCCGCTGAACCCTTCGCCCAGACCGATTTCTGGTTCTGTGATCTGGGACTGGAGTTCCTTCACTGGCCCGATCAACGCCTCATCAAGGAGGAACTCAGCAATGGCCGACTCTGCTGGGCCCTCGACAGCTTCAACCCGTCCACCAACGGGTACGCCAGCGTCCGATCCTGGGTGGATGCCGAGTTCCATGCCCTTCTGCGCGCGGAGGCCTACGATCGCCAACGCCGGAAGGTGAAGGAATTCTCCACCGGCAGCTTCCGCCAGGTCACCACCCGCGAGGGCCGCGATCTCTGGATGCTGAAGGACATCCGCATCCGGGATGAGTTCCGGGATACCCGAACGGAGCTGATCTACGACCTGCCCGAGGAGTGACCACCAATTCCTCCTTGGCACGGCACAGCGGCAACGTCCGGAACAGCCCCAGAAAAAAAGTCGCAGGAAAACTTGAACAAAACCGGATCCTCAGCCATCTGTTTCACCGTTGCCGGCGCGAAAGCCTCGGTAACACCGAAGAAAACATCAGAAGTTGGGTTGGTCCGGAGTCGGGTTGGTCCGGTTTTCCTCGGGTTCTTTGAAGTAGGATGAAGTTTTCGGTTCGGCTCGGTGCTGGGTCTTACAGCCCGCCCAAGTTGTACCACACGTTTTCCAGGGCGCCGTTGTTCAGTTCCCTGGGATCTCTACATAATCCTACTGAACTATTCTTGAAAATTCCCCGGAGCGTACGGTCATCCTCTGACTGGCGCACCGGTTTGATCTGAGCACCCCGGTTCTGGATTTAAAACCCAGAACCGGGGTGTTCTTTTTTCATCCGTGATCATCCGATCACCCGGTAAGCTCGCCCGTTCCCTCTGCACACGCCCTGGATGCACTCACGATCGGGAGCGTCGTCGTCGTCGCCTGGGATGGCAGTCGACGTCAGCGTCCCAGCAAACGCTGCACAAAGGACGTCACGGAAGACAACTCCACGTCCCCGGAGCGCTGCACCCGCACGATGTGCCGCTCCCCAACGCTGGGATCCACCACGCCCCCCTTCCAGACGGGCGCATTGGTGGAGTCGATGAACAACTGGATCTCGGTGGTCTCCACCAATCCTCGAAGGTTCAACCGAACCGAGGCCTCGTCGGCGACATCCTTGAACCGCGCAGATTTTCCGCACGCCATCACCACCAGCACGGGCCAGTTCGTCCCGGTTTCGTTGTAGACCACCACCCGCGCCGCCTCCGACCGCACCGACGTCGCCCACCCCGTACCCGCCAAAATCAACAGCGCTGCTGCGGGAATCCAGACACGCTTGTGGGTCCACCATCGGTCTCGCGCCATGCCTTCGCATCCTGTCGAAGTTGGATCCTCCTGAACAGCCCCCTCCCACCCCAGCCTTCGTGCGCCCGCAGGGTTCAAGGGAGTGGGAATCCAGAAACAGCGACTCAGCCCAACAACCGCTTCAACGCCTCGCGGGCAGCATCGGCCCGGGAATCACCCCCACCCGCCCCCGACCAGACCCTGCGCGCCATCCAGTGCTGCTCACGCGCTGTTTGGCTACGTTCAAGACTCAAACCCGGGAGGGCGGCTCCGCAGCCCGCCTCCCGGGTTGCCAGTGCGCTGCACCTCAACGACGAAGCCGGAAGAACTGATTCTCCGCCGTGGATGGCACGGTCACCTTCCGGACCCCATCCGCGACCACCACGGGTACCGTGACCGCACTCCATGGCCCGCTGGGTACCGACGCCGATTCCAGCACGGGCGCGACACCCTCACGGGCCGGCCACACCACAGTGGCCTGACCACCGAGGACCACGACGGACAACTGGAGATCCTCGAGCCCGAATCCACCACCCGGCAGGATCACTTCGTCGATGACGTGGATCACTCCATTCAGGGCCTCGACATCCGTGGCCAGGACACCGGCCTGATTGATGCGTGCACCACCAGCAAGTGAGATCTGCAAGGGCGCTCCCTGCAGGGTGGAAAGGGTTCCGGCGCGCAAATCCCCCGCACGGACCCGAGGCCCAGCGTGTACGTGGTAGAGCAGGATGTGACGCAACCGGTTCGTGTCCGCCAAGAGTGCATCGATCGTTCCCGGCGGCAGCTTCGCAAAGGCCGCATTGTTCGGCGCGAACACCGTGAACGGACCCGATGCCTTCAACGCATCCACCAGACCGGCTGCCTGCAATGCGGTCACCAACGTGCTGAAATCAGGATTGGCAGCCGCAACCGCTACCAGGTCCGGCGGCGGCAAGAGGACGGAATCAATCACATGCACCACCCCATTGGCAGCCTCTACGTCGGCGGCGATCACGCCGGAATCATTCACCTTCACCCCACCGGTCAGGTTCACCCGAACGGCCGCCCCCTGGACCGTGGGCACCGCACCCGCCACCAGATCCGTGCTCCGTACACGATTCCGAACCACATGATAGAGCAGGACCTGACGCAACTTCGCGGGGTCAGCCAGCAAACCTTCCACTGTTCCCGACGGCAACTTCGCAAACGCAGCATTGTTCGGGGCAAACACCGTGAACGGTCCGGCCCCAGCAAAGAAGTCTGCCAACCCAGCCGCCTGCACCGCTGCGAGCAATGTCGAGAAGTCCGGATTCCCAGCCACCAGTTCCACCAAACCCGCCGGAGGCAGGATCACACTGTCGATCACGTGGATCACGCCATTGTCGGCGATCACATCCGGAGCCAACACGCTGGCACCGTCGATCTTCACGCCCCCTTCCAGCGCCAACCGCGCCGCCGCTCCCTGCACCGTGACCAATGGTCCAGCGGTCAACGTCGACGCCGTCCTCCGTCCCGGCACCACGTGATAGAGCAGGACCTGACGAAGATTTGCTGGGTTGGCCAGCAATCCCTCCACCGTTCCCGCTGGCAGTTTCGCGAACGCGGCGTTGTTTGGCGCGAACACGGTCAATGGACCGGGACCCGCCAACGTTTCCGCCAAACCGGCCGCCTGCACCGCCGCAACCAGGGTCGAAAAGTCCGGGTTGCCCGCCGCAATCTCCACAAGGGTCGCTGCCCGCGTCCGGACCGTCGCCCCTGCCATTCCCAACACCAGCAGGAGGATCAGCCATCCTGCCTGGATTCCATGCTTCACGGTTTTCATCGAAGTGAGGTTTCTTGAGTTTGCCAAGGCGCCCGAATCCGCCGGATGCAGCACACCCACTCAGGTGCAACCGTCCTGCGGCCGACCCGGACGCCCAGATCCGGGCCATCAGGGCGTGGACCTTGAGAGCGGTGTGGATGCACCGCGAAAGAGGTTCAGACGCTGATGGAGGTTCCGGCTTCCGCGCGCCGGCGGCGTCTCAGTTCATTGGGTTCTACAAAAAGCTTTCGCGGACCGATCGGAGGTTCAGTACCCACACGGAAACGGCCGCTCCCAGGAAGAGCACCGGGAACCAACCCACCGCGAACGGCAACACGACCCCGCCCTGCCCCGCAGCGAAGGCACTGAGTCCCATGACCACAGCAACGCCGGCCAGATAGCCCACCATCCAACGCCGCCCCATCTCACGGAGCCGCAACAATCCCAGCGCCATCGCGCAACTGGTCAACCCAACCACCAGGCAGCTGCTGATCGTGACGTAGGTCGGTTCCACATGCGTGCAAAGCCTCCCCAAACAGGCCAAACCGAACCCTGCCCAGACGCCCACAAGCCAACGCACCGTCCGTGGCACCCGACGCCGTCCCCAAACCGGATCGAGCGTCATCACGGTCATCTGTCCCGCCACGTCGCGCAGGTCTCCAAAATCCTCCAGCGTCCGACGACGCGCCTCTGCTTCGTCGCAACCCGCCGCCAGATGCCCCTCCAACCGCGACAGCAGATGGTCCTCCAGCTCCGCAGCGACTTCCGGAGGCAGACCTGCAAGTTCCCCTTCAAAACGTGTTTTCATCATCACCCGTTTGCTTTGGTTTGGTTCAAACGATCACGCATTGGACGGCAGAGGCTCAAAGATCCGCGCCATCAGGAACTGGATGGTCTCCCACTGCCGCCGTTCCTCCCGCAACGCGACATCCGCGGAAGGAGACAGTTGGTAATACTTCCGCTTTCGCCCCGTCTCGGATTCCCCCCACCGCGCCACGATCAACCCCTGCTCCTCGAGGCGATGCAGGATCGGATAGAGCATGCCATCGGTCCAAACGACCTCGTCATTCGATAGTTCCCGGACCTTCTGGATGATGGCGTACCCGTAGCTTTCGCCACCCCGGAGCAATCCGAGGATGATGGGGGTGGCCGAGGCGGCCACGAGGTCCTTGCTGATTTTCATGGCGTCAACATGCATTGAAGTTCTAGGCATGCAAGGAACCAAAATCCGCGCCTGTCAGAAAATGGGGCGAAATGGAGAACCAACTCTACGAGGAACCCACGCGTTTCCCATCCAACAGATCTGTCACCGATGCACACCACTCCCGCTCCCCAAACCGAATCACCAAACCCGAATCCGCCACCGTTCCAACCCGCACAGCTGCCGCCCCGAGGATTCTCGCCTGTTTCAGCACCCGCCCTGCATCTTCACCCCGCACCGTGACCAACACGCGGTCCGGCCTTTCCCCGAAAAGCTCCTCTTCCAGGACCACCGCCGACCCGGCGGCCGGCATCCACTGGAGGACAACACCGAGGGATTCGGCCGAAGCTGACTCACCTGGTGGCCGGACCAGACAATCCACCGCAGCAACCAGAAGGCCACCTTGCCCACATCGGCGGGCGCTCCGGATAACCCCCTCCAGCACCAATCCGGCGAGCGTTGTCCGCAGGATTGAGCCCCCTTCAGCCGCCCCCTCGCCCATCGGCCCGGACACCACAAGCACGGCGTCGCCCGCGGACTGGAACCGACCTGGAGGACAGACCGCCCCGTCCTCGACCCAAGGTGCCACCATCGTCTGCATGCCTGGGTCCACCGCCGCGACCGCCTGAAGGCCGCCAAGCGCCGACAGGATCCGCTGCAGCTGTGGCATCGGATCCAATGGCTCGGCCTGCGCGGGTTGCGTCGATGATTCCTTCATGGAGGGGCAAAGTCTGGAGACTGCAGCATCAAGTTTGAAGCCTTGAGGGGACACGGGAACTGCCTACTGGGAATTGGCAAGGCCCGTTGGAGGCGGCGTGCCCTCCCGCGGCGCTTTTGCCAACCACGCCGGATGATGTCACGCAGCCTTCAATGCTTCTGGAGACTGGCCGATTTCCGAGAATGCCGGGAATCCTCACCCGTCTTGCTCCCAGCCTTCAAACTTGAACCTTCGAACTTCAAACTTCCCCCCATTCCTCCACTGGCACACGGCGGGAATCAGTGCAGTCTACCCGCACCATGGCACAATTCGAAGTCATCGAGCAGGAGGGCGTGCGCCTCGTCAAATGCACGCTCAACGACGAAACCGTCAAAACCGAGTCCGGTGCGCTCTATTACATGCGCGGGCACATCGAGATCGAATCCAAGGCTCCGTCCATGGGCGGATTCCTGAAGTCGCTGGCCACGGGCGAAAGCGTCTTCCGTCCGACCTACACCGGCACGGGTGAACTCTACCTCGAACCCTCCCTGGGGGGATTCCACGTGATGGATTGCGCCGGCGAAACCTGGATCCTCGAAAGCGGTGCCTACTGGGCCTCCGAATCCGACATCACGGTCGACATCCACCGCGAGAACACCATGACCGCATTGAAGTCCGGCGAAGGCTTCATGGACTACCAGACGAAGATCAGTGGCCAGGGCAAGGTGGTCCTCGCCAGCCAGGGTCCCGTGGAGGTCGTCCACCTCAAGAATGACAAGCTTACCGTCGACGGCCGCTACGTCCTCGCCCGCTCCTCTGGACTCAAGTACACCGTCCAGCGCGCCACCAAATCCCTGCTCAGCAGCATGACCTCCGGCGAATACATGGTCCGGATCTACGAAGGCACCGGAACCGTGCTCATGGCCCCGATGCCGTACTGGCGCCAGCGCCTCTTCGACAGCATCTCCAGCCTCCGCGTGGCCCAGAAGGCCGGGGGTTGATCAGGGGTTGAACTCCTGCGCGCATCAGACGGATCGGTCTGATCAGGCTGATCCGTCCGATCAGTTCCCTGAGGTGAATCCACCCCCCCGCTTGAAACCGGGAGCGGATACAGCGATCCCGGATTCGTCGACGCCGCGAAACAGAACTTTGCGTTGCGACCCGATTCCCCGGCGCTTGGACTGGGCATCCAACCCGTGCCCTTCGATCGCATCGGACTGCGCGAAGGTCCGGAACGCCACCGGTTGGCCCAGTTGCGCTGACTCCCTCCACTCCAGGAACCCGGAGCCACCCGGCAGCGGATCATCGCGAACCCGAATGCCCACCACCGGGGACTCCACTCTTCAGTACGAATTCGCAGGGAACAGGTTACAGGAATGTTTCCAGGATCCGAATTCCTCGTACCGGGCAATAATCGGACGGGCGCATCTTGACACTGCCCCCACATGCAACGGGGTGGCGACGTCCTCGTCGCCGTTCCAAAGCCATTCCCTTGGCGATGAGGACATCGCCGCCCCGCATCCTTTCCAAAAGGGGGCAGTGCGAACATCCGCCCCAATCCGACCGTTCGGCACCACGCGCATTGAAAGCCGACGTACCGAATGTTCATGCTCCCACCGTGCCCCGTGAATCTGCCGCACGCCGCGCCGAGCGCGTCGCCCAACTCTCGAAGATCCTTCGTGAGACCTATCCTGACGCCCACTGCGAGTTGAACCACTCCAACCCGCTGGAACTCCTCGTCGCCACCATCCTCTCAGCGCAGTGCACGGATCGGCAGGTCAACGTCGTCACCGCCGACCTCTTCCGGAAGTACCGCACCGCCGCCGACTACGCGAACGCTCCCCTCGAAGAACTGGAAGCCGACGTCCGCCGCATCGGCCTCTATCGGAACAAGGCAAAGAACATCCAGTCCTGCTGCCGCACCCTGGTCGCCCAACACGGCGGGAACGTGCCGCAGACCATGGACGAACTCACCGCCCTCGACGGCGTCGGCCGCAAGACAGCGAACGTCGTGCTCGGAAACGGCTACGGCATCAATGTCGGCTTCGTCGTCGACACCCACGTCGCCCGCCTCAGCGAGCGACTCGCCCTCTCTTCCGAGGCCACGCCCGAGAAGATCGAGCAGGACCTGATGAAACTCTTCGCCCCCGCTGACTGGGCCATGGCCAGCCATTGGCTCATCTGGCATGGACGCCGTCGCTGCGCCGCCCGCAAGCCCGACTGCGAGTCCTGCGAGATCGCCACCCTCTGCCCCTCCGCCGACATCGCCGGGCCGTGAGTGGAGGGGGAGTTTCAAGAAGCCCCCGCCCCTACTCGTTGCGGAGCGCATCGATCGGATTGAGCCGCGCGGCGCGGCGGGCTGGCGCGTAGCCGAACAGAACACCGACCGCCGCAGCGAAAACGAATGCGACGACGTTGATCTGCAGGTTGAAATTGAAGGGCACCTGGATCAACCGCGCGAGTCCGGCACACAACCCGAAGGCGAGCAGGATTCCAACCACACCACCCACACAGGACAGCGTCACCGCTTCGACGAGGAACTGAAGCAGCACCTCCCGGGCGGTCGCACCAATGGCGAGCCGGATGCCAATCTCGCGGGTCCGTTCGGTGACGGACACCAGCATGATGTTCATGATCCCGATGCCGCCGACGAGCAGCGACACACCGGCCACAGCTGCCAGAAGCAGGGTCATCAGTTGCGTTGTTGAACCCAGCGTCTCGGCAATCTGCCGCGTGTCGAAGATGTTGAAGTTGTTGTCCTCGTTCCGTTGCAGGTTCCGCCGCTGCCGCATCACTGCCGTGATCTCCGTGATGAGGGCATTGCTGTCCACGCCATCCTTGGCGGAGATCGAAATCTGGCTGATGTCATGCGACGACGTCTTGCCGACCATCCGTCGTTGGAGTGCAGAAAGCGGCAGGATGATCGTATCGTCCTGGTCCCCCATTCCGGCCTGTCCCTTCGCCACGAGCAACCCGATGACTTCGCAGGAGGCCTTGCCGATCCGAAGTTTGGCTCCGATGGGATTCTCGGAGCCGAACAGTTCCTTGCGCACCGTGTTGCCAATCACGCACACGGCCGCACCGGAACGCAGGTCGGCGGAGGTGAACAACCGACCCTCGGCCAGTTTCCATTTGTTGATCTCGAAGTAGGCCGGCGTCGTGCCGGTGACCACGGACACCCGCGCGTTCTGGAGATGGATCGTACTCAGCGAGGCATTTCTCACAGGGGCCACCGCTGCGACGCCGGCGATCTGCTCGCCGATGACCACGGCATCCTTCTCGGTGAAGTGCGGAACCCCGGCCGAAGCCCCGCGCGAACCAAAGCCGGCGCCAGGGCGCAGGGTGAGGAGGTTGTTGCCAAGACTGGAAATCTGCGCCTTCACAGCAAGGGTGGCACCCTGCCCAAGCGTCACCATGGTGATGATCGCGGCGGCGCCAATGAAGATGCCCAGCACCGTCAGGAAGGCACGGGTCATGTTCCGGCTTATTTCCCGAAGCGCGATCACGAAGGCGTTCCAGATCATGCGCCGCCTTGAGATTGGGAAACATCGGACTCAATGAGCCCGTCCTTGATCACCACGATGCGCCGGGCGTAGGTGGCCACGTGGTCATCATGCGTGACGACCAGCACCGTGATACCCCGCTCCTCGTTCAATCGCTTGAGCAATTCCATGACATCGCCGGTCGTCACGGAGTCGAGGTTTCCTGTCGGCTCGTCCGCAAACAGCGTGCTGGGCTCCGTGACGATGGCACGCGCAATGGCCACACGCTGCTGCTGGCCACCCGACAATTCTGCAGGTGTGCTGTCCATCTTCGTCGGCAGCCCCACGGAGGTGAGTGCAGCCACCGCCTTCTCACGCCGCTCCTTGCGCGATACGCCGCGATACAGCAACGGCAGTTCCACATTGTCCAGGGAAGTGGTCCGCGGCAGCAGGTTGAAGCCCTGGAAGACGAAGCCGAGGGCGTATCTTCGGAGCAGCGAGCGCTCGTCGGTACTCAGATCCTGAACCGCAATCCCCTCGTACCGATAGGTTCCCGCGGTCGGTGTATCGAGGCATCCAAGCACGTTCATCAGCGTCGATTTCCCCGATCCACTCGCTCCCATGATCGCCACGAACTCACGGCGTTGGATGGTGAGGTCGATTCCCTTCAAGGCCTGAAAGGCCGCGTCCCCTATTCCATAGGTCTTGGTCAGGCCATTCAGTTCAATCAATGGAACCGTCGGGGAATCGCTCATGGAATTGGGGTATTGGCACGCAGGATCACAAGTTGGCCCTCGACGAGCCCCTCACCGGACACCTCCGTCTGGCGCCCATCGCTCAGTCCGAGCCGCACTGCGATGGATTCGGGTTTTCCGTCGCGCAGGACCCAGACGTGCGAACCCGCAGACCGATCGCCAGCGTCAACCTCCGGAGGTCGGCTGCTTCGACGGGTGGGCATGGGAATCAGGCTTTGCACGAATGACTTCTTGGCAACCGCCGGGGTCGTGTTCGTGTCGGTCGGAGCGAAGCGCAGCGCCGCGGTTGATACCCGGAGGACGTTGGTGCGCTCTGCCACGCGGATGTCGGCAGTTGCGGTCATTCCGGGTCGAAGACTCAGGTCTTCGTTGCCGACCTCAAGTTCAGCCAGGTAGGTGACCACGTTGTCGGTCACGGCCGATCCGTAGGACACCTTCGCAACCCGTGCCGTATAGGTCCGGTCCGGCCACGCATCCACCGTGAACGTGGAGGCCTGCCCCGGGGCCACACGCCCGATGTCCGCCTCGGCGATGGTCACCTTCAGCTTCATGCGCTCCAGTTTCTCGGCGATGACGAACAATTGGGGAGCCGTGAAGCTCGCCGCCACCGTCTGACCCGGCTCAATGCTGCGGATGAGCACGATGCCGTCGATGGGCGATTGGATGATGGCTTTGGAGAGGTCGAACTCATTGATCCGGACCTGGGCGTCGGCTTCGCCAACCGTGGCCTTAGCACTGAGCAGATCCGCTTCGGCCCGTCCGGCACCAGCCACGGTGACTTCCAGATCCGCCGGAGAGACCAGACCGGCCTGACTCAGCTGTCGGTCGCGGACAAGCGCGGCAGCGCTCTCCTTCGCGGTTGCCTCCGCCTGAGCCACCCGGGCTTGTGCCGAGCGCACTGCCGCACGGCTGATTTCGGTGTGTTGTGCCAGCTTGCTGGTGTCGAGCTTGGCGAGCGGTGTTCCCTTGGACACCCGATCGTTGAAATCCACGTAAACCTCCAGCGTGGTGCCCGAGAGTTCCCCACCAACCGTCACCTCCGTGGTTGGAGCCAGGTTTCCAGTGGCCGTGATCGCGAGCCGGATGTCTCCCCGTTGCAGGACCTCAGTATTAAAGGCGGGCTCGCTCCTTCTGGCTTTCCGGATTCGATGGACGCCAAACCACACGCCCCCACCCACGACCAAGGCCAGAAGCCCGGCAGCGATGTAGCGGAGGGACCGGTTCCCCGATCCGCCACCGCGGATCGCGGCGGCAAGGTCGGTCGGTGCCGAGGCCACGGGTTTCATCAATTCCTGCCCCCGAACGTGCCGCCGAAACAAAATCTCACTGGCATTCCATTTCGACGGTGTACTCTCCACGACGGGCCGCCCGGTTGCAGCGAGCACGATGGATCAAGATCTTTTGCGCGGCCTCGACGTTCGCCGCCTCACCGCGCCAGACCTCAAGAGCCGGTTGCTGAAGCGCGCGCCCAAACGAAAAGGACAGTTGCCATGGCTGGCGCGACTTATAGCGGCAATTCACAAGGATTCCCTTGTCGTCGTCGACCAGTCGGTTTGCGGTTTCAACCAGGAGTTGGGTGTTCATGAGGGTGATGCTTTCGCGACACAGCCTAACGCCCGGCCATCGAACCCTGAATGGGGCAAACACCGGACGCGAAGCCACGCCCCTGGCCAATCACGCCAACCTGCGGACACCCGACTTCGCCCCCCACTTCCAGTCGCGGATCTCCGGCATGTCCTGGCCATGCCGGTTGATGTACTGACGGTGTTCCAACAACTTCTCGGCCAATCGCTGCTTCAACGTGACACCCAGGTCCCCGGTTTGCGGCAGGCGATCAATGGCATCCATCACGAGATGGAACCGATCAAGGTCGTTGAGGACAGTCATGTCGAAAGGCGTGGTGATGGTCCCCTCCTCTTTGTACCCACGCACATGCAGGTTCCCGTGGTTGGTACGACGGTACGTCAGTCGATGGATCAACCAAGGATAGGCGTGGAACGCGAAGATCACCGGCTTGTCCCGCGTGAACAGCGCATCAAACTCAAGGTCGCTCAAACCATGCGGATGCTCGCGCTCCGGTTGCAGTCGCATGAGGTCCACCACATTCACCACCCGGACCTTCAAAGCCGGCAGGTGCTCACGCAGGATCGATACCGCCGCCAGCGTCTCCAGCGTCGGCACGTCGCCGCAGCAGGCCATGACCACATCCGTTCCTCCCTCCTGATCGTTGCTCGCCCATTGCCAGATCCCGATCCCCGCGCGGCAATGCTCCGCCGCTGCCGTCATCGTCAACCACTGGGGCGCCGGATGCTTTCCAGCGATCACCACGTTGACGTAGTTGCGGCTGCGCAGGCAGTGGTCCATCACCGACAGCAGGCAGTTCGCATCCGGTGGCAGATAGACCCGGACGACGCCGGCCTTCTTGTTCACCACATGATCAATGAATCCCGGATCCTGATGCGTGAATCCATTGTGGTCCTGCCGCCAGACATGGGACGCGAGCAGGTAGTTCAACGACGCGATCGGTCGCCGCCACGGCAACCCCGCCG
The DNA here is from genome assembly GCA_027489875.1 of Verrucomicrobiales bacterium. Taxonomy (GTDB): domain Bacteria; phylum Verrucomicrobiota; class Verrucomicrobiia; order Limisphaerales; family UBA9464; genus UBA6176. Next base: position 14,699 of record JAIXZE010000197.1, read on the forward strand.
TCACCTTCAACCACTTCGCATGCTGGTTGAACATCGAATCGATGATGTGGATGAACGCCTCGTAGCAGTTGAACAACCCGTGCCGGCCGGTGAGGAGATACCCCTCCAACCAGCCTTCGCATTGATGCTCGCTCAGCATGGAGTCCAGCACACGCCCATCACGCCCCAGATGCTCATCCCCAGGAATCGTTCCCGCCATCCACTGCCGCTGTGTGACTTCAAAGAGGGCGGCAAGTCCGTTGGACAGCGTCTCGTCCGGTCCAAACACACGGAAGTTCCTTTGCTCACGGTTCAACTGCACCACATCCCGGAGGAACGGGCCCAGGACATGTGTATCCCCAATACCCGGAGCCCCGGGCATGGGCACGTCGGACGCATACTTCCGGAAATCCGGCATCACCAGGTCTCGGAGTAAACACCCGCCATTGGCATGTGGATTTGCTCCCATACGGCGGTTTCCTTCCGGTGCAAGTGCCGCCAGTTCCGGCATCAGGCGACCCGTCGCATCAAACAACTCCTGCGGCCGGTAGCTTTGCAGCCATTCCTCCAACAGACCCAGGTGCTCGGGGCGCGTCAGCGGATCCGTGATCGGGATCTGGTGCGCACGGGCTGTTCCCTCCACCGCCACCCCATCCACCTGCTTCGGTCCCGTCCAACCTTTCGGGGAAACCAGCACGATCATCGGCCATGTCGGACGCTCACCAGGATCTCCGGACCGTGCTGTCTGCTGGATGCGCCCGATCTCGCCCACCGCCCAATCCAGTGCGGCGGCCATGGCCACGTGCATCGGCCCGGGCTCATACCCCTCGACGAAGCGGGGCATCCACCCATAACCCCGCAGGAGTTGCTCCAGTTCCGCGCGCGGAATGCGGGCCAGAAGGGCCGGGTTCGCGATCTTGTAGCCATTGAGATGGAGGATGGGCAGCACCGCACCATCCGTCACCGGATTCAGGAACTTGTTCGAGTGCCACGCGGTGGCCAGCGGACCGGTTTCAGCTTCGCCATCACCAATCACGCACGCGACGATCAACTCCGGATTGTCGAAGGCCGCCCCGAACGAATGACTCAACGAATATCCCAGCTCTCCTCCCTCGTGGATCGAACCCGGGCATTCCGGAGACGCATGACTGGGAATCCCGCCGGGAAAGGAGAACTGGAGGAAGAGCTTCTGCAATCCGACCTCATCCTGACCGATGTGGGGGTACACCTCGCTGTAGGTTCCTTCGAGGTAGGTGTTGCCAACCACCGCCGGTCCACCATGTCCGGGGCCCGAGACGTAGATCATGTCCAGATCCTGCTCCCGGATCACCCGGTTCAGATGGACATAGATGAAGTTCTGCCCGGGCGTTGTCCCCCAATGTCCCAGCAGCAGCGGCTTCACATCCGAGGCTGCGAGCGGGCGCTTCAGAAGCGGGTTGTCACAGAGATAGAGCTGGCCAACAGCCAGATAGTTCGCGGCACGCCAGTAGGCGTCCATCCGGGCCGTCTGTTCCTTGCTGAGGGAAGGGGAATTCATGATCCAGTGGGGCTGCCCGGGCAGGCTGGCTGCATCCACAACCCCACCCGGAAAGCAAAGACCTACGCGACAACCAGGTCGTCTGCCCAATAGCCTTTCCGGCTGTAATGCCGGTGCAGGCCGATTTCGTAATCACGCGTCAGAAGCGCGTCCTCCGTGTATTCGGGAGAACCCTGGATCGTCTCGCGCGATAGGTTGATGAACACCTTCGAGGAGCTCCACTCCACCCGCTCAATCCACAGCGGTGACACCAAGACCTTCTTTCCCGGCCACCAGTTTTTCGTCGCCACCACCAGGTAACGGATCTCCCAAGACGCGTCATCGATGACGAAGTCCTCGACGTGCCCAATCTCGCCGTCCGACGCCTGGATGCTGTAACCCGTCACCTCGTGGGTGCTCCGGAGGTGGCGCTCCCATGCCTTCGATTCCTGTGATTGCTTCGTCCAACGGGTACGGTCGCGCTCAGGAAGGGACGAACCGCCCCAAGCCGCCGACCCACTCCAATACAGCGGCCATCCGTAGTATCCGTAGTACTCATCCTCGAACTGCTGGGAGACCGGCTTGTGGCTGTCCAACGAGGGACTGCCCTCAATCTGCTTCTTGGTCAGGTCCACCAGCAGGTGCTTCTCGGTCTTGCTGACACCCCGCAGGGCATAGGGCGAAACGAGGACCTTGCGACCCGTGAGCCAACTGCCGGTCTCGGCCACCAGGTAGCGGACCGTCCAATGGCGATCGTCGAAGTAAAATTCCTTCACGCTCCCGATTTCGCCGTCACGGGCCTGAAGTGTGTATCCGATGAGTGTCTTGACCTTGCTTAACATGGCAGTTCCTTCGCTGGGTGCTGCCGTTCGAATCTGCTCGGCAGCGTTGATGATGCCCGCCCACGGGCGACGGGTTCCGATTCGTCGCAACACCCTGGGCTCCGGGTGCCATCACCGCCATGGGGTGAAGCACTACCAACCGGTCGGCCAGCGCCTCATCCACAGCCTCTGATCCCCACCTCAAACGCCGTCGTCCATCAGTCGGCTCACCGCCCGCGCGATCATCAACTCCTCGTCGGTACGGATTACGCGAACCACGACCTGACCACCGGTGCGTGAGATCACGGGCGCATTCTCCGCGTTGCGCTCCGGCTGCAGTTCAATACCTAGAAACCCAAGCCCTTCGCAGATCCGGGCGCGCACCGTCGGGCAGTTCTCACCGATGCCTCCTGCAAAGACCAGGGTGTCCAATCCGCCCAGCACCGCGGCGTACGAACCCACGCACTTCTTCGCCTGATGACAGAACAGGTCCACCGCCTCGCCCGCCCGCACATCGCAGGCCGCCCGCGATAGCAGGTCTCGCATGTCCGAACTCGTCTCCGAAATGCCCAACAATCCCGATTCCGCAGTCACCATCCGCGAATACGCCTCCAGTGACAGCCCTTCCGTCCGACCAAGATACGCCGCCAGTCCGGGATCCAGATCCCCCGATCGTCGGCCCATCACCAACCCTGCCGTCGGCGTGAAGCCCATGCTGGTCTCCACGCTCTGCCCATCCCGCACCGCCGCCATGCTCGCTCCGTTCCCCAGATGAGCGAGGATGACCCGGCCTGTCCTCGCCGCGGAGTCCCCTCGCGCGATCAGTTCCTCCATCAGGTAGGCGTACGAAAGGCCGTGGAAGCCGTACCGTTGAATTCCCTTCGCGTCATACCTCCGCGGAATGGCCAGCATCCGGGCGACCCGCGGCAGCGTCCGGTGAAACGCGGTGTCGAAGCACACCACCTGCCGCAGTTCCGGATGCCGCCGGCGCACCACATCCATCAAGCCAATCGCGCGCGGCAGATGCTCGGGGTCGCACTCCACGATGCCGTTCAATCCATCCAACAGGGCCTCCGTGACCCACTCCGGACCCGTGCGCTCCATGCCATGCACCACCCGGTGACCCACCGCTTCAATCAAGGCAAACTCCGGGCGCGCCTCCAGCCAGTCGAGCAGCCATTCCACCGGTGCCGCGCCATCCTCCATCGTCAGCGGCAACGATTCCTCAACCTCTCCCAACCGGTCCTGAAATGTCAGGCACATCCCCGGCATCCCAATCCGATCGAGCTTGCCGCTCAAACCGCGCGTCAATTTCCCGTCCAGCCGATAGAGTGCAAAGCGGATGCTCGAAGACCCTCCGTTGAGGGTCAGAAGGAAGGCGTGGGTTGGTTTCATGGCTGCCCGGAGATCCAGGCTCACCCCAGTGGCAGGTCAATGCCACGATCGCCAATGAATCGATCCGATTCTTTCGGACCCGCCGCACCTCTCCGACAGCGGCCGCGACAGCTGCACCTTTCAAATGTACAATTTATAGATGCGACCCCATTGCCTTTTCTTCTTCGGGGCGGCGATGTCCTCATCGCCATTGGAAAGGCTTCGGAACGGCGACGAGGACGTCGCCACCCCGCTCCACGCCGGGCCATGTCGAGACGCACCCCCATGTTCCCCTCGCTGTCGCAACCCGCCTTCGGACTTGAATCCCCGCCCACCGCTCCCACCCTCGCCCCATGTCCTGGATTGTCCGCGGGCTCTGCCTGCTTCTCATTTCCCTCGCCATCACCGCCGCGGAACCGCGGATCGAACGTCTCTTCGGACCCGAAACCCCAACCGGTGAATACAAGCACCCGGCCGCCATCGGTGAACTCGCCAACGGCGACCTCTACCTCGTCTTTTTCAGCGGACGCGGCGAATACCGCGACAACAGCGCGGCCGTCTTCGGCTCCCGCCTCAAGTCCGGTTCCAAGCGCTGGTCGCGGCCCGAACGGATCGCCTCGAACCCCTTCCATTCCCTCGGCAACGCCGTCGTGTGGCAGGCACCGGACGGAGTCGTGTGGCTCTTCTACGTCGCGCGCTATGGCGAGCTCTGGAGCGATTCCCGCATCACCGCCAAGATCTCCCGCGACAACGCCCGCACCTGGTCCGAACCGTTCCAGATCACCTTCGAAGCCGGCACGATGGTCCGGAACCGCCCGATCGTCACAGGCGACGGGGCCTACCTGCTGCCGGTCTATCATGAACGCGGCACCGACACCGAAGTCAGCGATCCCAACGACACATCCTTCTTCCTCCGCTTCGATCCCAAGACCCGCCAATGGACCGAAAGCAACCGCGTTGGTTCACGCCTCGGCAACATCCAACCCGCCCCCGCGGTGATTGACGGATCTCACCTCGTCGCCTTCTGCCGTCGCGGCGGCGATTACAACGGTCGACCGGACGGCTGGCTCGTGCGAACCGAATCCAACGACCACGGCAAGACGTGGACCCGGGGAACCGACTCCGAGTTTCCGAACCCCAACGCGGCCGTGGACTTCCTCCGCCTCCACAGCGGCCATCACCTGCTCGTCTACAACAACAGCTTCACCAACCGCACGCCCCTCACGGTCGCGCTCTCCACGGACGGTGCCCGCACGTTCCCGCACCGGATGGATCTCCAGAGCAAGCCGGACGGTGACTACGGCTATCCCGTGGCGCTCCAGACCAAGGATGGCCGCATCCACGTCTCCTTCACCACGGACGAGCGTACTGTCGTCCGCAAGGCCGTGTTCACCGAAGCCGACCTGATCAAACGCTGAACGCCGCGGGTTCGCTCCATCACAGTTCGAGTTCGTTCGGGCCGCTCGAACTGGAATTCTTGATCAACTGGCCCTCAGGAACGTCCTGAGCCGTTTGAGGATGCCCATGTTCGCCTCCCTTTGTCACCGGATGGACACCGTTTCCTCCCTCGCGTCCTCGCGGCTTCGCGCGAACCATTCCCCTGTTTGAAGGAGGGTTTCGTGCGAAGCCGCCAGGGTGAGAAAGAATGAAGGTTGGGTTTACGACAACGGCAGGGCAGCGACGGGAACCACGTTCCTACTTCCCTGCGCCTCCGCGCCCCGGCGGGAAACCGTCCCCCCGGAACCTCCGCGTCAGAGACTCCCGAACCTCCATGCAACCGTTGCCATCTTCATCCGCTCTGAGTACTTTGACCAGAGACTGGTTAATTTGGAGAATACATCATGGCCACCATCACCGCCTTTGAAGCCAAGACCCGTTTCGGCGAACTGCTCGAACGCGTGGGCAACGGCGAGGAGATCATCATCACCCGCCACGAGAAGCCCGTCGCGCGCATCGTGCCCGAAGGCCGGCGGAGCCTCACGCAGGTCCGGCAGGCTGTGCAGTCTCTGGATGAATTGCGGCTGCGGATCGCCGGGCGGACCAAGGGCCGCGCGAAGCTGTCCGATTCGGAGGTTCGCGCAGCCATTGAGGAGGGGCGGCGTTGATGGAGCGGCTGGTTGTCGATGCGTCGGTAGCTGTGGCTTGGGTCCACCCCGGTCAAGCCACTCCGCAGACAGATGCCCTCCTGGCCAAAGTCGGCCAGGGTGCGGTAGTGACCGTACCCGCGCTGTGGCCGGTCGAGATGGCGAACGTGCTCCTCGTGTTGGAACGACGAGGAAAGCTGACGGCCGACGAACGGACAGTGGCATTGGAGGCGCTGCGGTCTCTGGCCTTTGAGGTGGACCACGAGATGTCCGCGATTGCGTTCACGCGATTGTCCAAGCTCGCTTCAGAACTGAACTTGAGCGTCTACGACGCCGCCTATCTGGAACTCGCGCTACGCCTGAAGATACCCCTGGCCTGCAAGGACGGACCGCTCCGGGACGCAGCCAAGCGTCGCCGAATGACGGTTCTACCCTGAGAACTCCGCATCGTTCCACCCCTTCCGCCTCCGCCGAGCCGCACGGAACGCCCCGGTTTCGCCTCATCACAGTTCGAGTTCGTTCGGTCCGCTCGAACTGGAATTCTTGATCAACTGGCCCTCAGGGACGTCCTGAGCCGTTTGAGGATGTCCATGTTCGCCAACCTTTGACGCCGGATGGACACCGTTTCCTCCCTGGCGTCCTCGCGGCTTCGCGCGAACCATTCCCCTGTTTGAAGGAGGGTTTCGCGCGAAGAACCGAATCCTTACAGAAGGGGTGTTTTGCAGCAATGAACTGGCGGTCTGCAGCGTGTCTACATTCTTCAATGCATGCGCCGGGTGAGGGCACCCGGCCTACAGGTTCGTGGCTCGGACTCAACGAACGTGTCCTCGTAGACTCGATCAAACGCAGTCCTCTTGAGCGCATTGCCCATTTCAGTCCCCCTCGCCGAGGCCAAGAGCAAGCTGTCAGAACATTCTCCTATCTTCAGGGTATACATCCTTCAAGAACTGTTCAACCAGCTCCTTATACCTACTATGTTGAACGAGTAGCGTCGCCACGAAGCTGGGCCCCTCGGCAAGGCGGGGCCCGCTTTTCTAACCCCGTTGCCGCTTCTCAAGCGCTGAAGGCCTTGCGCAGCATCGCGACGCTCTTCGGCACGGCGATGTCCGGGTCCTGCTTGCCTTCCATCTCGAGCGAGACGTAGCCGGTGTACCCAGCCGCCTTCAGGATCTTGGCGATCCGGCGATAATTCAGGTCCAGCGTGTACCATTCGCCACCGCCGGGATAGGTCTTCGCCTGCACATACACCGTCCGGCCGGCGATCTTCTCGAGCTTCGGGTACGGCTCCTCGAGGAAGTTCCCGGTGTCCATCAGCGCGCCCAGCCACGGCGACGGCACCATATCCAGCAACCGAAGCAGTCCCTCGGGGGTGCGGGTCAGACCCCAGTGGTTTTCGAGTGCGAGCGTAACCCCGCACTCGGCCGCCTTCGGCAGGCATTGCTGGATGCAATCGGCGCACCATTGGAAACCCTGGTCCTCGCTGACTCCAGGCGTCACCGGTTCCACACCCTTCGCCTTCATCAGGTCATCGAAGGAGGCGATCGTGTTCCAGCGTCCCGAGTTCAACCGGATGCAGGGCACGCCCAGCGCATAGGCGATCTCGATGCACTTGAGCGTGTGATCGACCTGCGCCTTGCGGAACGCCGGATCCGGATCCACGAAATCCTGATGGACCGACAACGCGACCAGGTCGATGCCCTTGCGGAAGGCATGCTGCTTCAACCGGGCAAGGTAACCGCGGTGTTCGGAAGTCAGCGGTTCCTTCTCGGGGATGTCCATCTGCCGGTGCAGGATGTCGACGCCTTCCACCCCCAGCGCGGCGGCCTTGTCGATCACCGTCTCGATCCGCACCCGTTCCGTCTTGAAGTGCCAGTAGGAATAGCTGGCGATGCCGATCTTGATCTTCGGCAGCGGTGCCTGGCCGGTCGCAGCCTCCGCCGGCGCACCGCCGATGATACCGGTTGCACCCGTTGCCCCCGCCGCCATCGCGGCCCGTCCGAGAAACGCCCGTCGATTCATGCCCCCGGAGTTACCACCGCCCCACACCGGTTGCCAGAACTGGCTTCAGGGAACAGCCCCCACCCCGCCGGGCGCATCTTGACACTGCCCCTTTTTGGTGAGGATTCGGGGTGGCGATGTCCTCATCGCCATTTGGAATGGCTTTGGAACGGCGACGAGGACGTCCCCACCCCGTTCCAAGCGGGGGCAGGGTCAGGATGCGCCCGCCAAGGACCCCGCCCGCGCCCCAAAATTCCTGTTTCACGCATGGGAAGGGTCCGGTACGGTCCCCGGCCGGTCGGGTCATCCGGCCCTCGGAAAATTTCAATCTGCATATGCCACTGACTCACACGCGCGAGCTGTTCGCAAAGGCCCTCAAGGGCAAGTACGCCCTGGGTGCGTTCAACGTGAACAACATGGAGTTGCTCCAGGCCATTGTGGAGGCCTGCGAGGAGGAGAAGGCCCCGGTCATGCTCCAGATCTCCAAGGGAGCCCGGGACTACGCGAACCCCGTCTACCTCAAGAAGCTCATCGAGGCAGCCGTCTCCACCACCACCATCCCCATCGCCGTCCACCTGGACCACGGCGACTCCTTCGAACTCTGCAAGCAGTGCATCGATGAGGGCTTCACCTCCGTCATGATCGATGCCTCGCACGAGCCATGGGAGAAGAACGTCGAAGTCACCCGCCGCGTCGTCGAGTACGCCCACAAGCACAACTGCGTCGTGGAATCCGAACTCGGCCACCTTGTCGGTGCCCAGTTCGATGACGGCGAAGAAGGCGGCAACTACTCCACCGGCGGCCACTACACCCACCCGGAGGAAGCCGTCCAGTTCGTCCGCGAATCCGGCTGCGATTCCCTCGCCGTCGCCATCGGCAACAGCCATGGCGCCTACAAGTTCAAGGGCGAGCAGCATCTCGACCTCGAACGCCTCAAGGCCATCAAGAAGGCCCTGATGGACGCCGGTCTCGGCGACTACCCGCTGGTCCTCCACGGTGCCTCCTCGGTGCCCAAGGAAATCGCCCAGAAGATCAACCAATACGGCGGAACCATGGGCGAAGACACCGCAGGCGTGCCTGAGGCGGACATCGAAATCGCCCGCCGCGTGGGTTGCACCAAGGTCAACATCGACACCGACCTCCGCATGGCCATGACCGCCGCCATCCGCGAGGTGTTCGTGACCAAGCCCAAGGAGTTCGATCCCCGGAAGTACCTCGCTCCCGCCCGCAAGGCCGTGAAGGAACTCGTCCGTCACAAGATCAAAAACGTCCTGTGCTCGGCCGGCCACGCCTTCGACTGAGCCCCGGTCCATCCACCTTCAATCAGGGCCGGTTCCTTCGGGTTCCGGCCCTTTTTCATGCCCCGCCCCCCTGTCCTTCACGCTCTCCCAGGCATGGGAGCCGACCACCGGATGTTCCCTCCGCCGTGGAATTCCCTGCCCGGCTTCATCGCCCGGGATTGGCCCAGGCACGAGGGCGAAACCTCCCTGCCGGAACTCGGCGATCGCCTGATCAAGGAATTCAGGATCCAACCCGGGGATGGGATCATCGGGGCCTCCCTCGGAGGAATGGTCGGATGCGAAATCGCCGCACGGATCGAGCTAAGCCATCTGGTTCTGGTTGGGAGCGCAGTGGACGCAAGCGAAGTGAGATCAGTCCTCCGACTCCTCCACCCGGTAGCGGCCATCACGCCGTTCCGCTTCCTGACGTCGCTCGCGCGACGGATTCCAAGCAGCCTTACAGAGGGATTCGGCGCTTCGGACCCGAACTTCATCCGCGTCATGTGCCGGGCCGTCTGCGAGTGGCCTGGCAGTCCGCCTCTGGCGGCCAATCCCCTCCGGGTCCACGGTCGCTCCGACTGGATCATCTGTCCGCCACCCAAGGCAGATCTCTTCATCGACGGGGGCCATTTGATCTCCATGACCCACGCGTCCGCGTGCGTGGACTTCGTCCGACCACGGCTCACGCAAACCAACCCCTGACACGCATCCAAGTCAGCGGGCCCGCCGGAGACCATCCAAAACTTCCGCCAATCCCGTCAGGCTCACCACCTGGATGGCACCCACCTCGTTGAGAACCTCCTGGTAGCCGCACGACGCCCGCCCGCCCGCCACGATCTGGGTTCCCTCGGGCAGCAACCGGCGCAGCCGACGGATTTCCGTGGGAAGCAACGGATCGCCTTCCGGATGGACGATCGACAGGGCGACCGCCCGCGCATTGTGTGCCCGGACCACCGAAACGATCTCCTCCGACGGGAGGCTCGCGCCGGCGTAGATGACCCTCCAACCCCGCGTGGTCGCCGACGCGGCCACGAGGATCGCCCCCAATTCGTGCAATTGGCCCGTCGGTGTCGTCGACACCAACACCGGCGCTCCGGGATGGACCGCCATTGGCCGGGACACCTGCCCGAGAAAGGTCCGTATGCAGGCGGAAGCCACATGCTCATGGGCCACCTTCAGCTCGCCATTCCGCCAGGCTTCTCCGATGCGCTCCACCAGCGGGACGATGATCTCGCTCAACAAACGAACCTGCCCCAGCACCACCGACCCACGGTCCAACACCGCTTCCAGCCGCCCGCTGTCCATGGCCTCCACCGCTGCGTAGGCATCGGCTACCAACTGGGAGGCCGCCGTGGCATTCGAACCTTGGGATGATGCATCCCCGGCCCGCAAGCTGCCGCCAGCATTGCCCTCCTGAGCCACCAACATCGCCAACCGCTCGGTGGGCAACTGGGCAATGTCACCAATGCTATGGCCGGCGTCCGTCGCGCGCTTCAGCAAGGCCAAGCGCTCAATCTCTTCGGTGGAATAAAGCCGACGATTCCCGTCATTCCGCTCGGGATTGATCGTCGCATACCGCTTTTCCCACGCACGGATCAGGTGCGGACTCAGGCCCGTTTTCCGGGCCACCACCTTGATCGAATGCCGTAAGTCGTTCGCCATGTTCTGTTCAGTACCCAGCTTTCCCATCACCAGACATCGCCTTCCAAGTTTCGCAAGACGTGCTGGTCCCTTTCTTATCGCAGCCGGCCTTCACTTCCGAGCACAGAATTAGACAAGAAGTGAACAAAACCAAAACAGCCTGTTGACTCTGTTAGACAAAACATGGACAACTTCAACACACGTTAGACGTGCGATGAACAGATCATCAACACGTCCCGCGGTCGGTTATCGAAGATACATCGCCATGAAATCCACCAAGACCCGCTCCATCGGCGCTTCTCCCACCGTCAAGTCCACGGCCAGCCGTCCGTCGACCTCGACACCCCGTTCTTCCGTCCGCGTCTCCCTCAAAGCCTCCAAACGGTCGGAACCCACCGAGACCTCCAGCCGTACCCTCGCTCCGGCACACATCCAATTGCCCCGCGAAGGCGTCCGTGTCGAAACCGAATCTGTTCCTCACGAGGTCCGCTCGGCCCTGACCCTCTACATGCAGGACGCAGTGGAGGTGCCGCTGCTGTCCATCGAGGAGGAGATCGAACTGGCCGCCCGGATCAAGAAGGGCGACATGGCCGCCCGCGAGCACATGATCCGCGCCAACCTGCGTCTGGTGGTGAAGATCGCCCGGGACTACGACGGTCTCGGACTTCCCCTGCTCGACCTGATCAACGAGGGAAACATCGGACTCATGAAGGGCGTGGAACGGTTTGACCCCGCCAAGGGCGGCAAGCTTTCGACCTACGCAGCGTGGTGGATCAAGCAGTCCATCAAGCGCGCGCTCGCCAACCAGTCGAAGACCATCCGCCTTCCGGTCCACCTGGTGGACAAGATCTCCAAACTCCGGCGCGCCACGATGGAGTTGCAGGAACTCCTCGGCCGCGAGCCCAACGACGAGGAACTGGCCGAGGAGATGGAGGTGCCCGTGCGCAAGATCAAGTTGTGGCAGCGTGCGTCGATGAAGACGGCTTCGCTCGACCAACCGCTGGGCGACGACGAATCCAGCCGCCTCGGCGAAGTCGTCCCGGACGAAGCCATGTCCGATCCCTATCACAAGCTGGAAGAGGAAACGACCCACGCGATGGTGCGCGGCTTTCTGGACATTCTCGACCCGCGGGAGCTCACCATCCTGAAGGAACGCTTCGGACTCGATGGCGGTCCCGAGAAGACCCTCGACGACATCGGTCGCCAGTTCGGAGTGACACGTGAACGGATCCGTCAGCTCCAGAACCTCGCGCTCGCCAAGCTCCGTCGGCAGATCGAGAAACTCGAAGCCGTCCGTCAGCCGGGTGAAAACCCGCTGTTGGATCAGTTCTCGAGGATGGCCACCGCGGCCGCGTGACCTACGGAGTGGGTCAGGCTGAGATGGACGATGCGCCCGCCTCTGGATTCCAGAAGGCGGGCGCCGCCATCATGGAGGCAAATGATCGGTTGGCCGGATGGCTGCCGCACGACCTCGATGTCCTGCCACCCCAACTCGGCTCCGATCCCGGTGCCGAAGGCCTTGCTGACAGCTTCCTTGGCGGCAAATCGCGCGGCAAGGGAAGGCACTGGATCCGACTGGGCGAGGCAATAGGCGAGCTCGGACTCGCGCAGGATGCGCCGGGCGAAGCGCTCGCCATGTCGTTGCCAGACCTCGCGGATGCGACTGAGTTCAACAACATCAATGCCCAAACCCAGAATCATTCATTCCTCCAATTGGGAAATTCTCCGGGACTTCACACGTTGTTCACAAGCACCGATTGACAGTCCGGGAAGCCTCCAGTAATTCCAGCATCCTATTCGGCGGATCGGTATGAGCATCGCCCTCGGACATCAAGTACTCGTGCTCAACCGCCTCTGGCAGGCGGTGAACCTCTGTTCTGTACGTCGCGCCCTGGCCCTTCTTTTTGAAGGGCACGCCCAGGTCGTGGCCAATACGGACTCGGGAGAATTCAAGACCTACGACTTCCAGCAGTGGCGGGATTTTTCGTCCCGCAACCCATCGGAATCCAACGATGACGTGGTGCGCACTGTCGCGCTGCGGATCCGGGTTCCGCGGGTGATCCTGCTGCTGTTCTTCGACCGCCTCCCGCGCAAGGAGGTGAAGTTCACCCGCCACAACATCTTCGAGCGGGACCGCAACACCTGCCAGTACTGCGGCCGCATCTTCGACCGACGGGACCTGAACCTCGATCACGTCATCCCGCGCGACCGCGGCGGCCCGACGACGTGGGAGAACATCGTCTGTTCCTGCATCCCCTGTAACACGCGCAAGGCCAACAAGACGCCCGCGGAGGCTGGAATGCGGCTTGTCCGCAAGCCCAAGCGGCCGAAGTGGCGGCCATTCGTGCAGGTCAGCTTCGGTGCGCCCATGCACGATTCGTGGAAGCACTTCCTCGACATCGCGTACTGGAACGTCGAACTCGGCGACGAAGCGGGATAGCCCCGCGGCGTTACCCGGGGCATGGTGGCGGCCGTCGATGTACCTGCTGCTGCCACTGCTGGCCGCCGTCGCCTTCGCGGCCGGCTCCTTGGTCTTCAAGCGCGCCTTTCAGGAAGGCGCGAGCCTCGCGCATGCACTGGTCCTGAACAACGTAGCCCTGGGGATCGCATTCCTGCCGCTCCTGTTCCTGGATCCGAAGCCCATCGATTGGCACCTCGCCTGGCAACCGGCGTTGACCGCCTTGGCGTTCGTGTTCGGTCACTTCCTCAACGTCGTCTCCCTGCGCATCGGTGATGTCTCCGTGTCGACACCCCTCCTGGGATCGAAGGTGGTCTTCGTCGCCCTGTTTGCGCGCGTCCTTTTCCAGTGGCCGGTCAGCACCACCCAGATCGTGGCCGCCGTCCTGACCACCGCCGGTGTCCTCGCGATGGGCATCGCCGACCTGCATTCAGGTCGGCGCACCGGCGTGACCATCGGACTCGCCCTGGGATGCGCGGCCGGCTTCGCTCTGACCGACATCCTGATCCAGCTCTGGGCAGCAAACTTCGGGATCTTCAACTTCCTTGCCTTCATGTTCGCCGCCCTCGCCGGGTTCTCGGTTCTGGCGCTGCCCGCCTTTGGACCAACGGCGTTGCGTGCGCCGAAACCAGCTTGGAAATGGATCCTGACCGCCACCGGTCTCTCCGCCTTCCAGGCCATCATCATCACCTGGACCATCGGCCAATGGCAGGATGCGGCCGGAGTCAATGTCGTCTACGGAACCCGCGGGTTGTGGAGCATTGCGTTGGTTTGGTGGGCGGGACGCTGGTTCGGAAACACCGAGCGGGCCGCAGCGGGAAAGGTGGTTCTGGCCGGCCGTCTCACCGGTGCCTTGCTGATCCTCGCGGCCGTCGTGCTCGCCATGCGCGAGGCACGGTGACAACCGCACGAAACGCCCATCAGCCACCAATCCGGTAGCGATCTCCATCCCGGGCCACCGAACAGCGCACCCCGGGCAAACGTTCTCCTGCCATCCGCAAGAGGGCCGAGCGGTCGTCCCACCATCGCTGTTCGAGGTGTATCAGGACCAACTCCCCGATCCGGGCCGAAGCCAGTCTTGCCAGAAGCTCATCGGCCTCGACATGCGCCAACTCGCAAACCATCAGGTCCACCGGTTCCGCCAAAAGCGGCTCCAGATCAGCCACCGCTCCGATGTCCGCGGTATGGACCAAGCGCCGACCACCAGACCGGATCAAAAACGAAAAGGCGGCGAACGGCGTGCCTTCATGTCGGGCCCCGAATCCACGCTCCAAACCGGAAAGGTGGGTCGTGGAAAACGGGGTGATCAAGGTACCGCCGCAATCGATGGGAACACCTGCCTCCAAGGCCCGCCAAATGATCGGGAAACCGATCAACTCATCGAACAGGATCGTCGCCTCCAGCCAGGCGCGCAGCAGGGGAATCGCCGCAGAAGGTGCATGAACCGTCAGAGGTTTGCGCCGTTTCTCCACCCAGAAACCCTGGATCAGCATCGAGAACCCACCCACGTGATCGCTGTGCTGATGGGAAAGGAAGAGGTGATCCAGATCATCCGGGTCCAGGCCCGCCTCGCGCCAGGCCCCGCTGGATCCCGCCCCGCAATCCATCATCACCCACTGCGCGCCCAACCGGTACAGGTAACAGGAATGACGCCGCTCGCGGCAGGGCCAACCGGCCGCCACGCCAAGACAATGGACCTCATTAGTCGACCAAGAATCGGCGGCCATGCGCTGGAGGCCGTTCATTAGCCGGTTGCCCCCCACCGAAGCAAGCCGCCGGGTTCCATAAACTCCGTCCGAAGGCCGTTTCCCGTCGATTGAGCGCATCTGGAGACTGCCCCGTCTCCCAGCGGGGCGGCGACGTCCTCATCGCCATGGGAAGGGCTCTTGGCCGGGCGACGGGGACGTCGCCTCCCCGTTGCATTCCCAAAAAGGAGGGAGTCTGTAGACCGGGTGCCCTCACCCGGCGCTCCATGGGCCCGCTTCAACCCCAAAGCTGAAACCTTCGCAATCCGCCCCCGCCGCGTGAGGGCACGCGGCCTACACCGGGAGTTCCCAGATCCCTGTACTGCCCTCCCAAGGTAAATCCTTCCAACGGCCACCTGCTCAGGCAGAATCTCGGCAAGCCATGGCACATCACCGATTCCTCGCTCCATTCCTGTGCGCCGTTGCCACCGCCACCGCGGCCCTCGCCGGTCCGGATCCCTGCGAGATCCGCCGCGAGTTCATCTACCTGTCCGCACCCTTTCCCCAGTGTCACGCCTCGACCCTCGTCGAGACTCCGGAAGGGATCGTCGCCTCCTGGTTCGGCGGCACCCACGAAAAGCATCCCGACGTCGGTATCTGGGTCAGCCGCTTCGATCGCGGTGTATGGACATCCCCCATCGAAGTTGCCGACGGCGTCGAATCTGCGACCAAGCGGCATCCGACATGGAACCCAGTGCTCCACCAGATCCCCGGCGGAAGCCTTCAGCTGTATTACAAGGTCGGGCCCAGTCCTTCCACTTGGTGGGGCATGGTGAAGACCAGCAGCGACGGCGGGCGCACCTGGTCGGAGGCCCGCCGTTTGCCGGACGGCATTCTCGGCCCGATCAAGAACCATGCAGTCACCCTGAAGGACGGTACGATTGTCTCCGGGAGCTCGGACGAGGAGGGAGGGTGGCGGGTCCATTTTGAAGTCTCGAAGGATCAAGGGGCCACCTGGACGCGGACCGCGGACCTTGGGAACCGCGAGACGATGGGCCTCATCCAGCCCGGAATCTCACTGGTCGATGGCAACCGCCTCATGGCCTTCTGCCGCAGCCGCGCAGGCAAGGTCTTCATCACGTCCTCCACGGATGGTGGCCAATCATGGACGCCGCCCACCCCCACCGTCCTGCCCAATCCCAACTCCGGCGTCGACGCGGTCGGACTCAAGGATGGCCGCACGCTTCTGGTCTTCAATCACGTCCGCGCTCCCAGCCGCGCGCGTTCCCCATTGAACGTCGCCATCTCGAAGGACGGTCAGAAGTGGGAACAGGTCGCCCTGCTCGAAGACGATCCCGGCCAGGAATTCTCGTACCCCGCCGTGATCCAGGCCGCGAATGGCCACGTCCACATCACCTACACCTGGCATCGGACCCGCGTCCGCCACGTCGTCCTCGACCCCGCCCGCTTCCAGCCCCGGCCAATCGCGGATTGAAGGTTACACTACTTCGACCGGGCACTCGGGCATGGCGTCCAGGAAGGCTTGGCCGTAGCGCTTCGTCAGCACGCGATTGTCGAGCAACACGACAATCCCCTTGTCCGAGCGTGAACGGATCAGCCGGCCCACGCCCTGCCGGAACTTCAGGATCGCCTCCGGAAGGCTGAATTCGGAGAACGGATTCCCGCCCCGCGCCTCGATCCGTTCCAGTCGGGCTTCGACCAGCGGATGATCGGGCACGGCGAAGGGCAACCGCGTCAGGATGACGTTCGACAGCGCCTCTCCGGGGACATCGACGCCCTGCCAGAAGCTCGCGGTTCCGAACAGCACCGAGTCCACGTCCTCCTTGAACCGCTGCAGCATGGTCGCCCGCGGCATTCCGGTGCCCTGCACAAAGCATTCGATGCCCAATTCGGCGAAAAACCGCTCCATCCGACCTGCCATCGTCTGCATCAGCCGGTTGCTGGTGAACAGGACGAAGGCCTTGCCATGGGTCTGGCGGATGAAGTGCGAGATCCACTTCTCCAGCGCCTCCTCATAACCGGGATCGCGGGGATCCGGCATCTTCGACACCACGTGCACCCGCATCTGGGAGGCGTAATCGAAGGGCGACCCCACCTGCACCTGCCGCGCACTTTCGCCGCCCACGCGCCGCGCCACGTAATCCAGGGCACCCCGCGCGGTATTGGCTGCAGGTCCCGTGCGACCCGCAGCGGTACCGGTTCCGGGAACCTTGGGTGGTTCCTTCACGGCGAGCGTCGCGCTCGTCATGATCACGCTGGTCCCCGCCCCGAAAAGCCGGTCCCGGAGGAAGTCCGCCACGTCTACCGGTGCCGCGTTCAAGGCCAGGTTCCGCTGCATCCGACCCGACCGTTCCACCCAGTACACGTGTTCGTCGGCGTCCTGCTTGAGGAACGCCTGCACCGCAAGCTTGAGATCCGCCAGCCGGCGATTGCACTCCAGCAACTCCTCGCCCGTCTCGCGGTCCTCGGTCTTCTGCACCAGTTCCGAAATTGCGGCACGGAGGTTTTCCAGCGCCAGCGTCAGGTTGTCCTCCACCAACTCGGGGCGACGCACACGCAATTCACTCCACGCCCGCCGCCCGCCACGTCCGTCCCCTTCCCCCTCGCGCCGCACGTCGACCGCCCCGGATGCGGCAGCACCACCCCCCGACGCGGGCTGCGATTCGACGATCTGTTCGCAGGCCTGTTCCACTGCCTCGAAGAAGCGGTCCGCCTGCGACAACGCCGTGGCCACCGCCTGGATGTTGTCGCCCGCACGCAACGTGGCCAACAGCCCCTTCTCCGTCCGCGGGTTCCACAACCGCTGCAAATTGAACCGCATCTGCCCGCTCGAAACCGAAACCCCGATGTGGCGCGCCGCCACCTGCTCCACCATGTGCGCCTCGTCGAAGATGACGAAGTCGTTCTTGAAGAGCACCCCGCCCTCCTGGTCGGGATCGACCCCGTTCAACAGCGTGAAGAACAGGGTGTGGTTCAGGACGAGGACATCGCTTCCCAGGATCCGCTGGCGCGCACGCTGGAAGAAACACGTCCGGCCCGCCTTGGCGAAATCCGAGGCGTGCCCGCATCGTTTGGGGGTGCACAACCCGCGCTCCGAACAAACCTGCTCCCACACCCGCGGATCCGGCTCCGCATCAAAATCCGAGAGCGAACCATCCATCGTCTCCTGGCTCCACTCGTAGATCCGGCGCAGTTCAGCGGCCTCCGACGTCGTGAACAGGGAGTGCGACTGCTGCATCGCCTTGTCCAACCGACGCGTGCACAGGTAGTTCCCACGCCCCTTCAGCATCGAGAAGCTGAACTCCAGCGGCAGCACCTGCTTCAGGATCGGCAGGTCCTTCTCAAACAACTGCTCCTGCAGGTTGATCGTGTTCGTGCAGATGATCGCCTTCTTCTTCCGCCGCACCGCGAACAGGATCGCCGGCACCAGGTAGGCAAAACTCTTCCCGACGCCCGTCCCCGCTTCCGCCATCAGGTTGCCGCCGTCCACCAACGCCCGCGCCACCTCCATCGCCATCCGCTGCTGCTGTTCCCGATACTCGAACGCCGACGACTTCGAGAACAGCCCCGTCGGTCCAAAGATGTGCTCCACCTCCGCCACCAGGTCGGCGACGTCGGAACCCCCTGCGTTGTCGTTGGGTGCGATCACAGGCTCACACTAATGGATGGATCTCGACGCGCCACTTCACCTCTGCGCTGCCAATCAGCCCCATCCCGGTCACCACACCCGCGCCCACAACAGCTTCAGGTACCGGCTCTCCGGACAGTTCGACATCACCGGATGGTCCATTCCCGCTCCGGTGCGGTCGATGAACTGGAGCTTCCGCCCCACCCGGTGCGCCGCGCGGACCACCAAACGCTCGAATTCCTCGGCCGAGACCTGACCCGAGCACGAACACGTCACCAGCAGGCCCGCAGGCTCGGTGATGACGATCCCGAGGCTGTTGAGGTCCTCGTACTTCACGAAGCCCTCCTCCCGCTCCAGTTCGTCCCGGCCATCCACCAGCTTCGGCGGGTCCAGGATCACGACATCAAACTTCTTCCCGTCCTTCCGCATCTGGCGCGCGTAGGCGTACGCATCGCAGTGCACCCATTCGATCCGTTCCTGATTCAGGTTCGAATTCCGCCGCGCCTGCGCGACCACCTTTTCGTCGAGGTCAACCCCGATGACCTCCGACGCCTTTCCGTAGATCTTCGCCGCCAGCGCAAAACCACCCGTGTAACAGCAAAGATCCAATACCCGCTTCCCCGGCGTCCAACGCGCCAGCAACCGGCGGTTCTCCCGCTGGTCGCAGAAGAACCCGGTCTTGTGGCCCTCCGCAAAATCCACCTCGTACCGGATCCCATGCTCGCGGATCCGGACCGTCCGAACCGCGTCGGAAGGAATCTGTTCCGGCCGGATGCCTTCATTCCGCGCCGCGGAGGGATCGACGTTGATCACCGCCCGCGAGGTCCCGAGGCGTGCATGCAAGCGGGCCAGCAACGCCGGCAACCGACGCCAGATACCGATGCTGTGCACCTGCACGGAAAGGACATCCGCAAACTTGTCCACGATCAGCCCGCCCAACGAATCGCCGTCCGAGTTGATCACCCGGAACGCATCCGTCTGCGCCGGCAGCTCCAACGGCCCCAACCGCAGGTCCATCGCCCGGTCCAACAGGGTGAAGAGGTGCGATTCCGGAACCGGCGTCTCGCCGTGGTGCAGCACCCGCAGGGGAACCCGGGAGTTCGGATTGAACAGACCGTTCCCGAAAAAGCGCCCGTTGCGGTCATAAACGTTCACCCAATCCCCGGCCGCAGCCCCCGGCGACGCCGTGTCCAGCATCGCCGGATAGAGCGACGGGTGATAACTGAAGGTCCGCAACTGGACCCAAGGCTTGATCCAGTCCTTTGAACCCACGGGTCCCCCAGCCGAAGGCATCGGGGCTGCCGGCGGCGGTCCCGGATTTGGTCTACGCTGAGGATACGGTCGATCTTGCACCCCGTTGGCGTAGCCGTCCCAGCCCTCCGGTGCAATGCGCCTTCTCCGAACTCCCACGATTTCACGACACCCGTGTCAAAAAGGGGCTATACCCGCCACAGCCCCCGGATTCCGCATTGGCCACGCCTTCGATCCATGCGTTCATCAGCCCCAACGATGCAAATCACGAACCTGAATCCCGACGCCGATATCGGCGCGAGCGCGTGGCACGTGGAATTCGAAGGCCACGGCCTCCTGCTGGATGCAGGCATCCATCCGAAGCGCGAAGGCCTCGGCGGCCTTCCGCTCTTCAGCAAGCTGGCCAAGGACGCGGTCGACGCCATCGTCATCAGCCATTGCCACCACGACCACGTCGGCGCACTGCCCGTGGCCCTCCGGCAGTTCCCGCACGCCCACGTGCTGATGACCGAACTGAGCTATTTCCTCGTCGAACGGATCCTCCACAACTCCGTCAACGTCATGGAACGTCAGCGCGAGGAACTCGGCATCCGCGAGTATCCGCTGTTCACCCATGAACAGGTCGACGACTACGCTGCGGTCTTCCAAGGCTTCAAATACCGCCGGGCCATCGATTGGACCCCGCACCATCGCCGCGGCGGATCCGGCTCGTCCCCCACCCTCGAATTCTTCGACGCCGGCCACACCCTCGGTTCCGCCGGTGTCCTCGTCCGCGGCGCACGCCAGAGCCTGTTCTACTCGGGCGACGTCTGCTTCCACGACCAGACCCTGCTCCGCCGTGCGGAATTCGGCGAGGTCCGCGCGGACGTGATGATCCTCGAAACCACCCGCGGTGCCCGCGCCTTGCCACCCAACTTCTCCCGCGAAAGCGAGGTGGAACGGCTCGCCGAAGCCGTCGTCGCCGTCCTGAAACGCAAGGGATCCGTCCTGATTCCGGCCTTCGCCCTCGGCCGCACCCAGGAGATCCTCGCCATGCTTTCCCTCTGGATGGCCGAAGGTCGCATCCGCCGCCAACCCGTGTTCATTGGCGGACTCGGCCGCGTCTTCACCGAGATCTACGATCTCGAATCCCACCGGGCCAACCGCAACCTCAGCGGTCTGCGCCTCACCGAGGCCCTCGACCTCCGCGTCATCTCCCCGAACCAGGTCCAGTCCATGAAGCTGTCCGGCGGCAATATCTTCGTATTGACCGCAGGAATGATGAACACCAACACCGCTGCGCACGACCTCGCCATCCGCATGGCCCGCGACGAACGCCACGGAATCTTCTTCGTCGGTTACGCCGATCCCGATGCCCCGGGCGGCCGCCTCAAGCGCAGCAAGCCCGGCCAGGAATTCCACTTCAGCGACGCAGGTGGCTCCTTGAAGCGCAACTGCCAGCTCGAAGACTTCGATCTCACCGCCCATGCGAACCGCGAAGATCTGATTGATCTCGTCGGAAACGTGGATCCGAAGGTCGTCATCCTCGGACACGGCGATGGCCCCGCCCGCGCATGGATGGCCGCCGAGATCAAACGCCAGTTCCCCCGGATCCGCGTCGAACAACCCGGCCCTGCCCAACAGATCCGGGCCTGAAACGTATCCACCCACACGTGGCAGTCGACGTCAGGAGGCTGCGGTCCAGACCCCATCTCCCTTCGCCTCGTGACCTCGTCGACTACCTTCCCGGCGGTCAGAAGGCCGTGGTCCAAATCCGTTCCGGAAATTGGGAATTGGCCAATGGGTTCTCCCGCACGCCGAACCCAACAACAAAAAAATGCTGTTGCCATGCAAGGGAGTGCGGACCAATCTGCGTCGCAAACTGCGCCATTACGGCGGCGGACCAATCGGTTTTTGGCCCGTATTTCAGTAATTAACAGTGTCGTTTAATCGCGAAACACAACTCAGGAGGAACAAGATGAAGTTCAACAAGTGGACCATCGCTCTCGCGGCCACCGGCGTGGTGAGCCTCGCGGGCATCGCTCAGGCTGAAGAATCCCACCCCGTCAACACCGCCCTCAGCTCCACCACGCTGAGCGGTTTCGTCGATACCTCGGCGATCTGGGACCTCGGAACCGGTGATCGCGTCGCAAATCGCTTCGCCAACACGGGTTCGGACCGTCTCGACGGCTTCAACCTCAACTACGTCAAGCTGCAGCTCGAGAAGCCCATCGACGAAGGCACTTGGAGCGCCGGCTACAAGACCGAACTGATGTTCGGCCCTGATGCCACGGTGATGCCCGGCCGCCTCGGCGCTGGCTCTGAGCTCGCCATCAAGCAGGCCTACATCGCCCTCCGCGCTCCGGTCGGCAATGGCATCGACTTCAAGATCGGTCAGTTCGACCCGATCGTCGGTTACGAAGTCACCGACTCCTACGCCAACCCGAACTTCAGCCGCTCGCTGGCCTTCAACAACCTCGAGCCGTTCGGTCATCAGGGCATCCTCGCCACCTACCAGTTCAACGACGTCCTCGGCGTCTCGGCAGGTGTGGCGAACAGCGCCAACAACTCCGGCCGCGGCGGCGCCAACGGTGGCGGCTCGACCCTCGGCAACATCAACGCCAAGAGCGGCGTTGACTCCTACAAGTCCTACATGGCCGGTGTCGTCCTGAAGGCGCCTGAGAGCACGGGTTGGCTCGCTGGCTCCTCCCTGTACGCGGGCGTCGTCAAGGGCCTCGAGGTCGGCGACAACAACGACCCCGTCACCTACTACGTCGGTGGCTCGCTCGCGACCCCCTGGAAGGAACTCACCATCGGCGCCGCGTATGACTACCTGGCGAACGGTGTGCATGACAGCAGCTACGCCAACGCCACCTCCCTGTACCTGAACTTCCAGGCCACGGAGAAGCTGAAGCTCAATGGCCGCTTCGAGTACGCCACCAGCTCCGGCAACACCTTCGTTGCTGGCAACGAAGACGAGAGCATCATCGGCGTGACCGGCACGGCTGACTACGCCCTCTTCGCCAACGTCGTCACCCGCGTCGAAGTCCGCTGGGACACGATCACCGGTGGCTCGACGCTCCGCGCGTTCGGCAACGGCGACGAGAAGAACGACGTCAGCATCGCGCTGAACGTCATCTACAAGTTCTAATCGAACTTCCTCAAAGACCCCTGTCGCTCACGCGACAGGGGTTTTTTGTTTCCCGTCCCGCCCACGCCTCCGGCGACCGACTCCGCCCCACGGCCTCCCACGGGGATTATTGAGATCCCAGTCCCCAGATTTCTTCGCTTCCGGAAACTGGAATCCGGCAGCGGGGAACTCCCCCTGTAGGCCGGGTGCCCCCCTGCTCCATTTTGTAGGCCGGGTGCCCCACCCGGCGGAGGAGAGTTCGCAACTTCAAGCCTCAAGACTGAAGCCAGCCTTTCCGCGGCGTGAGGGCACGCGCCCTACAATCTCCCACGACACAAAAAGGGGATGGGCCCGATGAGCCCATCCCCTGAGATTCATTCAAAACCGGCCTCGCTGCCTCCGAAGACCCTGACCACTCCTCAATACCCAAAGTCCCGACGCCCCGTACGGGCATCCACGAATCCGGTCCGCTCCAGATACCACGCGAAATCGTTTCTTCCATAGGCGTCGGCGGTAAAGGCGATCAGGGGACTGGGATACCCGAACGTGACCCGCTGATAGCGGGAGGCCCGACTCAGCCACTTCTTGATCTCGGAATGGCCATCCGCAAACGAGAACCCGCAGGCCCCATTGTGGTAGGACGCCGGAATGTCCTGCCAGTTACCGGCCGTCGGGTTGTTGATGAAATAGCCATCATTAATGGAATCCGGGTGCTCATCCAACGTGAGCCAAGTCCTGGAGGGATCCGGGCAGTCCGTCAGCTTCAGAAACTGAATGCGGTCATTGAACCCCCAGTTCCGCCCCCCGGAGGTCGCGTCGGTGCCAGTCGAGAACCGTCCGAAGAACGAGTTCATCGCCATGCTCCGGTTCCGCTGCCTCCAACCCCGGCTCCGTTGCGAAGAATGCAAAAAGATGTCCGCAGGACACTTGTAGACCCCGATCGCCGCTCCGGTGTACTTGCCCAAGACACCACTGGCGACCCACGCCGCATTGGTGTTCGAGCGGTCCAGCACAGCGGTCGACGCTCCCCAGGTCATGACGTTGTTCACCCAGTTGTCCAGACGGCCGTTGTTGATCGCCGCCTCGGTCTCAGCCACACCGTAGTTGTTGGCGACCCGATCATTGAAGTCGTTGAGGTAGACGTTCCACGCCAACGAGAGTTGCTTGCCATTCGATAGACAGGCGATGCCTTGGGCCTTGGTCTTCGCCTTCCCCAACGCCGGCAGGAGCATTCCCGCCAGAATGGCGATGATCGCAATCACCACCAGCAACTCGATCAGGGTAAACGCCGCCTTCCGGGAAGAGCAGCCCTTGGGTACGCATCGGTCAAACACCATACGTAATGGGTGCTTCCACCCTCTGGAATACGCAAGACCAGACTCACCGCAATGGGGTAAAAAGCCCGGAAAGATCAGGTTTTCCGGGCTGAAACCGACCCGCCCACCGCAGCGCGTCCCAGCCGATCCGCAATCCCATCCCAGGCGGCTCCCTCCGGAACCGCCTCCACCAGGATGCACCGGGCTCCCGCTTCATCACAGCGATGCAGCTCCCCGTACATCGCCCGCGCATAGGCCTCCGGTTCCGAGGGAATCATGATCGCATTGGGATAGCGTCCCGACATCGGGAGTGAACGGTGCGCCAGGATCCAAAGCCCCTCCGGACTGATCGATTCCGCAGCCACCAACCGGTCCAATTCGGCGTCATCCCGCCAACTCCGGACGATCAGTCGAGCCCGCGGGCAATAATGCCGCTCGAGCATCCCCGGGCTGCGAAGCACGGCACCGGCAACGGAACTCCGCTCCAGCAAAGGGACCTTGGCGACAGACTCGATTTCGTCCGCACCGATGATCCCCGGACGCAACACCCGTGGTGCCGCACCGGTGACGTCCACCACCGTGCTTTCGATTCCAACGTTGCAATCGCCTCCATCGACGATCAGCCGAATCCGTCCATGCAGTCCTGAAACCACATGTGCCGCAGATGTCGGAGAGAGTTGGTTGGAAAGGTTGGCGCTTGGTGCCGCCAATGGAAATCCGCAGGCCCGGATGACTGCCTGCATCAATGGGTGGAACGGCCACCGGACACCCACGGTATCCCCACCCGCTGTGACGATGTCCGGTATCCGACCGCTTCGCGGCACCACCAACGTCAGAGGCCCAGGCCAGAAGCGCGCCGCAAGCCGTGTCGCGATCTCCGGCCATTCCCGCGCACATTGGATGGCTCCGTTTCCATCGGCGACGTGGACGATCAGCGGATTCGACGCCGGTCTGCCCTTGATCTCGAAGATCTTCGCTACCGCATGGGCGTCATAGGCATTCGCGGCAAGCCCGTAAACCGTCTCTGTCGGCAACGCCACAACCTCTCCAGCCTTCAGTGCAGCGCAGGCACGGGACACCGCCGCCTCGAACAGTGCAGGGGTGTGGATGGGAAGGATCTCGACCGGCATCGCAAAATCACGGCGCAACCGCAACCTTGACCGGCAACTCCGGCTTCAGGACCTCCACGGCGGGAGTCGAGATCTGGACCAAGGTATCCGGAAGGATTCCCAACCACAGCATGCCGACGACACACACCAGGAGGGCACCCTTGATTGGCCAACTGGTCTGCAGAGGCTCCGAAGCCCCCGCCTTCCCGCCCCAGTACATCGCGCGAATGATCCCGAAGTAGTAGTAGATCGAAATGACCACACCAACGACGGCCGCCGCCAGCAACCCAAGATAAATCGGGTGGGTCGCAGCCATCGGGACGACCGACTTCAAGAGGAGGAACTTTCCAACGAAACCCGCCAAGGGTGGCACGCCTGCCAGCGATGCCATCGAGAGCGTCAGCACGGCAGCCAACATCGGCGAGCGCTGTCCAAGGCCATTGAACGTGGAGATGTCATCCGACTCCGTCTGCGCCAGGACAACGCTGAGGACCGTGAACGCCGCCAGCACCGTGAAGAGGTAGCCGGCGATGTAGTAGATCATCGCCGCCGCCCCGGCCTTGGAGAGGGCCGCAACACCCAGAAGGAGGAAGCCGGCGTTGGCAATGCTTGAGTAACCCATCAACCGCTTGACCGACCGCTGCGGAATCGCGCACAGGCTGCCATACAGGATGGTCAGAGCAGCGATCACCACGAACAGGACATGCCACTGGGCGGTGATGGTCGGCACCGCAGCGTAGAGCACCCGCAAGAGGAGGACGATTCCCGCCGCCTTGGAACCCACCGCAAGGAAGGCCGTCGTCGGTGCCGGGGACCCCTGGTAGACGTCCGGTGCCCACACCTGGAAAGGAACCGCAGCAATCTTGAAGCTCAGTCCAGCAAGGACAAACACCAGACCCACGAGGAAGATCGGATTCGAAGCCAACGTCTTCTGGGCGGCTGCGATCTCGTTGAAATTGGTGGTTCCTGCGGATCCGAACACCAGCGCGATCCCGAACACCATGAAGGCCGATGCGGTGGCACCGAGGATCAGGTACTTCACGCCCGCTTCAATCGAGGAAGCGCGGTCCCGTTGGAAACTCACGAGCACCACAAAAGTGATCGTGATCAATTCCAAGGCAGCGAACATCAGCGTGAAATCGTTCGTTCCGGCCGCGAACAACATCCCGAGCAACGCAAACAGCGTCAGCGAGAAATACTCCGACACTCCCGTCGCAAACCGTCCTGAGTACTCCACCGACATGATCAGCACCAGGATCCCAGCCAGCAGGAAGAACTGCTTGAAGAACACGCCGAGACTGTCTTGGACATACATGCCGGTCTTCGCACCGGGAGCCCCAAAGGCGTAGGCCACTTCGGCGGCATCCTTCATCCCAACAAAGAAGATCACGGCCAGTCCACCCGCGGCGATCCAGCCCAGCCGACGACGATGGGTCGCGGGCATCCAAAGGTCCGCCAGAAGCACACCCAATCCCAGCAGGGCCACCAGGATTTCGACGACGATCAAAGAGGAATTCATCGGGATGGATAAATCAGTTCGAAGCCGGGGTTGCAGGCGTCACAACGGCCGCAGCCGTCACGGGTGCCGCCGTCGCCGCGGGCACGGCCGCCGGTCGGGCCAGTTCAGCCACACGGGTGACCGCAGGCAGGATCCGACGGGTCAGCGCATTGGGGAAAATGCCAAAGAGCAGAAGGCCGCCCGCCAGCAGGACAAAGGGAAACTTCCGCCACGCCGTGGGCGCATCGATCAGGGACGGCAACATCACCCCCGCATTTCCGTGGAGGATCGTCCGCAATGCTCGAAGCATGTAGACACCACCGATGACCAGACCGCCCCAGGCGGCCACCACCACGATCCAAGGCAGGCCCTTCCAGGCACCGAACATCACGGCCAATTCACCGGCAAAATTCGCGAAACCCGGAACCCCGCACCCCGCCAGGAAACACAGGGTCAGAACAGAACCAATGAAGGGCATGCGCTTCAGCAAGCCACCCATCTTCGCGATCTCGAGAGTTCCCGTCTGATGCCGGATCCAAGCCGAAAGGGCGAAGCTCAAGGCAGCCAACAAGGCGTGTGAAACCATCACCAGCACCGCACCGGTAAGCCCCACCACCGTGACCGACGCAATCCCGAGGAACGCAAAACCCATGTGGGCCAGGCTGGAATTACCGATCAGCAGATTCAGGTCGCGCTGGCGCATCGCGACAAATCCGCAGTAGAGGAGATTTCCGACGCACAGGATCGCCAGCACCGGCATCCAACGGGCCACGCCCTCCGGCATCATCGGGAGTGCCACCCGCAACAATGCAAAAAGGCCAGCCTTCTTGAGGATGCCTGCATGCATCATCGCGGTCGCGGAAGGCGCGCACCCATAACCCTGCGGAGCCCAGGAGTGGAAAGGGAAGAGCCCGACCAATGTCCCGAAGCCGAACAACAGGCAGGGGAAGATGAATGCCTGCGCCGAGGACGACAGTGGCGTCTTCGCCAGATGCTTCTGGAGTTCGACGATGTCGAGCGTGTTGGCCCCCGACAGCGTGTACAGGGCGATGAGTCCAATCAGGGCCACCATGGCACCTGCCGTCAGATACATCGTGATCTTGTAGGCCGCGTAGGTCCGGTCCTCACCCACGCCCCAGACACCGATCATGATGAAGGTCGGCACCAGCGCGAGCTCGTTGAAGAAATAGAAGAAGAACAGGTCGAGCGAGGCGAACGCCCCCAAAGCTCCGCCGATCATGACCAGCAGGAGGATGAGGAAGAGCTTCGTCTGCTTGTCGATGTCCCACGACACCGCAACCGCAGCGAATCCCACCAACGAAGTCACCAGCAACATCGCGGCCGCGATACCGTCCACGCCCACGTGGTAGTTCAACCGGAAGACCGAAGAGGAAACCCAGGTGGACAGGCCCTCGAATTGGTACGGCGCCCCCGTCGGATCAAACTTCAGGAAAAGCACCACACCCAGGATCGCGGTCACCAACGACCCCAGGAGGGCCAGGCACCGGACGACAAACCGGTAATTTCCCGGCACCAGAAGGACCAGAAGCGCCGTCAGGAACGGCGTCATCAAAAGCGTACTCGTAAGGCTCATCGTTGTTCAGCGGAGGGTGAACCACGCCACGACCGCCAGTCCGGCCGCGAAGAGGAAGGTATAGGTCTGAAGGTTGCCACTCTGGACCAGCCGAAGGGCGCGCCCCACCAGCTCAACAGATCCGTGGAGACCGCGAATCCCCAGCCCGCTCACGAGCCAGCGATCCGCCCAGTCAGTCACCGCCGCCGCACAATCGTGGAGCGGGATGATCACGCCGGAATAAATCTCATCGAAATAGAACCGGCCTTTCAGCAGGCGCGCCCAGCCTCCGAGGATTCCCGGCAATGGATCCGAGGTCGCCTTGCCATACAGGGTCCACGCAAGACTCGAACCCAGCAGAACGGCGAAGAGGCCCATCGTGGCCGCCAGGGCATTGTGGTTGAAGGGGCCGAACAAGGCCTCGTTGATGCCGTTCGACAGGTTGTCGATCAGGGGCATCAGGCCGACCGCATGCTTCTCACCGGCCGCCACCGCCGCATGCCCGTGGCCGTGTCCATGCCCGCCAAACGCACCCGAGATGAACTCGCCCAATGGGATCCAGGCGATGGCCACGCTCGGCACTGCCAGGACAAGCAACGGAAAGGTCATCGAGCCCGGTGACTCATGCGCGTGCGACGCCGAATCCGAACGTGCCTCGCCAAAGAAGGCCACCAGCACCAACCGGCACATGTAGAACGTGGTGAGGATCGCCACCAACACCGCGACCACGAACAGGATCGGGTTCACCTGCAGGGCCGTCACCAAGACCTCATCCTTCGAGTAGAACCCGGAAAACGGGGGAAGCCCTGCGAGCGCCGCCGTGCCGATCAGAAAGGTCCAGAAGGTCTGGGGCATCTTTGTCCGCAAGCCACCCATCTTCCAGATGTCCTGCTCATGATGGCAGGCGTGGATGACCGACCCGGCCCCGAGGAACAGCATCGCCTTGAAGAAGGCATGCGTGACGAGATGGTACATGCCCGAAGCCGGCGTTCCGATCTGCGCGCCCAACCCGACCGCCATCACCATGTATCCCAGTTGGGACAGCGTGGAGTAAGCCAGGATGCGCTTGATGTCGTTCTGCTGGACGGCGATCAGCGCTGCCAGCAACGCCGTGAATCCGCCAATACACCCGATGATCGATCCCGCACCCAGGTTTCCGAGGAACTCCAGCGGCACCGGCCAACCTGGTTGCGCCGTGTAGATGAAGAACACCCGGCACAGCATGTACACACCCGCCGCCACCATCGTCGCCGCGTGGATCAGCGCCGACACGGGTGTCGGACCTTCCATCGCGTCCGGCAACCACACGTGCAGCGGGAATTGCGCGCTCTTGCCCATCGCACCCATGAACACCAGCAGGCCGGCGACACCCGCCATCGAACCGAGCAGGCCCGGATTGGCACCGAACTTCGCGGACAGTTCCGAGATGTTCACCGTGCCGGTGGCTCCCCAGATGATCAGGATGCCCAGCAGGAAGCCGAAGTCGCCGATGCGGTTGGTCAGGAAGGCTTTCTTGGCAGCATCCCCCGCCGCGGGCCGTTCATGCCAGAACCCGATCAGCAGGTAGGAAGAAACACCGACCAGTTCCCAGAAGATGAAGATCATCACCAGGTTGTCCGCCAGCACGATGCCCAGCATCGAGAACACGAACAGGCTCAGCGTGCAGAAGAACCGGCTGAACGATGCATCATCATGCATGTACGCCGTCGAGTAGATCATCACCAGCGTCGCCACCGTCGTGACCACCAGGGTCATCAGCGCGGACAACCGGTCCACCTGCAATCCCAGCGTGAAGTCCGCTCCCGGAATCGGCAGCCAGTGGAAGGCCGTGGCCGCGAGCGGGTGGTCCCCGGAGATCCCCAGCAGGATCAACCCCAGGATGAAACTGATCACGACGCCGGCGATGTTGAAGCCCGCGGTCAACCCACGGATGCGGCGGGCCAGGAACCAGGAGCCGGCACCGCAGATCAGCGGGGATGCGAGGACCATCCAGGCGAGGTCCTGATACTTGGAGCCGGCTTCGACGGCGTGTTGGGTGGCGAGAGGGTCCATGCGGCGCAGGTCAGAGCTTGAGCGAGGCGAGATCCTCGACGTGGGAGGTCTGGCGTTTTCGGAAGAGGGCCACGATGAGCGCCAGGCCCACCGCCACTTCCGCGGCCGCCACGGTGATGATGAAGAACACCATCACCTGGCCATTGAGATTCTGGTTGAACCGCGAGAAGGCCACCAAGGCCAGATTCGCCGCGTTCAACATGAGCTCCAGGCTCATGTACATCACCAGCAGGCTGCGGCGGGCAATCACGCCCAGCAGGCCCAGCGAAAACAGCAGCGCGCTGACCGCAAGATAATGGGGAAGTCCGGGTTGCATGTTACTTCAGCTCCTTCTTGCTCAGCAGGATCACACCCACCATCGCCACCAGCAGCAGGATCGACAGGATTTCGAACGGCAGCAGATACGACTGGAAAAGGATCCGACCCAACTCCTTGGTCGAACCTTCCACAGGCTGGGTTCCGGCAGCGATCACCGGCTTCGCCTGGATCAACGCCCGCAGCAGAACCCCAGCGAGTCCAAGGACCGCCACCGATCCAAGACCCACCGCGATGGCGTTCAGCTTCCGACGCTCCTCCTCCTTAAGGTCGAGGAGCATGATCACGAAGAGGAAGAGCACCATGACGGCGCCCGCGTAGACCAGGATCTGGACCGCCGCGAGGAAGAAGGCGTGCAACAGCACGAACAAGCCCGCCATCGAGATGATGGTCAGCACGAGAAACATCGCGCTGGTCACCGGATTCCGGCTGAGCGGGTTGGCGACGCACAGGAACCCGAACAGCAGGGTCAACCCGGCGAACGCGTAAAACAGTAGATCGGTAAGCTGCGGCATGGACGTATCTCGTCTTCCGGTCGGACCCGGGTCAACCGACGTTGACGGGGAAGCTCTCCTGTTCCTTGGCCTCTTCCAGCTTGTGCTTCCACTTCTGGATTCCGGCGTGGACGCCGCCGAGTTTCAGGAGTTTCTCCTTGTTGTAAATCATCTCCTCCCGGCTCAGGCCGGAGAGCGAATAATGCTGCTGCAGGAAGATCGCCTCCTCCGGGCATACCTCCTGGCAAAGTCCGCAAAAGATGCACCGCAGCATGTTGATCTCGAATTCGCGCGGCATCTTCTCCGCGTTTGGCCGGTCAGCCGGTCCCGCCTCGGGGCCGGGCGGCGTGATCTTGATGGCCTTCGGCGGACAGATGAATTCGCACAACTGGCAGGAAACGCACTTGGTCGCTCCCTCCTGGTCCCGGACCAGATACGGAGCCCCGCGATACCCACCTTCCACGCGCCAGGGCACCTCGGGATAGTAACCATCGCCGAGATCCGTGGCCGTGTTCTCACCCTTCACCGAGCGCACAAAATGGCGGGCCGTCACCTTGAAGCCCTCCACCAGCGCCGGAAGATACGTCCGCTCGTAGAAGTTCAGCGGACTGCGATCGACAACCTTCGTCATATTTCGTTCGTCCCTTCAGGTTCAACGGTTGAACAGCGCCACGCCCAGCGCCGTAAGCACGATGTTGAGGAGTGCGATCGGAATGAACCGGCGCCATCCCAGATCCATCAACTGGTCGTAACGGAAGCGCGGCAACATCCAACGGACCCAGATGAAGACCACCATCAGGACAATCATCTTCGCGATGAAGATCCCGATGTGCACCAACCCGCCCAGCAGCGAATCCGCGGGCTTGCCCAAGAACGGCAGCGACCAACCACCGAAGAAGAGCGTCACCATCATCGCCGAACTGGCGATCATGTTCGCATACTCCCCAAGGAAGAAGAGCGCGAACTTCATCGAGCTGTACTCGGTGTGGTAACCACCGACCAATTCCGTCTCGGACTCCGGAAGATCGAACGGAAGCCGGTTCGTCTCGGCAAACGCCGACACGAGGAAAATCACGAACGCCACCGGTTGATACAGCACCAGCCACCCGTTATCCGCCTGCCACTGGATGAGCTTCGACAGGTTCAGGTCACCCACGATCAGGAACAACGAAACCACGCTCATCCCCATCGCGATCTCGTACGAGATCATCTGCGCGCTCGAACGGATGCCACCCAGGAAGGGATACTTCGAGTTGGACGCCCAACCCGCCAGCACGATGCCGTACACACCGAGGGAAACGATCCCGAAGGTATACAGGATGCCGACGTTCAGGTCCGCGATCACCATCTGCTGCTTGCCCAACGTCGAACCGAAGGGAATCACCGCGAGGGTGAGAAACGCAGGAATCACGGAAATCGCCGGCGCGATCCAGAAGTAGATGGTCCGTACGTAGGCCGGCGTGAAGTCCTCCTTCAGGATGAACTTCAACCCGTCCGCCATGGGTTGGAAGATGCCGCAACGCTGGAGGAAACGGCCCAGCACCGGGATCTTCAGCGCCAAAGGCGGTGCCGTCCGGTTGGGTCCCACACGATCCTGGATGAACGCGGAAACCTTCCGCTCCACCAACACCGCGTACGCCACGAAGGTCATCACCACGCCAAACACGACGGCGATCTTCGCCGCGCTGAACAGCACGAACTGGAACGTGGGATCGATGAACAGGTTCTCGAGCATGGATTGGAATCTCCTCAGACCGGAACCGTCACCCCGGTGTCGCCCAGTTTCGACCATTCAACCCCCGCGAGCGCCGGGACCTCCGACGCCATCCGGTTGAACAGGCCCTCAATGGTTGTGAAGCCGTCCGCCGTTCCCAGCGCCTTGGCCACCTCCGCCAGAAATTCCCACTCCGGCCGGGCATCGCCGCGCGGTTCAACGGCCTTCATGAACTTCTGCACGCGCCCCTTGCCGTTGATGAACGTGCCGCGCTTCTCTGCATGCGCACAACCCGGCAATAGATAATGGGCGGCCGCGGTCGTGGCATTCGGAAGGATGTCGCTCACGATCAGGGTCTCCACCTTCGCCAGCAAGGCGGCGTCGATTCCGACCTTCGTCACGTCCTCACCGAAAACCACCAGGGTCCGGATCCGGCCGGCCCGGATTCCATCCGCGATGGTGGGGATCGAGATCCCGATCTCCGTGTAGGCAATGCCTGTGAGGCGTGCTCCCTGGCTGTTGGGATTGCGGTCGGCACTCACCAGCAATCGATCGGCTTCGCCTTCGCGCTCCACCGCATCCGTGATGGCACCCAACCGGACGGCCAACCGCCGGAGCAGGTAGAGTTCCTCAGTGGTCTGACGCGCGCTGGCGATGATCGCCACGCTGCCCTCGGCCGCCTGACGCAGGTGCTCCGTGATCTGGGCCAACGCCACCGGCCAGGTGGAACGTTCACCCCGGACGCGCACTTCCTGCAAACGATCCGCCCGACCCACCCACGTATAATTCAACCGCCCCGCGTCGCACATCCAGCTGGCGTTCACCGCGTCGTTGTCGCGCGGTTCATAGCGGTGGATGACGTTCTCTCGGGATCCGATCGTGATGTTGCAGCCAGTGGAACAGGAGGTGCAGACGCTCTTGGTTTCCTTGAGGAACCAGACGCGCATCTTGAACCGGAAATCCTTCGACGTCAGCGCGCCCACCGGACAGATGTCGACGGTGTTCAGCGTGTAGTTGTTGTCGAACTGCTTCCCGGGAGCCGCGGAAATCGTGTTGTAGGAACCGCGGTTCACAATGCCGAGTGCATCGTCGCCCGCCACGTCCCGCGTGAACCGGATGCACCGCGTGCACAAGACGCAACGCTCGTCGTCAAGGACGATCCGGGGTCCGAGGTCGACCGCCTTCGGTTTGTGGACCTTGGGTTCCACGAAACGCGAGGCCGCCTGACCATGCTGAACCGAGTACTCCTGCAGCTTGCACTCACCGGCCTGATCACAGATCGGGCAGTCCAGCGGGTGATTGATCAACAGCGATTCCAGAACCGCCTCCCGCATCTGCTTCGTTGCGGGGGAGGACGGATAGATCTCCATGCCTGGAGAAATGGGCGTCGCACAGGCAATCGCACCACGCGGCGTTCCCGGTTCATAGGGGAGGACCGAGCGGGCGATCTTGGGCGATCCATCCTCGTTCACCACCGGCTTCTTGGTGGCGGGATCCATCACCGGCGTGCCGAACTCGACCAGGCACATGCGGCAATTGCCCGCGATCGGCAGCTTCGGATGGTAGCAGTAATGCGGGACTTCCTGCGCGGCGATCTGACAGGCCTGGAGCATCGTCGTGGGCACGAGCTTGCCCTGCCAGTCGGGCATCATCTTCGGCACGTCGATTTCCCGGCCGTCGACCTTGATCCGGATCTTCTCGACGGGCGGTGGCGCCGTGGGCGCCGGTGCGGTGGTCGGTGCGTTGGACATGGTCGAAATCGTCAATGGTGCGCGGTGGGGATCATTCCCTTGGCACGGGCTTCTTCGTCCGCCTTGCCACGGGCCACGAAGTCATCCTTGAACTTCTTCACGAAGGACAGGACCGGCCATGCGGCCGCCTCGCCGAAGGCGCAGATCGTGCGGCCCTGGATGTTCTGTGCGATGTGCAGCAGATAGTCGGCATCCTGGCTGCGGCCGCCGCCGGTGGTCATGCGGTGCAGAGCCTTCGACATCCACAAGGCACCTTCGCGGCACGGCGTGCATTGGCCGCAGCTTTCGTGTGCGTAAAACTCCGAGACGTTGGCGAGGACATCGACGATTTCCCGGGTGTCGTCCATCACGATCACCGCGCCGGAACCGGACATCGTGCCAGCCTG
The DNA here is from genome assembly GCA_027489875.1 of Verrucomicrobiales bacterium. Taxonomy (GTDB): domain Bacteria; phylum Verrucomicrobiota; class Verrucomicrobiia; order Limisphaerales; family UBA9464; genus UBA6176. The sequence goes on from JAIXZE010000197.1 coordinate 49,752, forward strand.
CTGCAATGAATCAAAATCGTAAGGCAGGTCGAGCAGGTCGGTGTCCACGGCGACCATCTGGCCATCCGCACCCTTCTTGCGGAGTTTGAACTTCTCTCCGGCCTTCAGGACCTTCGAGGAGGATCCGCCAGGGATGATCGCCTTCAACGTCCGGCCAGGCTTGAGGCCTCCGCCGAAGCTCTCGTTGTAGATGACTTCGCCCAAGGTGACCTTGCCGACCTCAACCTCGAAGTAACCAGGCTTCCGGACGTCGCCACTCAGGGAAATAATGCGGGTACCCGTGTTGTTCGGTGTTCCCAGTTTCGCGTACTCGGCACCGCCCATGTTCACGATGTGCCGGACATGACACAACGTCTCCACGTTGTTCACGATCGTCGGGCACATGTAGAGGCCCAGGACGGCCGGGAAATAGGGAGGCTTGATGCGCGGATAGGGACGCTTGCCTTCGAGCGATTCAATCAGGCCGGTTTCCTCGCCGCAGATATAGGCACCCGCACCGCGGTGGACGTGGATTTCGAGGTCCGCCCCGGAACCCAGGATGTTCTTCCCGAGAAAACCCTTCGCTCGCGCCTCATCCAACGCCTTGTTGAGCAAGCGCGCCCCATGGGGCATCTCACCCCGGATATAGATGTAGGCCAGTTTCACGTCATTGGCCCAGCACGAGATGATCATGCCTTCGACCAACTGGTGCGGATCCTTGTGCAGGATCTGTCGGTCCTTGAACGTGCCCGGCTCCGACTCATCGGCATTGCAGATCAGATAAATCGGCTTGCCGCTGCGGCGATCGACGAAACTCCACTTGAGTCCGGCCGAGAAGCCTGCCCCGCCACGACCGCGCAATCCGGATTTCAGGACTTCATCCCGGATCACCTCGCGGGATGACATCTTCTTTCCGTCCGGGAGATCCCGCCCCGGCGTGGCCAGCGCCTTGCGCAGGGCCTCGTAGCCGCCGTGACGGATGTAGCACTCGATGTCGGGTGTGTAACCCGGCTGATCGGCGTGCTTCAGGATGAGTCTGTGCTCTTGAGGCATGGTCGTACTTGACTCGAAAGATTTCTCCTCTAACGTGGCCGGCCTATCGACTGCCCGATGGTGTAACGGTAGCACAGCAGACTCTGGATCTGTTTGTCATGGTTCAAATCCATGTCGGGCAGCCAACTCACGGTTCCGAACGAGTTGGCCTTCTTCAACGGTTCTCCCCACGACCCACTTTCCATTGTCCCGCTGTCCACAGTCCCGCTGTCCAACGCCTGCTTCGCCATCAAGGCAACGCTGCGTACGTTGGCATCCGCGCAAAACTCCACCTTCCCACAGCCCAGCGACTCACTCAGGAGGGATCCTGAGGGCGTCATCATGGACGGGATGGAATGGGAGTGTGTCATGGATTCCAGATCATCGGCCCCGGCTCAGGATCCGGTCGCAGTCCGCGGCCGTACACTTTTCCACGAGATCGTCGTTCACCATCACCACAGGCGCGGTGCCGCAGCTCGCGAGGCACTCGACAAATTCCACGGTGAACTTCCCGTCTGCCGTCGTCTGTGCGCCGTGCTTGTGCGCATCCAGACCGAGCTTTTCGACGAAGTGCTTCCGCAGTGCATCCGACCCCGCCAGCGCACAACTCAACGTCCGGCACACCTTCACCTGGGTCTTGCCCAACGGTGTCTGACGGAACATTGGGTAAAACGTCACCAACTCCTGGACGTTGATCGGCTGCAATCCCAGCTTGCCAGCTGTCCAATCCACCGCTTCCGGGGACACATAACCAAAATGCTCCTGCAACGCGTGCAGGAACATCAATGACGCACTCCGCTTCTGGGGATAGTGCGTGGTCAGCTCATCGAGCTGGGCCTCCAATTTGGCAGGAACGCTAAAGCTCATGTCTCGGGCTGGAATTACCGGTCCGCCTCACCCATGACGAAGTCGATCGATCCAAGGATCGAGACGACATCGCTCATCAGGTGACCAGGGAGGATCTCGGGGAGAATGCTCAGGTTGACGAACGACGGAGCGCGGATCTTGAGCCGGTGCGGCGTTCCGCCACCCCGGGAATGAATGAAGAACCCAAGTTCGCCCTTGGGGTTCTCCGCGCCAAAATAGACTTCGCCCGGCGGGGCATTGATGCCCTGCGTGACGAGCATGAACTGGTGGATCAGCTCCTCCATGCTCGTCATCACCTTCGCCTTGGGCGGCAGGAACACCTTGCCATCCGCCACCTGCACAGGCTCGTGTCCGGCGTTCTCGTAGCCGCCGGGCAACTTCTGCAGCGCCTGGCGGAGGATGCGCACGCTCTGCCGCATTTCCTCCTGCCGGACCTGATAACGATCGTAACAGTCGCCCACCGTTCCGACGGGAATATCAAACTCGAGATCCTTGTAGCAGAGATAAGGAGCCGCCTTGCGGACGTCGTAGTCCACACCGCTGCCCCGCAGGTTGGGACCGGTCAAACCATAGTTGATGGCGCGATCCCGAGGAATCACACCCACCTCCCGGGTCCGATCGACGAAGATCCGGTTGCGGGTCAGCAATCGGTCCACGTCCTGAAGCGTTACCAACACCTCGTCACAGAACTTGAGGACCTTCGCGGCCCATCCCGGAGGGAGGTCCCGCGTCACGCCACCGATGCGCGTGTAGCTCGTCGTGAACCGAGCTCCCGTCAGCCACTCCGCGAAGTTATAGATCTTCTCACGTTCGGTGAACGTGTGGAGGAACACCGTCAACGCGCCCACGTCCATTGCGAAGGCTCCCAAACCCAGCAAATGGGCGGAAATCCGCGCCAACTCGCAACAGATCACGCGGATGTACTGGCACCGCGGCGGAAGCGAGTCGTGGATCCCGAGCAACTTCTCCACCGCCAGCGCATAGGCCACGTTGTTGGCCAGTGGTGCGAGGTAATCCAGCCGATCCGTGTAAGGGATGAACTGGTTGTAGGTCATGTTCTCCGCGATCTTCTCGTCACCCCGGTGCAGGTAACCGAGATCCGGCATGGCCTTGGTGATCGTCTCGCCGTCCATCTCGATCAGGACCCGCAACACACCATGGGTCGAGGGATGGGATGGACCCATGTTCAGGACCAGCTTGTCGCCGTGCAGGTCCTGCAACTCGTCGCTGGAAGCCGCGGCTGCCGCTGCTCGGACGCCGGGATCGCGAAACTCGATGGTCTGGGAATTCGCCATGGGGATATCGCCTTATGCCTCGGGAGTCCGTGCCCGTGGTTCGCGGGCAATGCTGTCTGCTGTGCTCGCCACGGTCACGAAGGGCCCGCCTTCGAGCGGTGCCGGGCGCGTGAAGGCAACCTCGGGCAGCGAAGTCTCCTTTCCGGCCAATGGAAAATCCTTACGCAACGGATGATACGGGTATCCATCCCACATCAGGATGCGTCGCAGGTCCGGGTGCCCGGCAAACCGGATGCCCATCATGTCGTAGACCTCGCGCTCGTGCCAATCGGCCGTACGCCACACGCTCGAAACCGTGGGCACTTCTCCCTTTTCCTCGGTCACGCTCGTCTTGAGGCGCAGGTGCTGCCCGTGGCCCAGCCCCAGAAGCTCGTAGACCACCGTCCAGCGAGGGTCTTCGCCGTAATTGTCCACGCTGGCCAAGTCCAGCAGCATGTCGAATCCCAGAACATCCCGCGCATGCAGGCAGACGTCTGCGATGCGCCCCGCGTCCAGCACCACCAGTGTCGCCTCGCCCCGGAACTCCGTCGGTGCGGAAATGACCTCCGGGAACGCGTCCCGCAACTGGCCTGCAATTTCGAGTGCGGTGGCCACGTTCAAGCCTTGGGTTTGCGGGTTTCTTCGAGGCTCGTCGCCGAGATTTCCAGTCCGAGACGCCCATACTTGCTCGGACCCGAGTCGCGCTTCAGATCACGCGTGATCGGTTCACGACCGACCTTTTCCTGCAACCGGATCAACGCGTCCAGCAGGGCTTCCGGCCGCGGCGGGCAACCGGCGATGTAGACATCCACCGGAACGATGTTGTCCACGCCCTGAAGCACCGCGTAGGAGCGATACATGCCGCCGGTCGACGCACAGGCACCCATCGCGATCACCCACTTCGGCTCCGCCATCTGTTCGTAGATGCGGCGAACGGCCAGAGCCATCTTGTAGGTCACGGTGCCGGCCACGATCATGACGTCCGACTGGCGGGGCGAGAACCGCATGACCTCGGATCCAAAGCGGCTGATGTCGAAACGGCTGGCACCGGCTGCCATCAATTCGATGGCGCAGCAGGCAAGACCCATGGGCATGGGCCACAAGGAGTTCTTGCGGAACCAGTTCAGGGCCGCGTCGAGCTGTGTATGCACGACTTCGCCCTCGATTTTCGAGTTGTAACCGTACTCGGTGGTCTGCAGGCGGGCAGAAGTCGTCAGCGCGGTGGTCTCCATAGGGAAAGTGGCCCGACCCATCGGGCGGCGGACCGCGGCAAACTATGGTTGGCCCTCCGGGGCTGCAAGCGGCTTTTGTGAATTCTTTCACAAAGTCCCGAAAACCCGCCGTATTCGCGGCATTATGCGCCTCATTTCTGCCAAAATCCGTTCTCGGAATCCACCATCGCAGCGTGTTCAATCGTCCCTGAAAAGGAACCTGCTTCCATGTTCGCTTCCACCCTACCCCATCCCCAGGGGGCGACTCGGAGGACGTGCTGCGCCTTCATTGGTACGGCCTGTCTTGCCGTCGCCGCTGCTGCGGCCAACCCGGATGCCACCGACCTGACCCAACTCAGCCTCGAGGACCTCCTCGAAGTGAAGGTCGAGAGCGTCACCGCCGCATCCAAACGGACCCAGCTCACCACCGACGCCCCAGCCTCGGTGACCGTGGTCGACCGCGAGCAGATCCGGCGTCTTGGTTACCAGACCCTTGCCGATATCCTCCGCGGTGTCCGTGGATTCTACGTTTCCTACGACCGCAACTACGCCTACCTCGGCACCCGTGGATTTGGCCGGCCGGGAGACTACAATTCGCGGCTGCTGTTCCTTGTGAACGGCCAACGCGTCAACGACGGCCTCACCGAAGGCTCGCTCATCGAAAGCGGGGCCATCGTCGACGTGGACCTCATCGAGCGCGTCGAGGTCGTCCGGGGACCTGGATCCGCCATGTATGGCAGCAGCGCGTTCTTCGGCGTGATCAACATCATCACCCGCGATCCCAAGACTTTCCACGCCGGCGAGGCCTCCTTCGAAGGTGGCAGCCCCGGCTATTACAAGGGCCGCTTCTCCCTCGGTCACCACTTCGACAACGAGGTCGAATTCCTCGCTTCCGGGACCTTGATGAGCCGCTCCGGATGGGAGTCGCTGTATTTCTCCGAATTCGATACCCCGCCGGGTTCCGACGGGCGCGCCATTGGCAGTGACCGGGAGGAGTCCCAGAGCGCGTTCGGGCGCTTGGCTTGGAAGGCCATCAGTCTGGAGGTCGGGTACGTCAACCGCCTCAAGCAACTGCCGACCGCGCCTTACGGCTCGATCTTCGGGGATCATCGGGCTGAAACGACCGACATGCTCGCGTATGGCCGGCTCCGGCTCGAACACCAGTTCGAGAACGAGGTCGAACTCGTCGCCAGCGTCGCCCTCAACCAGAACGACTACGATGGCCGCTACCCCTACGACGACGCGGCACCCATGTACCCGGGCGTGCCGTTCCTCCAATACGACGATTATCGTTCGCGCTGGATCGGCGAGGAAATCCTCCTGCGCCGGGGATTCTGGGACCGGTTGACGCTCACGGCCGGGTTTGAAGGCCGCCAGAACGTCCAGCAGGACCAATTTACCTACTCGCGCGATCCCGACTTCCAGATGCAGTCGGACCAACGCTCGACCAGCCTCTGGGGAACCTACGCGGAAGCCGACTGGAAGGCGCTCGAGTCGCTCAGTTTCACCGTCGGCGGACGTTACGACCAATACTCGTTCGGCCCCGATTCCTGGAATCCGCGCATTGCCGGAATCTGGAAGGCGCTTCCCGAAACCACCTTCAAGCTGGTTTATGGCACCGCTTTCCGGGCACCCAGCGCGTACGAACTCTTCTATTCCGACGGCAACCTGTCGAACAAGGCCAACCCCAACCTCATGCCGGAGTCCATCCGGACGTACGAGGCCATCCTCGAACAACAGCTCGGCAAGCACGCCCGGATCTCCCTTTCCGCCTATCGCTTCGAGGCAGAGGACCTGATCAGCCAGGTGGTGGACCCGTCGGACGACCTGCTTGTCTACCGGAACATCGACAGCGCGCGCGGCCAGGGCATCGAAGCCGAGTTCGACGGACACTTCGGACACGGGTGGCGGACACGCATCGGGTATGCCCTGCAGGAGACCGAGGACAGCAACACCGGGATGCGGCTCAGCAATTCCCCGCGTCATCTGGCCCAGGCCCAGCTGATCGTGCCCGTCTGGGAAGACCGGCTGACGGCAGCCATTGAAGGTCGGTACATCTCCCATCGCCATGCGGGCGAAGGTGTCGTCTCGGATCCCCAGTTCGTGATGAACCTGACGCTGTTCACCTATCGATGGGTCAACGGCCTCGAATTGTCGGCCTCCGTCTACAATCTCCTGGACCGACGCTACTCGGATCCCGCCGGCTCGGAGCTGGCGCAGCGGCTGATCGAACAGGACGGCCGCACCTTCCGCATCAAGCTGACGTACGCCTTCTGACCATGACTCCGCACTCCATCTTCCGATGCGTGCCGGGTCTGTCCCCACCGCACGCCGCGAGGCTCGCCGGCCTCTGGCTGCTCCTGGCGATCCTGTGGGTGCCGCAAGCCGCCGCCCAGAATTCATCCAAGCCTCCTTCGGCTCCCGAACCCGTGCTGAAGGCCGCCCTGTTGATGAAGATCCTTCCCTTCATCCAGTGGCCGACGAACACCTTCGACAGCACCAATGACCCCGTGGTCATCCTCGTGATCGATGCCCCGGACATCCACGACCAACTGCGGAAGTATGCCACAAACCAGACCATCGGCGGTCATCCGGTGGTGGTCCACCGGACCCTCGCCGAGACCAATCACATCCATGTCCTGTTTGTTGGACGCGAGCACCGGCGGGGCCTCGAGGATCTGCAGCCCCGCGTGAGCAACCGGCCCGTCCTGACCGTCGGGGAGCAAACGGGGTTTGCGGACACCGGCGGAATCGTCAACATCCTCGTCAAGGACCAGCGGCCGAGCCTTGAGATCTCTCGTGAGGCTGCTTCCAAGGTCGGCATCCGGTTCAACTCGAACCTGGCCCTCCTCAAGTCGATCCACTGGATCCATGGCTCCGACCCTCGATGAAGTTTCCTGTGCCACGTTCGCTGCGCGCCCGGCTGATCGCCACCAGTCTTCTGACCACGGTGGTGGCGGTCATCCTCCTGGGTGCCGGCGTGCTCTGGTCGGATTACCGCAATTCCATGCGGCGGGCCCTCGATGAGCTTCAAGAGGACGCCCGCTTCGTCGCCCAGCTTGCCGCTGCCGCCATCGCCTTCGAAGACACCGAGGGTGCAGATCGACAGTTGGCCCTCCTGACCCAGAAGCAGGGGGTCGCGGGTGCAGCACTTTTTGCCAACGACGGTGCCCACTTCGCCTCCCGTGGTGCCACCGACCACGTTTTCATTGCTCCGTGGCCCGGCCCGCCCTCGACCGCCTTTTCTGCCAGCACCCTCGTCATGCCGGCGGATCGCGCCGTCCCGGCAAGCTCAAACCGGCTGGAGCGCATCCTGCTCACCTATCCTGTCCCACGAACTGCTGGAATGGATGGGAAGCCACTCGACGCCCGCGTCGGAATCCTCGAACCCGTGCTGGTCGATGGTCAGCGCCAGGGAACCCTCTACATCGAACTCGATCTCTCGCCTCTCCGGGCCCGGCTCCAGCGTTCCGCAAGCCTGCTGCTGCTCCTGGTCCTCGGGGTCCTGATCGTGTCGGCCTGGCTGACCTCCATCCTCCAGCGCCAGATCTCGAAACCCGTCGATGCGCTGGTCTCCACCATGGCCGAGGTTGCCGCCGGTCAGGATTACTCCCGCCGCGCCGCCGCCACCGCCGTCCCCGAATTCTCCAAGCTCGCCGAGGGCTTCAACGACATGCTCCTGCAAGTGCAGGAACGCGACGCCGCCCTCGAAGTCCGCGTCGAGGAACGCACGCGCGAACTCGCCGCCGCCAACCTGCAACTCCAGCAGGCCATCGCTGAAACCCGTCAGCTCGCGGAAGCCGCCGAGGCCGCCAACCGCGCCAAGAGCGAGTTCCTGGCCACCATGTCCCACGAGATCCGTACCCCGATGAACGGCATCATCGGCACCACGGAACTCCTCCTCGACACCCCCCTCAACGCCGACCAGTCCGAACTCGCCCGCACCTCCCGGAGTTCCGCCGAATCCCTGCTCCGCATCCTCGATGACATCCTCGACTTCTCGAAGATCGAGGCCGGCCGCCTCACCCTCGAGGAATCCGAGTTCGACCTCGAGGAACTCATCGAGACCACCTGCGAACTTCACGCCGTCAACGCCTTCGCCCACGCCCTCGACTTCAACGTCAGCCTTTCCCCGCAGTTCCCGCGCCGGATCTGTGGCGATTCCGGCCGCCTCCGACAGATCCTCAACAACCTTCTCAGCAACGCCCTCAAGTTCACCCAGAAGGGTGAAATCTCCGTCTTCGGTGAGACTTCACCCGCCCCCACCGGAGATCCCGCGGCCCTTCCGCGCATCCGGATCGCCATCCGGGATACCGGCATCGGCATCACCCCGGAACAGCGTCCCCTTCTCTTCCGTTCGTTCTCGCAGGCGGACACCTCCACCACCCGCCGCTTCGGCGGCACCGGCCTTGGACTCGCCATCACCCGCCGTCTCGTCGAACTGATGGGTGGCAAGATCGACTTCGAAAGCACCCCGGGCCGCGGATCCACCTTCACCCTGGAGATCCCCTGCGTCGTCACCGAACCCGGTCGGAACGTCTCTTCGACGCCCCACCCAGACCTCGTCGCCCTCGTCCGCACCGGTGCCACGCGCACCGACGAAGTCATCGCCAATTACCTCGAAACCCTCGGTGTCGCGGTCGTCGCTCCCGAGGATTCCAGTGCCCCGGTCAGCCTCGATTTCGTCCGTTACCCGACCCTGTCCTCGCCTCCCCACGGAGCCCTGCCCGACTTCCAGCGCATCGGTGTCATCGATTCCGTCCGCCGCCCGCCGCCCAGTCACGTGGCTGCCGCCAAGTTCCATCAGGTCCTGACCAAGCCCATCCGCCGGTCCGCCCTCCGCGCTGTCATCCAGGGGCTCGCCCGCCCGGGCCAGACACCGGTCTTCGACAAACCCACACCGATACCGACGCCCGTCGCCACACCGCCAACGCCCGCCCCCAACCGCCGCACCCGCATTCTTGTCGCCGAGGATCATCCGGTGAATCAGGAACTCTCGCGTCAGATGCTCCGGCGCCTCGGCTTCGAAATCGACATCGCCGAGAACGGCCTCCAGGCCCTCCGTCGCCTGGAGGAACGCCCGTACGAAGTCGTGCTCATGGACTGCCAGATGCCCGAGATGGACGGATTCGAGGCCACACGTCGCATCCGAAACCTCGAAAAGGCCGAACCCGGCAGGCCTCGCGCCCACATCGTTGCCATGACCGCCTCCGTCCTCGAGCGCGACCGCCAACTCTGCATCGCCGCCGGCATGGACGACTTCGTCGCCAAGCCCGTGCGCAAGGCCGAACTCATCCGCGCCCTCCGCAAGATCCTGTCCATTCCGGACTGAATCCGCGACTACCCCCCGACGTAGCAGTCGACGTCAGGAGGCTGTGGAGGAAGCTCGAAGTCTCAAGCCGCGAGGAATCCCAAACCCTCCCGGAACACCCCGGGCTCCACCCCCAGATCCCGACGCATGGGCCCCGGATCTCCGACGTTGTCCTCGAGCAGCATCAGCAGTTGGTCACGGTTCAGGGGCGGCGGACGCCGCAGAACCCAGCCGAACACCCACTCCGCCACCACCGCCTGAAACCCCGCCACCACCCACGGCACCGGCAACAGCCATCGACGCCGCCCGGTCACCCGCAGGATCGCCTCCATCACCTCGCGCAACGTCACCCGCTCCGCCCCGCAGACATCGTACGTCCTGCCAATGGACTCGGGTCGGACCAAGGCCGCTGCAAAGCACCGCGCCACCGCATCCACCGCGATCGGTTGGAACTGCATTCCTCCCCCCCCGATCAATGGCAGGACCGGCGACCAGCGGCTCATCCGTTCAAAGAAGTTCACGAACCCATCCCCCACCCCGTACACAATCGACGGTCTCAGGATCGTCCACGCCAGACCGCTCGACCGGACCAGATCTTCGGCGGCGGCCTTTGTGCGCTGGTAGCGCGCCCGTCCCTCCGCCCGCGCTCCCAGCGCGCTCATCTGAACCCAGCGCCTCACGCCCGCCGCCCGCGCCGCCTCCAACAGGTGTCGCGTCCCGTCCACATGCACCCGCTCGTAGGTCTGATCCCCGACCTCTGAAATGATTCCAACGAGATGCACCACCGCCTCACAACCCCGGCACGCCTCCACCAATCCCGCCGGCTCCAGCACAGACGCCTGTACACGTTCCGCTCCATCGATCGGTGCCCGTGTGCCACGCGCCAGCACACGGACGGAATGACCGGACGCCAGCAGAGCCGCCACCACGCGGCGTCCCACGAATCCGCTGCCACCCGTGACCAGAACCTTCATGGCCTCACCCTAACCCCAAACCGTCCGTCTGTATCCGGACTCCCAGGAATTTACCTCGAAGGGGCCGTCCGCGCCCATTCCCCCAACCCGTCCCACCACCGCCCCACCGGAAGGCGGACCACGCTTCGCCACAGAACCCCCTTCACCTCCGCCCGGGTGACCTTGATCCGCCGCGCCGGATCCAGCACCCCACCTCCGCGTAGTTTCTGCAGCGTGCGCATCCCGAGCAACGCCGGCCAGGCACAGGCAAGGCGCATCCGGACCTGCCCCCGCGGCAGCGAGGTCGTGTAGCGCCAGCCCGCATCCAGATGCGTGTCCGCCCGCTTGAGCCAACGGTCGTAAACCGGCTTCAACCGCCCTTCGTTGGCCGGATTCCGCAGGTCGACCGGACGCAATCCGGCGTCGGACAATTCGTCAGCCGGCAGATAACACCGGCCATTCCCCAGGTCCTTCGGGAGGTCGCGGAGGATGTTCACCAACTGCAATCCCTGCCCGAACCGGATGCCGTCGGCCAACAGGCTCTGCTCGAAGGCGGCGTCTGCCCGGAAAAGGTGGGCCAGGCACATCCGCGTCCAGAACTCCCCCACGCAGCCCGCCACCCGATACGTGTAATCATCCAATGCGGCCGCATTGGGCAGCGCGGCCAACCCACCCGCCCCGAGGCTGCCAAACCGATGGAGATCCAATTCCTGCCCCCCGGTGATGACCTCCAGCACCGACCGGATCCGCTGAACATCCCCAGCCTCCAATCCTTCCAGTGCGGCCAACGCCTCCTCGATGCGCACCAGCAGCAGCCGTTCCGCAGGACTGGACCCGGCATCCTGGGCTGCCACCAGCTTCGAGAAATCCAAAGGGGCGGACCGTTCGCCCAGGATCCGGACACGCAACGCATCCAGGGCCTGCAACCGCTCCTCAACCGGCACAAGCTCCGTGTCGGCGATCGTGTCCGTGGCACGAGCCAACAGGTAGGCGAGCCCGATGGGACGCCCGATACCGCCGGGAAGGACGCGCAACGTCAGGTAGAAGCTGCGCGAAACATCGCGCAACAGGTTCGTCAGCAGATCGGAAGAAGCACCAGCCGGCACGCCCGCGACTCAAGCACGGCGAACCCGACGGTCGCAATCGCGGGCATCAGCCCGGCTTCACTTCAGGTGCATCTTGACTGCCCCCTTTTGGAAAGCGTTCGGGGCGGCGACGTCCTCGTCGCCCTTCCAAAGCCGTTCCCAAGGCGATGAGGACATCGCCACCCCGTTCCGTCCGGTGACGTGTCGTGATGCAACCGTCGCGTGGGGAAGTGCCAGGA
>JAIXZE010000420.1 GCA_027489875.1 Verrucomicrobiales bacterium
CGCGCCCCCACACCAACCAGCAGAGCCCAATCACGGATGCCACCACCCAGAAACCAACATTGCTGATGCCCAACCAAAGCCGACGCCGCGCCAAGACCGCCTGCTCCGCGGTCATCGGGCCCGCTCCTTGTTCGCCAACAGATCAGCCCCGACACCTACCGCGGACGGCATCGACCGCCCCACAACAATCTCCATGGCGGGCACACTCTCCCACTTCCCCTGAAGCGCAACCGGGCTCACCCCTGTCCCAACTTCATTCGCCCGCTTTCGCGCCCGCGGACTTCGGCTTCCCCTCGGCCGCATCGCTCCTCGCCTGGGCTCCACGCCGGATCTCCGCCCTCGTTTCCGACAACCGTTCAGGCCACACGAACTTCGGGGCCTTGGCCGGGTCGTATCCCTCGAGGTGCCCAGTCAATCGGGTGGTCGGCTTCGTGTACTTGAGCTCGGTATCGCCGAAAACCTCGCGGCACAGCGCTGCCAAGCCCGGATCATACTCGATCAACTGCGACCGCAGGTGAACGTGGTTGTGGTCATGGTCGTTGACCCGGTTGTCGTCGAACCACGACTGCACCCCCTCCGCAAAATACTCGTGGTGGTTCACCGAGGCGTACTTGCCCTTCCACAAACCGGCCTTCATCGCCGCATCATACGCCGCCTTCACCCGCCCATCGAAGGTCGGGTCGACATTGACCATCCCGCGCAGGTGGATGTTGTGGGCGAACTCGTGGATCAGGATGTTCTCCGCCGCGTACGGATCCCCGGCGTAGGCCAGCAGGTTCTCCTCACCACAGGAACAGAACGGGTCTTCCGACGAACCACCCGTGCCCCGGGCCCGAGCATCCCACCACGCCTTCGGCGTCATGTGCGTCCACTCCGGCAGGTCGGTCGTGAACTCGTTGTGCGCGATGATGCACAGCCGCGATCCGCTCCGGATCATTGCCGCCCGGACGTCTGGCCGCTTCGCGAGCATCAGGTTGACGAGGTAAGCGGCCTCGCGGAGCGCGTAATCATTTACCCGTTCCGATCCCACGATGGGATAGCCCTCCGCTTCCACATACTTGGTATAGAAAGCCGGAATCTTCATCCCGGCCGGCGGTGCCTTCACCGGCAACAAGGCCGAGGACGCCGGCTTCGACGCGGGCACTGCACCCGGTCCGGCATCCGGAACCTGGCCGAAGAGTCCTGAACCGATCGCCGGGACCAGAAGCGTCGCAAGAATGAGTGAGGCGTGTTTCATGACAGGTCTAGTTTGCAGCTTCCTGCCGGGTGACAATGGGCACGTACATCGAGGAACCCGCGTTGAACGTCGCCGACACCTTCTCATTCGGAACCAGCAGATACCCCGCCATCTCACCGCGCTCGATCCGTTCGGCCGCCGACAGCGCACCCACCGCAACACCCGCAACCAACAGCGTCGCCAACCTCCGCCCGAATCGTCGCTTCAGGGAGTTCGAACTCATGCTGGGAGCGTGAACCGGGCTCGGCCGACCGGCGAGATCAATGATACCCTCCCAGCCGCTGCATCGCTTTGGCCGATGCACGGAATGATGAATCGATTCACGGACCTGCGGCCACTTTCGGTAAAGCTGGGCGCGTGAAATCCTTATCCGTTGCCTCGTTGGACACGACCACCTCGCCAACACCCAGACCCGATGGCTGGCCAGGACTGCGGCTGCCAATAACAGCATTCTCGGGGTTTATCCTCACCGTGGTGGGCGCTGCCGGATCCATGGCGGTGATGCTTGGCCTCGTCGGAATTCCGGTGGGGGTTGCCGGCATCGCCATCACCACCCTCATCGCTCCGACCCTGGTCCGCCCGGCGTTTGGAAGATGGCGCAATGTGCTGGCGCGTATGCTGGCACTGGCGGCCGGCTTGGCGTCGGCCCTGAGCGCGGTGGGCTTCGCATTGTCCGCGGCTCCAACCCTGCTGGCCATTTACCGCGGTAAACTGCCCGTCCAGACCTCGGTGCTTGGCACGGCGATGGCCGTCCACTGGCCGCTTTGGCTAGCCACCATCGCCTTGGGCATCCTGGCCGCCTGGACGGCCCGCGGCCGGAACATGGCGCGCGACCTGGATGCAGTGATCCTGTGGGGCGCGTATGCACCCGTCACGGTCCTCGTCCTGGAATGGCTGCACCGCATCGGCCTCATCGCCCTGTCAACCTGAGTCCTCGCCGACCAGACCACCCGTCACGCCCGCAGGGTCACCGATATGGGTCCCATTTGCCCTCCTGACAACCGGACCGAGGAGCCCGCGACGGGCGTCGCGACCTTCCTCCGCGGGGAGAGAATCTCAGGCCCCAGCCACCGTTCACGCATCGGTTCTCGACCTTCGCAGCCCGTCCAGCAGAACGGCGGCGAAGATGATCGCGCTGGTAATGAGCGGGTAGAGGTACGGGTCGGCCTGCACGATCACCAGGCCGTTGAAGATGCTCTTGAGCAGGACCGCGCCGAGGACGGTTCCGGGGAAGACGTTTCCGCGGCCGCCGAAGAGGCTTGTGCCACCGAGGACAGCGGCTGTGATCGCGTCGAACTCGTAGAACTCGCCGAACTTGGGGGAAACGGATCCGAGCTGCGAGAGCGCCAGGATGCCTCCCGCTCCCGCGCACATCCCGCAGAGCACATACACCACGGCCAGCAACCGATCCGGACGGAGGCCCGCCTTTCGGGCCGCCTCAGGATTGCTTCCCACCGCCAGGATCCGCCGGCCAAACGGTGTGTGAGAGAGGACGAGTTGCGCGGCGACAACGACCGTTCCCGCGATCCAGAGCGGCATCGGGACACCCAGCCACCTCGAGGAACCGAGCGCGAGGAAGGAGTCGGGCAGGTTCATCGCCCGGGTTTCGGTGATCCAACGTCCCACGCCGCGGCCAATGTAGAGTGTTGCCAGGGTCGCCAGGAATGCGACGAGGTGGAGTCGGGTCGTCAGGAAGGCGTTGATCGCGCCGCACACGGCCCCGACGGCCAGCATCGCCAGGAGGCAAAGGAACAAGGGTTGACCGGCCAACATCATCTTCCCCGCGATCGCCGCACCAACGAACATGACGGCACCGACGGAGAGATCCACGCCCCCGGCAATCAGGACAAAGGTCAACCCGGTGCCGACCACAACGGTGGAGGCCGATTGCACAAGGATCTGCGTCAGGTTGTCCAAAGTCAGGAAGGTCCGCGACATCGTCCCGAACACACCAAGCACCAGCACGAACAGGACGACCGGGGCGAGGTCGAGCAAACGGGAAAGGGGCGTGGCTGCGTACGCTTTCATGACCTGGATGACGGCAGGGCCGCGGCGAGGATCCGCTCCCGATCAAACTCGCCGCGACGGAACACACCGGTAATGCGACCCTGGCACAGGACCAGGATCCGGTCGCAGATTCCCGTCAACTCCTCGATCTCCGAGGAAATGACCAGCACGCCCGTGCCGCGGTCCGCGAACCGGTGGATAAGCTGGTAGATCTCGAACCGCGCCCCGACGTCGATGCCCCGGGTCGGCTCGTCGAGGATCAGCACGTCCGGCTCGGACAGAAGCCATTTGCCGAGGACGACCTTCTGCTGGTTGCCGCCGCTCAGGGTGCGTACGGCCTGGTCATCCGAGGCCTTCGGCGTCAGCCGCACTGCCTCGCGCATCTGGCGGATAGCTTCAGCGATGCCGCGCATATCCAGCCATCGCACCGGTGTGCGGCCATGCCGGGCAAGGGTCACCAACGCCATGTTGTCGGCGATCGACGCCTCCATGCAAAGACCCTCCTGCCGCCGATCCTCGGTGAGGAAGGCGAGCCCCTGTCGGATGCGGGCGCGGGGCCCGCCGTGGAGCAACCGGCCGCCGAGCCGGATCTCACCGGTGGAATACGGATCGAGACCAAAGAGCATCCGCGCCAACTCGGACCGCCCCGCCCCCATCATGCCCGCGATGCCCAAAACCTCGCCCGCGCCGAGCGTGAAGTGGATGTCATGGGCCACGCCGGGCTGGGACACACCCTTGACCTCGAGCGCCGGCGGCGGTTCGCCTGCCACCTTGTCGTCTCCGGACCTCTGCCGACGCTCAGGGTAGAGATGCTTTAGCTCCCGCCCCACCATCAGCGACACTAGGCGATCCTGCGGAAATTGCCCGACGGGTCCGCTGCCGACCACCTCACCGTCGCGGAGGACAACGAGGTCGTCGCAGAGCCCCAGCACGTCACCGAGAGCATGGGAGATGTAGATGAGCGCGTAGCCATCATCCCGCAACCGGCGCAACAGTGCGAAGAGGCGTCCACACTCGGTGGCGGTGAGGGACGTTGTGGGTTCGTCCAGGATCACCACCTTGGCCGATTCATCCACACATCGGGCAATCTCGACGAGCTGTCTCTCGCCTGCGGACAGCCGGGCGACCGGAGTCCCTGGATCCCGCTCCAGTCCCACGGTGTCGAGCCGTTGTCGGGCCATCGCGGCCAGGCGGGATCGGTCGATGAACGGGAGCGGGATGGATGTTCCACATGTCCCTGGCTTCGTCGCACCGAGGAGCGGAAACAAGGGCAGGAAGAGATTCTCCGCGATGGTGAGGTTGGGGAAAAGGTTCAGCTCCTGATGGACGAAGGCGATGCCAGCCGCACGCGCGTCCTCCGGACTGCGCGGAGCGTGGGGTCGGCCGAGGACCTCAAGGGTGCCGGAGTCCGGACGGAGGTTGCCCCCGAGCAGGTTCATCAGGGTGGATTTCCCTGCACCGTTCTCGCCGACGAGACCGGTGATGCGGCCACGGCCCACGTCAAAGGAGACCTGCTGAAGCACCCTCACCCCGAAGAAGGACTTCGACACACCTCGGAAGGAGGCGGCGGGAACAGGGTTCGGCGAGGCTTCCATGGGCGGCGCGGATCTGGGGCTAGGAACCACGGGTCGACTGCGTCCTCCACACGTCCAGCAGGGCCGCCACGAGGATGACCAGTCCCTTGACGATGGTGATCAGGAAGTCGGAGAGGTTGAGCAGATTCAGGCCGTTGCCCAACAGCGCGAGGAAGAGCACGCCGTAGACCGTCCACGCCACCTTGCCCTTGCCCCCGAACAGGCTCGTCCCGCCGATCACCGAGGCCCCGATGACATCGAGGAGCAGGGACTTGCCGTGGTTCGGCGAGCCGGTCTCGAGTCGCGCGGTGACGAGGATGGAGGCAGTCGCGGCGAAGAGGCCGCTCAGCACGTAGGCGCCTGCGGTGACGGCGCCCACAGGCACGCCGGAAATGAGTGCGGTGCGGGGGTTGTGACCGACCGCCTGCATCCAGCGGCCCGCCAGGGTCCGAGTCAGCAGCAGGTGTGCGAACAGCGTGGCAATCCCGGCCACCAGCACCGAAGTCCAGGTCTGGCCGCCCAGGGCGAGGAACGCCGGCGGGAGGTTGTAGATGCTTTCTGCGTCGACCGCCCGCTTGGCCACCCAGACCGCAAGCCCGCCGAAGAACATCGTCGACGTCAGCGTGACCATGAACGCCGGCATCCGCAGCCACGCGATGCAGGTCCCGTTGAAGAGCCCCACCAGCGCGCCGGTGGCGAGCGTCGCCGCAATGGCGACCGGGACGGCTGCCGGACTCCCGCGCAACCAGCCCGCGTCCCCACCCATCACCAACGCCCCGACGACGCTGCCCAGCCCGACCGTGGCCGTCACCGACAGGTCGATCCCGCCGGTGATCAGCACCAACGTCTGGCCCGTCGCCAGGAGGAGAAGCGGCAGGGCGGCGACCAGGATGTTGGTCAGGTTGGAAGGGGACCCAAAGCCTGGTGTGAAGGGCAGCAGGCCAAGGAACACGACCCCACACAGCACGAGGACCAGATGCTCGGACCCGAGAATGCGGCTCAGGGAACTCCCCTCACCCCGGTCAATGACGGATGCCGCGTTCATTTGCCCTTCCTCGCCATCACCGCGCCCCACATCCGGGCCTCCTTCTCCTTCAGGTTTGCCTGCGTGATCGCGAAGCCCTTGTCGTCAATCCGCGCGGGCACCGCTTTCCCCGCCTTCGCGTCAACGAGGACCCGGATCGCCTGCTCGGCCTCCCAGTACACGTCCTGCACGCCGGTCGCGTCGACGTAACCCTCGGTCATCAACTGATACGCGGTGGCGTCGCCGTCGAAGCCACCGAGGATCACGTGCCCGGGTTCGGTGTGGCGCTTCCACTTCCCAAGGTTGCTGAGGACCGACTTGATGCTCGGGAACATGAAGTCACTGGACGTGAAGATGAGCCCGATGTCCGGATGCGCCTGCATCGCGCTCTGCACCCCCGCCAGCGCCTTCTCCTGGTTCCAGTCCGTCGGGATCCGCGCCACCACCTCCACCGCATCGCCCGCCTCCCGGACCGCGGCCTCGAAGCCATCACGACGCCCGATGGCATTCACGTCGCTCAGGTCGCCCATCAGGATCATGGCCTTCTGCTTCTTGCCGGTCTTCCTCGCGAGCGAGACCAGATGCTCCACCGTCTCCTTCGTGATCGCGAAGTTGTCCGGGGCGACCGCCGTGTGCTTCGCTTCGGTCGGGTCCGCCGGACGGTTGTAAAGCACGACCGGAATCCCTGCAGCGTTCGCCGCCTTGATCATCGGGATGACCGTCTTGCCGTCCTTGGGCACGATGACGATGCCATCTACCCGGCGGTTGATGAAGTTCTTCACCTGGTCGAACTGGCGGCTCGCGTCCCCGTCCGCAACACCTTCGAGCATGGTGATGCCCTGGGCCGCGCAGTCGGACTTGAGCCTGTCAAACCCGGCCACCCAGAACTCGGTCTGCAACGTCTCAAAGGCCACGCCGATGGTCCGCACGCCGTTCCCTGACGTCTTCGCCTCCGTCGGGCCCGCGGCGGAATCGGACTTCCCGCAACCGGACAGAAGCAGCGCGGCGAACGCTGCGAAGACGACGGGGAGGAGTGTCCGTGGAAGGGCTGTGTACTGGCTCATGGAATTCCTGTGATTTGCTGTTCAGTCTTCAGTGAAATCAAGGGTGGCGATCGCGTACGGCCGCATTTCCAACCGATCCCCACCGAAGCGGTCCCACCCGGACCGGAACGCCTCGGGTCGGTCCATCGCCTCCCGAGCTGTCGAATCGTCCAGCACCCGGATCCGCCCCCCTGCCACGGCGCGATGAAGGAAAACCGACAGTGTCTCCGGGGTGCCGTTGGCGACCAGCAGCCGGAGTCTCTCGCCGTTGCGCAGGAGGACCGTATGCACGTCCGAAAGTCTCCCGCTGCGCGTGGGAAAGATCAGGCCTTGCCCAAACTCTCCGATGTCCGCAATGACGTGGTAGACCGGGAAGACGCGTCC
>JAIXZE010000094.1 GCA_027489875.1 Verrucomicrobiales bacterium
AACCCCTTCGGTGTCGGAGGAATGGGCGGTGCCTCAAACCCGTTGTTCCAAAGGTGCCGGGTGCCATCGACGGTCGACAACGCCGTCGTGCATCCGCCGGCCATCAGCACCGCAGCGACACCCAACAGGCCTTCGATCCAAAGCCGGCGTTTCATGCCGGTCAGGTTACCTCCAGACGCTCGTGCATCCAATCCTCGACGTGACGGACCTCGGGAAGAGCGCGCATCTTGACACTGCCCCCATTTGGAAAGGATTCGGGCCTTCGATGTCCTCATCGCCTTGGGAATGACTCTGGAACGGCGACGAGGACGTCGCCACCCCGTTCCATGTGGGGGCAGTTCGAGATGCGCCCTCGGGAAGACATCGCTGGTCCTTTCTGGTAGCTGGACCACGGTGAAGCCGGGTCGGGTCGCGCACATGAGGATGCTATCGACGGGGCTTCTTCCTCGCGAACAGCAGGACCGCAATCCCGAGCGAAAGCAGACCCAGCGCTCCCCACAATACGGCGCGCACCGAACCGGCACGCAACCGCAGACCAAGAAAGGTGTTGGAGGATGGAGGCGGGTCCGGGATTTCCTTGAAGGTGTTGGTGCCGCCTCGAACCTCACTGAACCCTCTCGCGCCGGAAATGAAGTAGTTGGTCATGTTGAAGACGCGACCTTCGGGTGCCCTGAACCGCATCGGCACCAAAGCTTCCACCGTGTACAGCGGAGCGAGTTCATCCTTCGACGGACCCGCGCGGCAAACCAGTTTCCGTGGCTCGTTCCCGCCAGCATCAAATGTCACGATCTTGCGAAGGAATCGGAAGGCATTCGTCCGCGATGGGTACTCGATGTCGGCCACCACTCCACCCGCCTCCATGCGAAGCTGGCATCGGAAGGAGTGTCGGGTTGATGCGGCGTTTGTCGTCTCGTAACTCCAGACCAGCTGAGCCGGGTCCACGTGCAAGTCCGGATCCCAGTAGTCAGGAATCCCCAGGAAAGGCAGCTCCGCGAGGAAAGAGTCGGCTCTGAACATCACAAAGCACCCGAATTGACCCACGTTTTGATCCATCCCCAAGGACTCGAGGTCTGTCGAACCGAACCCGCCGCTTTCCCAATCGTAGAACCAATATCCGCCATCGACCTTGGCGATGAGCCTCATGTCCTCTGTCAGGCGGTCTCCCACCGTCAGAGACCTGTTGGATCTGGAGTGCTTGATCAGGAAGTTCGGAGGCGACGCATCCAGTTCAATGAACAGGGTACTCGCCGGAGGATCAGAAGCGGTTCGGGTGTACTTGAACTTCGACGCCCTGATCGAGGGCCGGTTCGTGAGCAGGTTTGAAACATACGACTCAATGGCCGCCTGCCCTGATTCCATCCCGAACAGTGTCGCAAGGAGGACTGTGAGAATGAATGTTCGCATGGCGCAGGATCCCGGGCGTGGAGGTTTCAACCTGGAAAAGGCAGTTGAAACCACGAATCACACGGATCACACGAATAAGCAGGGACTTGGCTGGGGATCGCCGCACACCGGCGAGGGGAGAGGTGGGCGGTGATGGAAACCTCCAAGCCAGCACGGTCCATTCGTGGAATTTGTGAATTTCGTGGTCAAGACAATGGCTGCTTCCAGGTTCAACAACGGGACTGTTGAAAAGCTTCGCGGCGTTGTTCGAAAAAGCATCCGGAAAGAAGTTGGCCCCCGGCCGGGTCCGGGTGCGAGGGTCCGGGATGGCGTCCGTTGTCCCTTTCATTGCCGTTGATCCGAAGAGTTTTCAGCAGAACCGTCCCCGGGGGCGGGTCACGGGCACCCTTTTTGTCCGATTCGAGGGTGGGGTTTTTCCCGAGGAAGGCTGGTCCGATTTCCCCGTCAACGTCCTCAAGAACTGGATCGATGCGTGGATCAACCTGGTGGAGGTCCCGTCGCGTCGGGAGGTGCAATGGGAATTCATGGACGGCCCGCACAGCCTCACGGTGACGCGGGTGGACCGCACGGCATCCAGCGGAGCCATCGAGTTCCAGACGGTGCACCAGGCCCTGCTGGAGGCTGCGGAGTTGGTCCTCGCCTATTGCGACGAGCGGAAGCTGGACAGCCGGGAACTCGAAATCCTCCGCGAAGCCACCCAACGCCTCCGCATGGTCCGCGGCGATGCCCGCCTGGGCGCCGGTCGCATCGCCTACTTCGAGGCCCGGACGCGCATTCCCGTCGTGCCCCGACGCGCACGGCCCACGGCGGGTAAGTCCTGAGCATGGGACGCTGATCCCGACGGGGCGTTGATCCACGCTCGGTTTCAGCGCACCTCGATCAATTTTTCACCGTGCTGAATCAAGGTCTCGACCTGAGGTAGAAGCGGCTCGAACCAAGCCAACAAAGCCCGCCGGCTGCAGTTACCCACCCGCAGCCAGACAACGATTGGCGTGTTGCCACCCTGCCTCCAGCGGTTCGGGAAATCCTCGTCCTTGGTAACCAGGATGGACTGATTGATCACGGCATGCCGCCAGATGGCGGTATCGTCGGCATCCCGCATGCCAATGTCGGCAACGTGTTCTGCGTGATGCCCGTGGGCGGAAAGAAGGCGAGCAAGGGCGGGCGGGAGTTGGGCATCCACCAAAAAGCGCATGGGCTAATGCACCTTGAGGATCGCATGATCAGCTCCGGCAGCGGCGTAGGCCAAACAGGCCCGGATGTCCTCGGATTCAAGGTAGGGATAGTCCGCAAGTATCTCAGCCTCGCCAACGCCAGCCGCCAGCAGTTCCAGCACATCCTTTACCCGGATGCGCATGCCCCGGATACAGGGCCGGCCACCACACTGATTCGGGTTGAAGGTGATCCTGTCCATGAGGTCAGGAATTTATCCTTCCGATGCCCAAAGGTAAAGGGGCGAGGCCCACGTGAAGTGGGCCAGGTCGCATCTTGCCGCTGCCACCGCATGCATGGGGCGGCGACGTCCTCGTCGCCGTTCCAATGCCATTCCCAAGGCGATGAGGACATCGCCGCCCCGAATCCTTTCCAAATAGGGGCAGTGTCAAGATGCGCCCAGTAGGCCAAGCACATCGCGGCACTGCCCTGGGCGCTACTGGCTGACGACCCGCACTGCCGGTGGCACCGCGTAGTCGCCCCACAACCGCTCGATCTCGGCCACGTCCGGTTGCCCATCGAACACCGCGATCCGGTACCGCAGGGTCAAGGGACGTTCCACCGTGATCTCCACAGGCCCCGCCTGTTGAGGGGCCATGGAGAGGAAGGGTTCGTCCGGATGGATGCGCTGGGGCTGCGGCGCGTGGACGTTCTGCGGATGCCCTAGCACCAGCAGGCCCGCGCGTCCCTCACCCAAGGCACCACCCATCCAGGCCCAGCGTCCCACGGTGGCGGCGTTGTCGCCACGATCGCGGCGGGTCGTGCCCTCGCTGTTCAGGAAATCCATCTTGCCCGCGCCGTTCCACGCCCAGTTTCCGCGGAACCCGATTCCCCCGTAACGGTACTTCGGCAGCGACACCGGGGCGTCCGACTGACAACGATCGGTCACGTCCACGTCGAACACATGGGCGGCGCGACCGCCGGGGAATCCGCCGGCAAACACGCGCACATTCCATGTTTCCCCCAGCATCACGCGGGGCGTTCCGGAGGTCAGGTCCACCTGCCGATGCCGACTGCGGAATCCACCGTGGACGGCACCGCTCCAGGTCGTGTCGAGGCCGTCGAACTCCACCGTGCCCTTCTGGTCGCCCATGTTCCACGTGTCCGTCTTCCGTCCCTCGAACACCGCCTGCGACCACGCGAACCAGATCCCGTGGTGATGCCGGTGGTTGACCGGATAATCGTCCGTCACGACCGCTCCCGACGGCGTCATCACCGGATGGATGTATCCCCCGCGTCGGAACGCCGGGGTGAGATCGACGCGACCCTCGGGAAAGGGCACGGGCGTCGTCCGATACGTGAACGCGGGACGTCCGGAAACCTCCAGGCGGACGGCGTTGGTTTCCGTGATCGCACGGACCACCCACGGTGCCGGACCGGTCGCTGCTTCCATCCGATACTTCCGCGATGTGCCCTTCGGCAGGTCCTTTACAACAAACCATCCACGGTCGTTTCCGACGATCCCTGTGGATTCCACCTGCACCGGAACGGCGTCGGAAGGGTTGCCCGATTCCGGAACCATCCGCCACGCGCCAGAGCGATGGGATGCCGGGAGTGGGAAGGAGACTGAGGTGCCGTTGCGATCCAATGCCCCGGCTTCAACCACCACCCGGAGATCCGCTGCCAGCAGGGAGACGGAGGCGGCACCGATGAGAAGTGAGGTCCGGAGGATTCCCAGATTCCGGACGGTAGATGAGGGGATCACGCGGCATTGCTGAGGGGAGAAGATTTCCGTTTCAAGGTTCAAGTTTGCCTCCTGACGTCGACAGCTACCGTTCGGCGTAGCAGACGAGGTAACGAGGCTGTGGAAGAGGAGTTTCCACGCTCCAGGTCTCCATTTGTAGTCCGCGTGCCCCCACGCGGCGCAATCTTCAAACCCGCCGGGTGAGGGCACCCGGCCTTCAGTCTGGGAGCTGGCAACTCCCTCCTGGCTTCAATCTTGAAACTCCCCTCCCCTCCCTCACTTGTGCTGCGCGCTGGTCGCGAGATACTCGAGCAACCCGGCGAGGTCATCCGCCGGCAACTGCTCGAAGCCGCCCGGCATGATCGATTGGTTCGACGGCTCGATCGACTGGATGTCCTTCCGCTGGATCGCGTGCTTCTGGCCGGCGGTGTCGAGGATCTCGACGCTGGTCGCGGTCTCGGTGTCGAGGCGACCCGCCACGGTTTCGCCGTCGCGCGTCACCACCGTCCAAAGGCGGTAATTGGCCTCCACCGAGCGGTTGGGATCGAGGATCTCGACGAGCAACTCCGACTTCGGACGCACCCCGATGCCGGTGAGATCGGGGCCGATGCGTTGTCCCTTGCCGTTCAGCGCATGGCAGATCTGGCAGGAAGTCTCGAAGACCTGACGTCCGCGCGCGGCATCGCCGGTGCGGTTGGCGACGGGGAGGAGCTTCTGGATCATGGCTTCCATCTCGGCGGTGCCCTTGATGGCCTTCTTGCCGCTGAGGTCGCGGGCCTTCTCGGCGATCTGGCGATCCGGGTTGTTGCGGAGCTGACCCCATTGATCGTTGGCGATGTCGGTCCGGTCGAGACGGCCGGATTCCACGGCGGCGAGGAGGCCCTGGGCCCATTCGGTGCGCCGCAGAAGGGTGGAGATGGTGGCACGCCGGGCGGCAGGAGTGAGGCGGGACCATGCACCGAGCAACTCACCCGCGGTGGCCGATTGCCGGCTGACACCGACAGCCTGCAGCAGTCCGGTGGTGAGGGAAGGGGCCGTCTGCGGCGTGATCAACGCGAGCACCGCCCGCACCGACTCCGCACGGTCGTCGAGGGTCACGAGCCGCCGCCCAAGGGCGATGCGTTCGTCATCCTTCATTCCGGCTTCCCCGAGTTTTCCACGCAACGCAGCGGCAGTGGAATCGATGACCGAGGCGAAGATCTCGCGCCGGCCCCAGCGGTCGGCGAGACCGATCAACGAGCCGCGCGCCGAATCCGAGAGTCCAAGGGCGAGGGCCTGCAAGCGCTTCTCGTCCTCGGCGGAAATCGTGGGAGCCTTGCCCGCGGGCCATCCGGCGGTCAGGCCGTCGAGGATGGGTGCCGCGACGACGGCGGGCGCGGACTTCAACGCGAGGGCGGTGGCGAGGCCGCTGGCGGAATCCACGGTGGCGTGATGGGCGGAAACGACGCGCACGGCCTCGAGGACGGAGTCCGGGAACGCCTGGGCCATGCCGCGAACGGCCGGGCTGGTGGCCGCCTTCAGGAATCCGCGGTGATGCTTCGCACCGGCGGAAGTGGCGGCGTGGGGAATCCAGCGATCGCCGGCATTGGGTTCCTGACGCAGCGCCGCGAACGTGGCCGCGCCGAGGGCGTCCTGCTCGGGCATGTCGGCCACCGCGAGAAAGGCGGCGAGGCGAACCTGCGCATCCGGATCCTCGAGCAGGCGCGCGTCGAGGAGGGACTTCGCGCCCGCGGCATCCCGCGGCAACACGCCGAGGCCGGCCCGACGCACGGCCGCGCTGCGATGACGGAGGGAGGTATTGGCGGCGCGACGGACGTTGGAGGCGTCACCCACGCCGAGGCCGGAAAGGGTCCACAGGGCATGCTGGGCACCGACATTCAGGCCAACCGGATCGACCG
Organism: Verrucomicrobiales bacterium; assembly: GCA_027489875.1. Classification (GTDB taxonomy): domain Bacteria; phylum Verrucomicrobiota; class Verrucomicrobiia; order Limisphaerales; family UBA9464; genus UBA6176. The sequence goes on from JAIXZE010000094.1 coordinate 6,199, forward strand.
ACCGTTCCTGGGCGAGCCGCAGGAGCGCGGGCACGGCTTCGGTGCCACCCTTCTCAACAAGGAGCCGTTGGGCGTGAAGCCGCCAGAGCTGGTTGTCGTTGCGCAGGGTCTCGACCAGCTTGGCCGTGGTCGCACCCGTCAGGTTGATCGGAGCCACCTTCCGCGCCTGTTCCCACGCGACCCGATAGATCCGTCCGTGGCGTTTGTCGCGGAGCGGCGTCTCGTAGGCGTTGCCCTTGCCGTTCTTGAACCCATGCGGCGTCGGGTTGTGCTGGATGATGTAATTGTACCAGTCGAGCACCCACACCGCGCCGTCCGGCCCGACCTCCGCCATGATGGGCGCGCACCATTCGTCCGAACTGGCGAGGAAGCTCTTGTCGTTCCGCGCGACAAAATCCGCGCCCTTCCCCTCCAAGCGGAACATTCCGATCAGATGTCCGGTGGGTTCGGTGACGAAAGACACTCGATTCCAGAAGTCCTGGGGATAATTGCGCGCGGTGTAGAGGGCATGACCCGCACCAGCCGTGTAGCGGCCGTGGGCATCGACCTGACGGACCTGGGAAGTGACAGGGTAAAAATCCTGGCGGTCGGCGATGGTCTCCATGCGGCTGGCGGTCCAGCCGTTGACGGATTCGTAGTAGCGGTTCGCGACCGCCATGTACCAGGACGCGTTGTTGTTCGCCGTGGATCCGAAGACCGTGCCGTCCTCGCTGAAGCCCAGGCCCCAGGTGTTGTTGTTGCTCGAGCGCACGAACTCCAGTTGCGAGCCGTCGCTCTTGAAGCGGTAGACGCCCATGCTGAAGCGAACGCGCTTCCCGCCCACGTCCCCGTCGAATCCGCTGTATCCGACGACACCCCAGATCCAGTTGTCCGGACCGTAGCGCAGGTTGGAGGCGGTGGCGTGCGTGTCGCCCATGCCCCAGCCTTCGAAGAGCACGCGCCGTTCGTCGGCCTTGTCGTCGCCGTTCGTGTCCTTGAGGAACAGCGTGTGCCCGGATTCCACGACGATGAGTCCGCCCCGCGCGAACACCATGCCCGTGGGGATGCTCAATCCTTCCGCGAACACGGTGAACTTGTCCGCCTTGCCGTCCGCATCGGTATCCTCGCAGATCTTGATGCGGTCGCGACCCTGTCCCGCCGGTTGCAGCTCGTTCGGGTAATCGATCGTCTCGGCAATCCAAAGGCGTCCCCGTTCGTCCCACGCCATGCAGATCGGCTTCAGGATCTCGGGTTCCGCCGCCCACAGTTCCGTCCGGAACCCGGGAATGGTCACGATGTGCCGATGCGATTCCGCCGGAGAGATCGGCAGCTGCATCTCCGACCGGACCTCGCCCTGTGTTCCCCATTTCTCGCCCGCGATGTAGTTCGGGATGGCGTCCGGTGATTTCTGGTACGGCAAGGGGGGCAATCCCGGGTGCGGACGCAGGTTGGATTCCGCCGGCGTCCCGGCGGATACGGAATCAGCGACGCTCAGGACGGCCATGAGCACGGCCGACGACAGGATGGCCCGGCGGGCCGCATTCGGGGACAGGTTCACGCGCATCAGTCTACAACCGATCCCAAAAGGCTGAATGAGATTCCGCGCAATGGGGCCGGAAGAATTTACCCTGAAGGGGGATCCCAGTTCCCAGTTGCCTGCTACGCCGGGGTCGCGAAGCGATACCCCGGGAAACGGCAGAAGGCATCATCAACCCTGGAAGGGTTGCAGGAGGGAGCGGATCTTCGCACCGCCTTCGGGGTGCGTGCCCATCAACACGCAAAACCCCGGGTAGGCGCGTTCGCGCCAACCCGGGGCTACCGGCTGCAACGCCTCCGGCGTTCCGGGAACTGGTATCTGGAGACTGGGAACTCTTCACCCGGCGAGTCATGGGACGCGCCGGGTGGGGGCACCCGGCCTTCAGTGGGAGTTGCCAGTTCCCAGTCTCCAGTTTCCTGGCGGAGTGCGGGAGTTGAAAGTTTGAAGATTCAAGGGTGAAGCCCAGCGCCCGATGGGGGCACCCGGCCTCCAATTGCCACGCATTGTAAGACCGGCTTATTTGACAGGATTCAAGGCAGTGTCTTGCTTGAGCCATGCTAACCACCCGGCTATCGAGCAAAGGTCAGGTCGTCCTGCCGCGAATAGTACGGACACAGCTTCGCCTGGCACCTGGAGTCAAGTTGGTGTGCGAGGTTCGTGGTGACAGCGTCGTCCTGACCCCGCAATCGACGCAGAGCACCAAGGAGTACGTGATCGACCCCATCAGTGGGTTGAGGATTTCCAAGCGAAGGCCACGGGCAGAGCGGGTTTCGAGCGACATGGTCCGTAAAGCCCTGGAGGAGTTCCCCAATTACGTGAAAGGTCCCAGACAAGTGACCGATGGTCACTTGCTCTCCCTGGCGCAGAGGCACAAAGGAAGCCTTGTCACCCTGGACCGTGGCATCCCGGGGGGCATGGTGATCCCGTAGCAGAAGTTTGAAGATTCAAGTTTGAAGCCCTGCGCCGGGTGGGGCACCCGGCCTTCAGTGGGAGTTGCCAGTTCCCGGTCTCCAGTTTCCAGACCCGAAGAGTGTAGGCCGCGTGCCCTCACGCGGCGTATCAGGGATCCGCCGGGTGGGGGCACCCGGCCTCCAGTGGGAGTTGCCAGTTCTCAGAGAGTTTGGCGAAGAGTCCCAAGTTGCCAGAACTGGGAACTGGAGACTGGGATCTGGGTTCTTACAGTCCCACCTTCACGTGCTTGGGCTTCAGGTATTCGAAGAGGGCGCGGCGGCTGAGCTCGAGTCCGTAGCCGGAATCCTTCCACCCGGCATAGGGACCGTAGTTGGTGTTCACGGCGCCGTGATTGACGCAGACGGTGCCGGCTTCGAGGGCTTCGCTGACGCGGACGGTCGTGGTGAGATCGCGCGTGAAGAGGTAACTGACCAACCCATAGGCGGTGTCGTTGGCGAGAGCGATGGCCTCCTCGATGCGCTCGAAAGTGGCGACGCCCACAATCGGTCCGAAGGTTTCCTCCCGCATCACACGCATGGCGTGGGTGCAGTCCGCGAGGATCGTGGGCAGGAAGTAATGGCCGCGCGCGAACGTGTCGCCCTCCGGTGATCGGCCACCGGTGATCAATCCAGCGCCGGCAACGACCGCATCGGCCACATGTTCCCGGCAGAGCTGGACGCCATCGGCGGTGGCCATGGGTCCGAGATCGACGTTGGGGTTCGAGATTCCATCGCCCAGGGTGAGGGCTTCGGCGGCCGACTTGAGGTGGCGGAGGAATTCGTCGCGGATGGAGGCGTGCACGTACACGCGGTTCACGGACGAACAGGATTGGCCGTCGTTGCGGAAGGCCTTGTAGGCAATGACGCGGGCGGCGGCCTCCACCGGCGCGTCGGCACAGACGATGGCCGGGCATTGGCCCCCGAGTTCGAGGGATACCTTCTTCAGGAACGGCGCGGCAAGACCGAGGATGCGCTTCCCGGTTTCGGTGGATCCGGTCATGGCGATCTTGGCGACGCCGGGGTGTCGGACGAGCGCTTCACCCAGGGTTGCGCCGGGACCCGTGACGACGTTGATGACGCCGGGTGGGATGCCGCCCTCGGTCAACGCCCGGCAGAAGGCGAGCGGCGAGAGCGGGGTGACGGTGGTGGGCTTCACGACGACGGTGCATCCCGCCGCCAAGGCCGGACCCAGTTTCCAGCTAAGCAGGGAAACCGGGTAATTCCACGGCGTGATCAACCCGCACACACCCACCGGTTGCCAGTTCACCCAGGAGCGGTAATCGCGGTGCTCGGTCGGATTCGTCCAGCCTTCAATGCGGACGCCTTCCGCGGCGTAGTAGTCGAGGGTGTCGCAGGAGCCAACGACCTCGGACTTCGATTGCGCCAGCGGCTTGCCCTGCTCCAACGCCATCAGATGGCCGATGGCCTCCGCCTGGGTGCGCGCGTGGGCGATGGCCTTCCGCAGGATCCGCTCGCGTTCATAGGCCGTCAGGGCCGACCAGGAACGCAGCGCATCTCGGGCGGCCACAACGGCGGCGTCGAGGTCCACGGCGGAAGCGCGGGCGACGGAGCCGATGACGCTTCCGTCGTGGGGGGAACGGATGTCCGTGCGGGCACCGTCGGCTGCGGGCCGATCCTGACCGGCGATGAAGAGATCGAAATGCGGGTTCATGGGGTGGCGCTCATGTCCTGGACGGATGGTGCGGGGCATCGTCGCGGCCTGGATGATTCGTACAAGAAGAAGAATAGTGCGGTTACGGCCGGATCCTGCACCCGTTTGAGAAATCGACCGGGGTGGCGATGTCCTCATCGCCTCGGAAATGGCTTTGGAACGGCGACGAGGACGTCGCCTCCCCGGTCCTTGCGGGGGCAGTGTCCAGATGCGCCTGAAACTCATCCACCCCGCCGCGTGAGGGCACGCGGCCTCCACAGGGAGTTGCCAGATCCCAGTCCCCAGATGCCAGACTGAAGGCCGGGTGCCCTCACCCGGCAGATTCTGAGGGATCCGCCGCGTGAGGGCACGCGGCCTACAAATTTGAAATCTGCCGCCGGGGAACTTCGATTGCCGTCTTGAGCACGCCGTGTGGCACGGATGAAATGGGGGGCGTGCGGCGGATCCTCCTGAAGACCCAACTTTCCCCCGGTGACGTCCTGATGCTGACGGCGGCGATCCGTGATCTTCACCGGTCCAATCCCGGTCAGTTCCAGACCGACGTCCGCACCCACTTTCCGGAAGTGTGGACGGCGAATCCCTGGATCACGCCGATGCAGGAGACCGATCCCGGCGTCGAGGTGATGGAAGCGCACTATCCGTCGATCGGCGAAGTGGGCCATTCGCCGCGCCATTTCGTGGAGGGTTACGGCCGGTATCTTTCCGAGGTCCTGGGCGTGCCGGTGCGGACGACGGCGTTCCGCGGCGATGTCCACCTCACGGAGGAGGAACGGGAGCGACCGTCGATGGTGTGGGATCTTCTCGGAGCGCGCATTCCGTACTGGTTGATCGATGCGGGCGGGAAGTTCGACTTCACGGTGAAGTGGTGGTCCACGGAACGTTGGCAGGCAGTCGTGGATGCATTGAAAGGTCGGGTGCTCTTCGTGCAGGTGGGCGCGGCGGCGCACTTCCACCCACGATTGCGCGGTGTCCTCGACTTGCGGGGCATGACCACCGTCCGGGACCTGGTCCATCTCGTGCATCACGCGGAAGGCGTGCTTTGTCCGATCACGTTTCCGATGCATCTGGCCGCGGCCGTGGAGCGTCCGGCGGGCCGTTCAGGAATCCGGCCGTGCGTGGTGGTGGCGGGTGGACGCGAGCCGTTGCACTGGTTCGCCTACCCGGGACATCAGGTGCTGCACCGCGTCGGAGCCCTGGCCTGTTGCGCCGAAACCGGTTGCTGGAAGGCACGCACGGTGCCCCTCGGCGACCGGACGCGCTTCGATGAACCCGAGTCCCTGTGCGCGGACGTCGACGCGGCAACGGCCCTGCCCCGTTGCATGGCGATGATCGAGCCCGACGAAGTCGTGCGGGCCCTGGAAGGCTACCTGAAGGGCGGCGTGACGCGCGCCTTGAAGCCCGCGGAACAGCGGGTCGCGGAACAGGCTCCGCGGGTCAGCACCGGCACGGCGCACGACCTGACCACGATCACGGCCTCGACCGCGCGACTGGCATTCGATGCCGCAGCCCGGCGGTTGCCGGAGTACCCGGGTGGGTTCGAGGGACGCGGCATCGTCCTGGTGGCAACCGGCCGGTTGTACCGTTCGAATGCGTGGATTGCCCTGAAGCGGTTGCGCGCCACCGGATGCACGCTCCCGGTGGAGCTCTGGCACTGGGGTGGCGATGACTGGAACGCTGAACACGCCGCGTGGTTCGGTGGTTTGGGAACCACCGCCGTGAGTTACGAAGACGCCCGTCGACGCGTGGGATCGGGATTGAGTCACCCGTGGGCCCTCAAGGTCTACGCGATGCGTTGGAGCCGGTTTCGGGAGATCCTGTATCTCGACGCCGACCAGGTGGTGCTCGTCGATCCCACGTCGCTGTTCGAGGACCCGGAGTACGTCCGCACGGGGGCGATGTTCTGGCCCGATGTGGCGCGGTGGTCGCCCGATGCGGCGATGTGGGGATTCACCGGCCTGGCTTATCGGGACGAACCGGAGGTGCAGGGAGGCGAGGCCCTGCTCGACAAGTCACGCGTCTGGCGCGAACTGGCGCTGACGCTGTGGATGAACGAACAGCACACGTTCTTCTACCGGTACATGGTCGGCGACAAGGACAGCTACCGGCTCTGCTGGCACAAGCTCGGGACGCCCTACGGGATGTCGCCGTATCCGGTGGTCGACCTGGGCGGGATCTTCCGCCAGCGGGATTCGCAGGGCCGCTGGATCTGGCAGCATCGGATCCGGCCCAAGTGGTCGCCGGACCATGACAACCCGGTGGTGCCCGGGTTCGAACTGGATGCCGAATGCCGCGCCGACCTCGAGGAGTGGAAAGCGATGGAGGCCCACCGGACTGTGGGGAAACAGCCGGGGGCCTCGGACACGGTCCGTGTGTGTGTGTGATCGCTGCGTGCGATGGACCGTGGAAGGGGGCGGGTTCAGCGGACCAGCGCGGAACCTGCGGTGGTGGACGCCGCGGCGTCCGTGCTCACCGGTGTCAGCAGGAAGGCGCGCATGGCGCCGTTGTGGAGACCGGTACCGACGATCTGACCGGCGTTGTTGATGGCAATGGCGCTGGAGAATTCCCAGCCCGCCGCGGAGGTGGCATCGACAATCGTGTCGAGGGTCCGGGGTTCGCCATCGATCCACACGACCGGCACGGAGGGCTGGATGTCCCACGTTCCCGGGGTTCCATAGGTGCTTGAACCGAGGATGGTGCCCGCGCTGTTGATGGCGTGCGCGGAACCGTAGTTGTCGCCAGGCAGCAGCGGCAGTTCGTAGGCGGTGTGCGCGGCGTCGTTGTCCCAGAGGATGGCGCGGCTTCCGAAGGCCGGATGGCTGGTGCCGACGGCCTGGCCAATGTCGTTGATTCCGTTGGCGACGCTGGAGCCGTCCGCCGCGTTGAACGTGCCGAGGTCCACGATCGTGCGCGCGGCGTTGTTGTCCCAGAAGCAGGCGTGCTGCCCGAAGCGGGAGTCGGAGACGTAGCCGACGGCCTGGGTCGAGCGGTTGAAGGCGAGCGGGAAGGAGGCGGTGGCCTTGTCCCGGGGGTTGGAGCTGGGCAGGACCGGCAGGTCGATGACGTTGTACTTCCCGGGCTTGCGGGTGTCGGGAACCCACAGGGCTCCTTTCCACGACGAGGTCCATCCACCGAGGCTCTTGGTGTAGAAGCCGCCGATGACACCGGCATTGTTGATCGACAGGACGTGCGTGTTGCCGCCGTTGTTGGCGAAGAAGCTCACCGGACGGCCATTCACCGCAGCCCAACCCTGCGGGCGGAAGTTGCCGGTGTCGGCGTCGCCGGCGACCAGGCCGGTATCGCTGATGGCCGTGGCCGAGGAATAGTTGCCGCGGGTGAGCTTGCCCGTGCCCGTCATCACCCCGTTACGCCACACGAACCCGACCTCGTTCATGTTCGCCGGGTTCATCGTGCAGTACCCGACGACATCGCCGCGGTCGTTGAGGTTGACCGGCACGGAGCCGTGGGTTCCGGCGAGGGTGCCAAGGTCGGTGACAACGTAAACCTGGGCGGCGAACGCGGCAGACCCAAAGGCGAGCGCGGCGACAGACACAACGGAAAGATTCATGCGACGAGACTGGGAACAATTCTGGTGGTCGGCCCGGTTCCGGTTTCCCCGAAAGGGCGGCGGTCGCGGCCGATGCGACTCCTTGTGCAGCGGGCGTGCCACGGATGCCACACACTCCAGAACTTTCGGTCCCACCGCAGGGATTCCATGCGAACCAGGCGTAGCCCAGGTGCTGTTAACCACTGATTTCGTAACGCTTACGCGTTCCAGAAAAATCCTTGGCCTGTGTGCCCTGCTCCCGGACCGCTGGTCCGGGTCGCTGACCTTCGATTGCCTTCTGGTCCGGCTGCGGAAGCTTCTCCGAACGCGTGGTCCGATGTCGGAGCGCCATCCACTGATGGAGTAACCAGGATCAGTACTGGGCCCCGGCCTGGATCCAGTGGATCAGCGCGGCGAGCTCCGCGCTCGTCAGGGGTTCCTTGCCTTCGGGCGGCATGGCGTCGTCGTGATTTGCCGGCAGGAGACACGCACGGACGATCTCGGACCTGCCGGGATCACCGGGGGCGATGCCCGGCTTGCCACTGTCGCCACCCTTGAGCGCCAGGGCGCGATCGTCGAGGCGCAGTCCGCCCTTCTGCTTTTCGGCGCCATGGCAGACGTAACACTTCTTCTCGAGCGCACCCTTCACCGTGGCGTAACCGACCGAAGGCCCCCCCGCGGGAACGCCACCCGTCGCCGGCGACAACCCCAAGAACCCACGCAGGACCTGCGGGGCGTTCTCCGTGAGCAACGACGTGCCATGGGTCAGGCTGCCGCCATGATGCCCGGTCACCGAAAGGCAGATGAACCCCGTGAACAGCAGCGTACGGAACGCCACCAACCCGCCCGGTGCCGGATCCTTGAGGATCGCACGATGCAACCCCCACGCGACGGCAATCAGGACTCCCGCCGCAATGCCCCAGCCGCGGTGCCGCGTCAGGGTCAATTCATCGTAACCGCCATCCGAAGCCCGCAGGTAACCAAGGGCCATCGTCAGCGCGGTGGCCATGACCCCGAGGAGCATGCCCAACTGGATGACCTCGCGCCGTTCAGCGGATGGCTTGCGCCACGTCCACAACTCGATGGCCGATACAAACAGCAGGAACCCGATCGGCAGGTGCAGCGCCACCATGTGGAACGGAGCGAGGAAGCGGAACCACGAGAAAACCGTGCTGGTGGATCCCGCCGAAGCGCCCGTCTCTGCGGCAAGCAAGCCCGCCCACGGGAACGCGAGGGCCAGAAGAGCCGCGGTGAGGACGAACCGGCGGGTGGGATGCGGGAGATGCGGTTTCATGGCGTGGAACAAGGCAGAGGATGGACTCCGCCACCCCCTGTCTGTCTTCAACCCGCATTGGTGAAGTCAGACCACCCGTTGCCGATCATTCGCGCCGAAGCGTGAAGGTGCCGCGGTCCATGGGACTGTCGTAGCCCGAATCGAGGCGCGTCGCGGTGGCCGTGCCCGTGGTGGTGATGGGGACGAACAGGATCCGGCGCTTGCCCGAGAAGTGGAAGGTATCGCCCTGCCACTCGCCCGAGATCCGGGTGCGGAAGCTTCCGGTGTGTTTGCCCCACCCGGCATGGAACCGCGCCTTGAAATGATTGGAGTCCTGCTGCCAAAGCACCGCCCGCAGCGGACCGGAGTGCGTGTTGTTGGTGTTCTGCCAGGTCCCCACCCACCGACCGGTGATCGTGGTCGGCGGCGTCCCGGAGCCAGCCGCCGCCCAGTCCTTCTCAAAGGACCGGCAGCCACACAGGAACAGGACCAGCAGGCACAGACTCGGGAAGATCGCTCTCATGATGTGACTCCATGGATTCCACAGAACCCGGCGCAGGGGGGAAGTGTGAAGTTTAAAGATTCAGGATGGAAGTTCCCTACGCCGGAGGCGTTGCAGCAGATAGGGTGCGAAGCAACCCCGGGTCCCGGTTACACAAAGAGTCACTTACCCCGGCAGGGGTTGCAGCTTCCCGAATCTTCGCACCCCTGCCGGGGTGCGGATTCCCATTCGACGCGCTGTTCCCCGGGTGCGTGCTTCGCACGACCCGGGGCTATCCGCTCCAACGCCTCCGGCGTACAGACGACAGCATCAGGCAACTTCCGCCGGGTGAGGGCACCCCGGCCGTCAGCCTCGACGATTGAAGGCCACGTGCCCCCACGTGGTGCCCTTCGAGACCGCCGGGTGAGGGCACCCGGCCTGCACCTTGAAACTTCCAACTCCGCCCCCAACTCGCCCTTGCGCGTTTCCCGGTTGTGGGCTTTGCTCTGTGGAAATTCAGCAAAAGCCGCTCCATTTATGAAAAAGACTCTCCAGATCGTTGCCGCTGTTGTCGCCCTCGGTTTCGCGGGCACCGCGTTCGCCAAGGACGTCACCCTCACCGGTGAAGGCAAGTGCGCCAAGTGCGCCCTCAAGAAGGCCGACAAGTGCCAGAACGTCGTCGAGGTGAAGGACGGCGACAAGACCACCACCTACTACCTCAAGGGCGCCGCCTCCGATAAGTTCCACAAGGAAATCTGCGGCGAGACCAAGAAGGTCGAAGTCGTCGGCGAAGTCTCCGAGGCCGACGGCAAGAAGTGGCTCACGGTCTCCTCGATCAAGGCCAAGTAATCCGGCCCACCCCAAGTGCGACCTCGATCGCACCCCACGCAAGCCCGGCCTTCCCGCCGGGCTTTTTCGTCGGCGTAACCGGGCATTTTTCCCTCACGGAACGGGGAGGCGAAGCCCCATCGCCGTTCCGAAGCCATTCCCAAGGCATTCGCCATCACGGCTTGGCCGTCATCTTCCCATTTCCCGGCAGGGGAATCCGCAGGCGCCGGATGAAGTCCGGATCCGGGTCGGCTTTTGGATCCCGACCACCTGCATCACCCTTGGCAAACTCCACCACCAGATAGCGCGATGCATCCTCCGGCATCGCCTCATTGGTGAACCGGACCCCGTAGATCCCCGGCGCTTGCTCCCGCACCGCGACGTCCATGACCTGGCGATTGCCGAGTACATCCCCGAGCTCCACCACCCGCGTGGGGAGCCACACGTTGGTACGCTCCGTCACCCGCATCGGAATCGTGGGCTGGGTACCCGCGGGCCAGGCCGTGAACCCCACGCTCGTGTCTTCGAGCAAATGGGGCGGGATGCCGTTGTTCATCTGCGACCACGCCGCGTGATGCACCTGCACCTCGACCGGAGGCGGCAGATCGCGCGACGGCACTTCGGGTTCGACACCCAGCGGATTCGAGATCCGGAACGCGTGCAGCGGCGTTGCCAGACGCGTGTCGTCCATCCGGTACACTTTCACGACCAACTCCCGTGCAGATCGGGGAACCGACGCGAAGAAGTGCCGACTCACAAAGGTTCTGGGCCCCAACTGGGACTCCGGAATGTACCCCGGTGCCACGATCGGAAGCACTCCGGCGACATCGGCTGCTTCGAGGGTGACGCGGTATTGATCCGTGGCGAGATTTGGACTTTTTTGGGCCGGGACCATCGGAAGCGGTGTGGGCACTTCGGTCTTCAGCGTGACCAGCATCCCCGTGGACAACCGCTCCCCAAATCCAATCAGGTCGACCGGTCCCAACCCCAGCAGGCGCGCGAGGAACCCGGGAACCAGCGAACGCAACCGCTGCGGCACCCCGTGCGGGTAGCTGTGGAATGTCGTCCCCGTGCGGATGTCCACGATCGACAGCACAGAACCATCGGGCAACCGGGCCGCAGGTGGCAGGCCCGAGTTCATCAACCACAGGACGAAGGCCAGTGCAGCCACACCGAGCGCCATGGCCCAGTAACGCCGGGAACGCTGCCGGGCAGCATCGGGGGATCGGTGGGTGGACGGCGGTTCCATGGGCGGAAGCCTACGCCATGTCCACACCGCGGTGCCACTGCGTGGTTTGAAAGGGGCTTCAGGGAAGCCGCCACAGACAACACCGTCATTCCGCCAGCGCGCGGATCGTGCGGTTGCAGTTGACGATCCGCTCCGCCATGTAGCGGACCAGGAACTCGTAAAACTCCCCGGCAACATCCGGATCAGACCGTTTCATTTGGGCCAATGACGAAGCCGACAGCCGATAGGCGACGCTTGGCAGCTCCACGACCACAGACGCCGTCCGGGGAACTCCGAGGAAAAGCCCAAGCTCGCCGAGCACGGTGCCCCCAGCCTGACGCCGGAGCCGCTGCGTCTGGCCGTTGCCCAATTCGAGCAGGGTTGTCACCTCACCCGACTCCAGGAAGTACAGGGCATCGGCGGCATCGCCCTGCCGGATCAGGTACATCCCGGGTTCGATGGTGATCCGCTCCAGGTAAGTCATGAGTTTGGCCACGCACGCTGGCTTGGACCAGATCGCCTCCAGCTGGGAACGGATATCCAGTTTGTCCTCAATCTCGTCCCGGTGGACGGACAGGGTCTGTTGCTCGCACCACTCGTGCGCGTGATCCAGATCGGGGAAAAAGCGGAAGGCCTCGCCTGCATCCGTGTCGAACCCCGCCCGGCTCAGCTGCCTTCGGACGTCTGGAGGCACCTGCGAAAAGCACAGCTTGAATCCCTGCTTTTCAGCCAACTGCCGGGCCCGGGCGAGACTGAGTGTCGCCGACGAGTCGATGCCGCTCACATGGCGGAAATCCAGCACGAAGAAGCGCAGCCTGGGCAGTTGCGTGTCCGTGGCCAGTCTTCGGATCTGGTCGAGCACGCGTGCGGAAGTTCCAAAAAAGATGAACCCATGGAGGCGGAGCACCTGCGTCTCCGCGCCATGATCCCGAAGGACGCGTTGGTGCGCGATGGGACGTTCAACATTGCTCTGCCGGTCGGTTCCATTGTGGGTACGGGTCATGACACCCACCTGGCTGTAGTTGTGGATGAAGAGGAAAACGGCGGCCAGAATCCCGAAGGCAACCCCGGCGAGGTATCCAGCCCCGCCGATGACGCAGAGGATCATGATGACCACGGCATAGTCCGCTCTTGGCAACCGGAACCACGCCGCATAGGCCCAATCGAACAGGAATCCCAACCCCAGATAGAACAGGAGTCCTCCGGGCACGAACTTCGGCAGGAATCCCAACGACGAAGGCCCCGCCAGCAGGGCAACGAGGCACAACCCAGCCGCAACGACTCCCGCCAGACGCGTCCGCGCCCCCAGATCAAAGGCAAGCCGTGAAAGACTCAGTGAATGGAATCCAGGCATGCCCCCCACCCCACCACTCACAAGGTTGGCAATGCCCGCTGCCCGAAGTTCCCGGTTGATGTCGATCTCCTCGTGCACCACCAATTCCAGCCCCGACGCGTTCAGCAGGATGGAAATCAACGCTGTCAGCAGCACGGTTCCCGCAATACCCGCCACCTTCAGCAACGGTGTTGCCCCAAGGTGGTCAATCATCCGCGGCGACCACATCTCTCCGTGAATCCCACCCTCTCCGGGGGGTACAGGCAACCATCCCGCAAGACGGGCGGATTCAACGCTGGTCCCCGTCGCCGACAACACCACGTAGAATGCCACGACAGCCGCGATAAGCAGGACCGGCATGAGCGCAGGCTTCCGCAGCTTGCGGATCGTCACGAACAGCGCGGTGCCGAAGGCCAATCCCGGCAACATTTTCGCAATCGTCCCCCATTCGAACAGCCGGCCCAGGGTTTCCAGCCCAAGCGGAAAGTCCAACATCACGCGGAGCGATCCTCGCGCCAGCATCCAGCCCGATCCCGCCAGGAATCCACCGATCACCGGGTAGGGGATGAACCGGAACAGGTTTCCCAGCCGGAATCGACCAACCAGATAGAGCACAAGCCCGGTCCCCAGACTCGTGATCGCGATGGCTGCCATCACGACCCGTGCCTTGTCATCCATCCCCATGGCCGCGGGCAGGGCCGTCGAGATTTCCGCAGCCATGACGGCGAGGATCGGAGCTGTGCGATCCTGGGGGATCGACATCACCGCTGAATACGAACTCCGCCACGTGACGAGCAATCCGCCCACGACCGCCGTGATCAGGGCAATCGAGACACCCTGTGCGCTCCCAACGTCCAAGCCTCCGGAAAAGATCAGCGAACCAAACGAAAGCGCCAGGACCACCGTGAACGCCGCCACCACCACACCGGCCTGCACGTCACGTTGCGCCTGCGATGCCCGGGCTGTCGGAACCCCCTTTGCCTTGAACGCCATTCCCCGAGATTGGGGACTAAACAAGGGTATTCTGTCGAACTTCGAGGCGCTCGTTACCGCACTGTAACCCAAGCGCCACCACATCAACGCGGATTCGCCTCCGCCACGCAAAGGAACAATCCCACCCCCAGGCAATGGGGTCGCGTCTAAATATTTTACATTTTACCCGCGCGCGTCGCCCGCATCACGGGCGCATCCAGCCTCCCAACCCCTCGTGTAGGCCGGGTGCCCTCACCCGGCGGGGATCCCAATCCGCCGCGTGGGGGCACGCGGCCTGCATTGGAAGTTGCCTCCCCACGAGGCTGGCGATGCCAGCGTCCTTCCCCCAGTCTCATGCCCATGCGAATGGTCCTGTCCGTCGCGTGCTCGGCGGTGTTGCTCCTCACCGGATGCCAGAGCACCTCCCTCCCTCCCGCAAACCCTCCCCTCACCGCCGCGTCCGTGCTGGCCTCCGCCCGGCCGGACGACTGGCGCCGACCGGATCCGCAAAACCTCCTGTGCATGGATTTCGGGAAGGGCCGTGTCGTCATCGAACTGCTGCCCCTTCTCGCGCCGCGGCATGTGGCCAACGTCCAGGCCCTCGTCCGTGAGGGCTACTTCGATGGCCTCGCCATCGTCCGCGTGCAGGACAACTACGTGGTGCAATGGGGCGATCCGAATGCCGAGAAGCCGGAACTGGCCCGGCCGATCCGTACCGCGCAACGGCATCTGCCCGCCGAGTTGGAGTTCCGACTGCCTCCAGCCGTTCCTTTCCATCCGCTGCCCGACGGCGACATCTACGCGCCGCAAGCCGGGTTCCTCGACGGCATGCCGATCGCCCGTGATCCGAAATCCGGCAAATGCTGGGCGATCCACAGCTACGGCATGGTCGGCGCGGGGCGCGACAACGCCCTCGACAGCGGCGGTGGTGCGGAATTGTACGTCGTCTCCGGCCAGGCACCGCGGCACCTCGATCGCAACGTCACGCTCTTCGGTCGCGTGCTCCAGGGCATGGATCGCCTGACCGCCCTGCCCCGGGGGCCGGCCCCGATGGGCTTTTATGAGAAGCCGGAAGACCGCATTCCCATCCATTCCATCCGCCTCGCCTCGGACCTGCCGGAATCAGAACGCCCGAAGATCGAGGTCCTGCGCACGGACACGGAAACCTTCCGTCGCTGGGTCGAAGCCCGACGCAGCCGTCGGGAGGAATGGTTCCATCACGCCGCCGGACGCATCGACGTGAGCAACATCCCCATCCCCGTCCGGTGATTTCGGAACCTTCCCTGCGATTGTCAGGAATCGGATTCCCACCGGAAGCGCCATAGGGCCACGCCGCCGAAGATCGCGGTCCACAGGGCGAGGGCTGCGGCCGGCTGCAGGACGGCGTCGAATCCGAGGGCGCGCCAGGTCATGGCGTCGAAGGCATCGACGGACCACCGCGTGGGTGTGAGGAGCGACACCGTCTGGAGCCAGGACGGGAACAGGAAGGCCGGCATCCATCCGCCGCCGACCATCACGAGCACCAGGATCACGGCGATCGAGATGCCCCGGGTTCCGCCCTGTGTGCGGCCGAGGGCGGCGAGCATGAGGCCGAGGGATGCGGCCATCGTGGATGTGAGGCCGAGGCACAACAGGAAGCCCGGCCAACTGCCCTGCACCCGCACGCCGAAGACGGCCATCGAAAACCCAAAGCAAACCGCCAGGCATAGTGCGGCTACCACCGCATAGGCGGCCCCCTTGGCGAACAGCAGTGTCGATCGCCTCACAGGGGCGGCCCGCAACCGCTTGAACCACCCGGATTCCCGTTCTCGCAGCAATCCGGTGGCGAGTTCCACCATCGACATCAGCACAAACTGCAGGCCGATCCCCGCGAACGAATGGGCGAATCCGTTGTAGCGCGCCTCGGCCTTGGCCGTGACGGGTTGCGGATCGATGGCGAACGGCATCGGCAATCCGAATTCACCTTGTGGTGTGCCATTCGTGGAGGCAGCCGCGGCCTCCGCTTCGGCCGCCTTCCGATTCACCCAGTCGCGGACCGGTTCCAGCATGTCCCGGTACAGCGCCCGATCGCGTTCGGACAGCTCCGGCGCAGCGGTGACGCGCTCCAATTGTTCCGCGACGAGTTCCTTTCCGCGCGACCAACTCAGGGTGTTCCTCACCAGCGATTCAATCACCTTGGGCACCAGCATTCCCTCGACGACCTGCCGTTCGATGCTGCGCGACGGATCGTAGAGGAGGGTCAGGCGCGGGCGTCGGTTGGTGTCGAATAACCCGGCGGGCGCATCCGCACCAAAACCCGCGGGCAGGATCAGGCCCACGGGCACACGGCCGGCGAGGACCTGCACCCGGACGGCGTCCGCGTTGGTGACCGTCACGCGAAAGGCGGAGTCCGAGAAGAAGTTCGAGATCACACCCCGCGAGACGGCGGAACCGTCGAGGTCCGCGATCCAGAGTCCGGTGCCACCGCGGGATTTCGAGCCCGAGCCGTCGGTGAGGAATCCGAAGAACGACGCGATGAAGATGGGCACCGCGACGTACATGATGACGGCCCGTCGATCGCTGAAGAACAGCGTCAGCTCGGCACGCATCAGGGCTCGGATCTGGGTCCACATGTTGGGTTCGGAAAGGGTGGGATCAGCCGTCCCGCAGGGAACGGCCGGTCCATTGGAGGAAGATGGATTCGAGCGAGGGCCTTGCGCTCCCGACATGGAGGATGCGGGCTTCACGCCGCATCAACTCGGGCAGTAGAACCGCAAGCCCGGCGTCCAGGGCATCGACCCGGACGCGCAGCTGGTTGCCGATGACTTCGGCGCTGTGCACCCCGGGGAGACCTCCGAGATTGGCGACGAGTCCGTTTGGCACCGCTTCGAGGTCAAAGACCAGGTCAGTGCCGGCCACCGCCCGTGAGCGCAATCCAGCCAGGGTGTCATCCGCGATGACCCGTCCCTGATCCATGATGATCACCCGGTCACAGAGGCGCTCGACCTCCTCCATGTAGTGCGTGGTGTAGATGATCGTGGTGCCCTGACGCCGGAGCGCTTCGACGTTCTCGAAGATGGCGTTCCGGCTCTGCGGGTCGACGCCCACGGTGGGTTCATCGAGGAACAGCAACGTCGGCTTGTGCAGGAGGGCGGCGGCAATGTTCAGGCGTCGCTT
>JAIXZE010000439.1 GCA_027489875.1 Verrucomicrobiales bacterium
AACTCCGGGTGGGAGAGAGGGGGGTGAAGTTTGAAGGCCCGAGAAGGCTGCAGGCCGGGTGCCATCACCCGGCGATGCATAGGATCCGCCGGGGGGGGGCACCCGGCCTTCACACTGAGTTCCCAGATGGCAGAACTGGAGAATGGGAACTTCTCCACCACCGCCTCCTCACCCGTCTTCAAACTTGAATCTTCAAACTTGAAACGCCCTCCGTCAGGCACTGGCGCTGGAGTACCGGCGGAGGGCGAGACGCCAGACCCATTCGGACACGGCAAAGCAGGCGAGGCTGAGGCCCACGAGAAGGGCGGCGTGGAGGGGTGTGCGGAGGGTTCCGAGGAGCGTCTGGGAGGGCACGTTCGAGACCAGCAGCATCGGTAGCACGAGGGTGAACACGCGTCGGAACAGCCCTTGCGGGATGGCGCCCTCGGGGATGCGGGCGATGTTGAAGAGGTTGTAGTACCCCCACACGACACCCTGGGCGCGGACGATCCAGAACGCGGCGGAGGAGAGCAGGAACATGAGCGAGTAATGGACGAGGAGTCCGGCGAGGCAGAGGCCCAGGAAGCCGGCGATCTCCAGAGGGCCCGGTGTGTGCCCGAGGTTGCGCAGCGCCCAGACCATGACGCCGACGGCGGAGGTGGCGTTGAAGAACGCGCCGAGGTCGACCTTCCGGAAGGAGATCAGGAAGCGGGTGTTCACCGGGAGCAGCAGCATGAAGTCGAGCCGGCCGGTGCGGATGTGTTCCGAGATGTCCGAGATGTTGGTGAGGAAGAAGGCGGTGAAGACCTGCTGGATGAAGTGGGAGCATCCGACCAGGAGGACGACCTGCCAGCGGTTCCATCCGGCGATGGATTCGGTGTGGCCGTAGACCACCGACATGAAGGCCAGCTGGAGGGCGAACCACAGGGCCTCGACGATGATCCAGAGGATGAAGTTCGTCTTGAACTGCATCTCGCGCGTGATGCTGTTGCGCCACAAGGCGGCGAACAGCGCCGGGTAGCGGTGCCACGCGGGTTGCAGGGGAGGCAGCGGGGATGGGTTCATGGCCGGTGCGCGTTCAGCCACCCACGGCGGAGTAGCGTCGGATGCCCCGGCTCCAGACCCAGCGGAGCAACAGGAACCCGCCAACCACCCACGCGGTCTGGATACCCAGCCCCCGCCAGAGGTCGGGTCCGGTGACGCGACCAAGGTACACGCCCACGGGGAAATAGAGCAGGTACGGGTATGGCGTGAGCATCAGGAACTGGGCAGCCCACCGCGGAAGGATGTCGATGGGGAAGAGGTGGCCGCTGGCGATGTACTCGAAGGCGAACTGGATGAAGATGAAGGTGGAGACGTCGAGTACCCAGAAGGCGAGCAGCGCCATCGTGCAGGCGATCAGGAATTGCAGGAGCCCGGCGAGGACGACCGAGAGCACGAACACAGTTCCGGCGAGTGGAGAGTCCGGCCAGACCAGATGCTCGCGCAGGAAGAAGAGGAAGATCCCGACCGGGACGAGGGCGACCACCGTGTAGATGGAACGTCCCGAGAGGTAGAGGGTGAACCGGTAGCCCAGGTAATTGATCGGGCGGATCAGGAACTGGGAGATATGACCGTCCTTGATGTCCGCAGCGATCTGCCAGTCATCCTCGGCCACGGCCGTGAACGCGTCGACCAGCGTGGTCAGCAGGTAATAGCTGATCATCTGGGAGAGGGCGTACCCGGCGACGTCGGTGCCGTTGGCCTTGCCTGCGTAGACCGCCTTCCAGAGATAGAGGGTGCCGGTGAGGGGAACGAGGGCGATGGCCGCGCGGAACAGGAAGTTCACGCGGTACACGAGCGTGTTCTGGATCCCGATGCGAAAGACCTGAAGGTACTTTCCCATGCAGCGGGCTCAGTTCGGATCGTTGAGGATCTCCGCGAAGGCGGCGTGCACCGTTTCGAGGGCCTTGTCCAGCGCGCTGGCTTCTTCGGGAGAGAGGTTGCCGCGGGTCTTCACGGCGAGCATGTCGAGCTGGTCGATGAAGACCTTGGCACCCTCGGGCTGGGGATCGATGAACTCGCCGGTGTGTGGGTTCTCCAGACGGCCCATCAGCATCAGGGCCATCTGGGAGTGGCCGGAGACCAGCTGCTGGAAGAGCATGGAATGGGCCTCTGCCAGCGAGGCGTCATCGATGGGATCGGTTGGGGAGGACATGGGGGGAGGAGTTGGAAGTTTGAAGATTCAAGTTTCAGGCCGGGGACAGCCTCGTGACTTCGTCTGCTACGTGATCCGGAGGGTAGGCCGCGTGCCCCCACGCGGCGGGATTCATGGCAACGCCGGGTGAGGGCACCCGGCCTTCAACCCCGCCCTACCTCGGTCGGGTGGGGGCACCCGGCGCCAACCTTCAATAAGGCAGCGGGAAGCGGGCCGTGAGGGCGTGGACGCGATCCCGGACCTTGTGGGCGGTGGCCGGGTTGGCGATGTCGAGGAGGACCTCGGAGATCATGTCGGCGATCTCGGCCATCTCGGATTCCTTCATGCCGCGCGTGGTGACGGCGGGGGTGCCGAGGCGGATGCCGGAGGCTTCGAACGGAGAGCGGGTCTCGAAGGGGATGGTGTTCTTGTTGGTGGTGATGCCGGCTTCGTCGAGGGCGAGCTGGGATTGCTTGCCGGTGACGCCCCGGGCACCGACATCGACGAGCATCAAGTGATTCTCGGTGCCGCCGGAGACGAGCCGGAAGCCGTTCCGGATCATTCCGGCGGCGAGGGCGGCGGCGTTGCGGACGATCTGTTCCTGGTAGGTCTTGAAGCCGGGTTGGAGAGCCTCATGGAAGCAGACGGCCTTGGCTGCGATGACGTGCATGAGGGGGCCGCCCTGGATGCCCGGGAACACCTGCGAGTCGATGCCCTTCGCGTACTTCTCCTTGCACAGGATGAGCCCGCCGCGGGGACCACGCAGGGTCTTGTGCGTGGTGGTGGTGACGAAATCGGCGTACGGAATCGGGCTGGGATGCACGCCGGCAGCCACGAGACCAGCGATGTGGGCGATGTCGGCGAGCAGCATGGCACCCACTTCGGCGGCGATCTCGCCCATGCGTGCGAAGTCGATGATGCGCGGGTAGGCCGAAGCTCCGACGGTGATCATCTTCGGGCGATGTTCACGGGCCATCGCGGCGAGCTGGTCGTAATCGATGCGTTCGTCGCCCTGACGGACGCCGTAATGGACGATCTCGAAGAACTTGCCGGAGAAGTTGGCCTTGTTGCCGTGGGTGAGGTGTCCGCCATGGGACAGGTCCATGGTGAGGAGCTTGTCGCCGGGCTTCAGGACCGAGAAATAGACCGCCATGTTCGCGCCGGATCCGGAGTGCGGTTGCACGTTGGCGTGTTCGGCCCCGAAGAGCTGCTTGGCGCGGTCGATGGCCAGCTGTTCGGCGATGTCGACGAATTCGCAGCCGCCGTACCAGCGCCGTTTGGGATAACCTTCAGCGTACTTGTTGGTGAGCACGCTGCCCTGGGTCTCCATGACGGCCGGGCTGGTGAAGTTCTCGGAGGCAATGAGCTCGATGTTCTCGAGCTGGCGCCGACGTTCGCTGGCGATGATGTCGGCAATGGCGGGATCGACGGAGGCGAGACGGAGGGACATGGGTGTTTCGAGTTTGTTGATGCGGCGCTCGTGGCGACCGCCTTGGAAATCGGCACGGACGAAGGCCTCAAGAATGGCAGCCGCCTGATCGGGCGTGCTGGTCTTGGCCCCGAGGCAAAGGATGTTCGCATCGTTGTGCTCGCGGCACAACGCGGCCACTTCGGGATCCGTGACCAGGGCGGCGCGGATGCCCGGCACCTTGTTGGCGGCGATGCTGATTCCGACGCCGGTGGAACAGACGAGGATGCCGAGACGTGCGATGCCGCCGACGACCTGATGGGCCACTGCGTGCGCGTAATCGGGATAATCCGTGGATTCCTTCGAGTGCGTGCCGGCATCGGCGAACGTCAGGCCGAGGCGCTGGAGCACGGGCTTGAGGGATTCCTTCAGGTCGAAGCCGGCGTGGTCGGAACCGATGGCGAAATCGACGGTCTGCGGGGCCGCGGTCGCGGCTTCATGTTGCTCGATGAAGGCGATGGCGGTGCGGACGCCGGCTTCGATCTGGTTGCGGGTCTCGATGTAGCCGGGCAGGGGCCCGCCGATGGGATCGGCGATGTCCTTGTCGAAGGATTCCACCGAGTCATCGAACTCGCGGAGGAGGAATACCTTTTCGGCCGCCTCCGGATGGTAATAGAGGATGCCTTCGGCGTGGCTCTGGGTGAGGGCGAAGATGTAGTCGGCCTCGCGCACGAGTTGCGCGGTGAGCATCTGGGAGCGGTGCCCGGAGATGTCCCGCCCCAATTGCCGCATGGCGGTCACGGCATGGGTGCTTGCGGCCTGGCCGTTGATGGCCCCGACGCCAGCGGACGCGATTTTCCATCCGGGACGTCCTTCAAGGACGAGCCGGGCGATGCCCTCGGCCATCGGGGAGCGGCAGGTGTTGCCGGTGCAGACAAACAGGAGCGACTTCATGCCAACGCAGGGGGCGAAGGTGGGAGTCCAATCCGGGACCGTCAACGCGGAAGTCCCTTCGAAGTGGCGTGGGGGCGCATCTTGACACTGCCCCCGTTTGAGAAGGGGAACGGGGTGGCGATGTCCTCATCGCCCTGCGAACGGCTTTGGAACGGCGACGAGGACGTCGCCGCCCCGATCGGGAGAAGCTTTGGGAGGGCGACGAGGACGTCGCCACCCCGATCGGGAGCAGCTTTGGGAGGGCGATGAGGACGTCGCCGCCCCGGTCGGGAAAAGCTTTGGGAGGGCGATGAGGACATCGCCGCCCCGATCGGGAGAAGCTTTGGGAGGGCGATGAGGACGTCGCCGCCCCGATCGGGAGAAGCTTTGGGACGTCGCCTTCCCGTTCCGTGGGTTACCAGAGGAACGACTGGGTCGAGGCGAGTTCGGTGCCAGCGCGCAGCAGGGTGGCTTTCCATGCGGTGACATCGCCGACCTGACGCAGGGTCTCTGGGCTGAGGGTGACGCGGGTCCACCGGGCGCCGAAACGTGCGGGGGTGACGGTGTTGGTCAACGTGACCGCATTCGTCTGGGTGACGCCGGCAGGGGCGTTGTTGGTGCGGAACGTGGCACCGCGGAGTTCGAGTCGCAGTTCCAGCGGTTGGGCCTTTACGACCGGGGCGCTCCAATGGACATCGAACCGCATGCCGCCCACGAGCTCGGGGTTCTTGCGAAGATAGGCCTGGTAGGCGTCGCGCTCGTACAGGCTCGGATGGAGGGAGGCGCGGCCTTCGAGATCGACGAGGCTTGGCAGCACCTTGCGGACCTTTGCGTCGGCGGCGTGGGTCCGGGTTGCAAAGGGGATCACCAGCAAACCGACGGCCAGCCAGGAACGAAGGCGAAGCATGGGGCAGAAGCGGTTCAGAGGCCGCGGGTGGGGATCGGAAGCAAGGCGGGGCGGGGTTCGAACTTGGGAGCAGGCGGCCGGACGATGGCTGGACCGCTGCCAGGGATGGCCGACGGACTCAGGGTGCGGTCGCCGAGGCCCGTGATCCCAGGCAATGCGCTGCGGCTGGGACTCACACCAGGGGCGGCGGCAAGTCCTGCGGGACTTCCGAACGCCGAAGAACCGAACGCCGTTGCCGAAGGGGCCTTCTGGGGTTCGGGACCGGAGAGGAGATTCTGGAACTGCTGGGCCCGGCTTCCCGGGGTGCGGGTCAGGCTGAAAATGCTGGAAGCCTCCGGCTCCGGAGTTGCGGTGGTTGCCGTTGCCGGTGCGGAGCCGGAGAGGAGACGGTCAAAAATGGCGGCGCGATCGGAGGCGGCCGCCTGACGATTCAGGTCCAGTTGGGCCTGACCCGGCGCAGAAAAACGGCCCTGCTCAGCGAAGGCGGAAGAGCCGATGCGATTGCCGGGATTGGCATTCTGGAAACTGGCGTTGGCCCCGGTCACGATGGATCCGGAAGAAATGCCGCCGATGCCATCCAGGATGTTCCGGGGTTGGCCGGTTGTCGGATCGATTTCGCCGTTGGGTTGTCCGGCATTGGAGTCACCGCCGTTGCTGGAGTTGCGGCGTTGCTCGGAATTGGCGGTTTCGGTAGCGCGCAGGTAGCGATCTCCGAAGCCGGTTTTCTGGGCGTCTCCCGCTGGCTGGCTGAAGCGGGGATAGTCCTCATTGGCCTTCAAACCGGTGGTGTCATTGGCTCCGACGGTGGCGGCGTTTTCGAGCAGCCAGTTCCGTCGCTTGTCGATCGCCGCACCCCATCGTTTTTGAAGCAGGGGATCGAAGCCGGCCGACGGATTGGGGGCGCTCGGGACTGCGCCGGAGTTTCCTGGGTTGAAGCCGGAATCGATTTTTCCGGAATTGAGGATCCGGTCCAGGACGGGATCCATCGGCTTGACGCTGGGCGTCATCCGCGTGCCGGGTTTGGAAGGCGGCAGCTCCACCATCTTCTCGCCTGCGTTGAGAGGAACGCTTGCCAGGGCAAGTGCCAGGAGTCCCGCCGGGAGGGCGTTCGGCCCGAACTTTTTGGTGCAGCGCGGCGACATCACCTCATGGTGCTAACCCATTGGACCAAGGGCGTCAAAGGAAAGGTCAGCCCAAGCGTTGCCGCAATCCGGCGGCAACCGCCAGAAACGCCTTGGAGGCCGGATTTCCAGGCTCGGCAACAACGACGGGAATTCCGCGATCACCCCCTTCTCGGATGGTGGTGTCGAGGGGGATTTCGCCAAGGAATGGAAACTGCCGTCGTTCGGCTTCGCGTCGGCCGCCGCCTTCGCCGAACGGATGGAGGCGGGTGCCATCCGGTGCGATGAACCAGCTCATGTTCTCGATGATGCCCAGGATGGGAACCTGCACCTTCTCGAACAGGGTAATGCCCTTGCGGACCACGCCGACGGAGGCTTCCTGTGGCGTCGTGATCACGACGCCGCCGTCGAGGGCCACGGTCTGACAGAGGGAAAGCTGGGCATCGCCGGTGCCGGGGGGGAGATCGACGAGCAGGTAATCCAGATCACCCCAGTCGACCTGCGACACGAACTGCTGGATGGTCTTCTGGATCATCGGTCCGCGCCAGATGACGGCCTGATCGGGTTCGAGGAGGAATCCCATGCTCATGAGCTTCACACCATGGGCCGTGGGCGGGATGAGACGGTCGTCATCGGTGACGGAAGGGCGTTCCTGAACCCCCATCATCAGCGGGATGGACGGACCGTAGATGTCGCCGTCCATGAGTCCGACCCGGGCACCGAGGCTCTGGAGGGCGCAGGCGAGGTTGACGGAGCAGGTGGATTTGCCGACACCGCCCTTGCCGGACGCGATGGCGATGACGCGGTGGATCCGTGGGTCCTTCTGGCGCTGGAACTGGGTGGGCGGTTGGCCGGCGGCAGCGGCCGGCGTGGGCACCTTGACCTGTACGTGAGCGTCGGCAAGACCCGGGAAGGAATCGCGGAGGGTCAACCGGACCGCGTCAGCGATCTGTCGCCCGATTTCGGGATTGGGGGACGACAGCTCCACCAGGACGCCGATGGCCGGTCCATCGACCTGCACCTCCTTGACGAGGCCGAAGGAGACGATGTCGCGGGAGTAGCCGGGATACTTGACGGTGCGGAGGGCGTTGAGGACGGCGTCCTGGGTGGGGTTCATGGATTTATGTGGGCTTGGAAAGGGGCGCCACGGCGATTTCTGAACGCGCCGTGGCGTGGGTTGGCCGGACGGGCCGGCGCGGGTTCAGGGCATGGCTGG
>JAIXZE010000280.1 GCA_027489875.1 Verrucomicrobiales bacterium
CAGGTCGCCCCCGAACAGTTCCCGGAATCCGACCGCACCCGAGCGCTCCTCGCAACCGCCGCACCCCAGCGCTTCGTCTACCGGTTCTCCGGAGCCGATTACGCCCTCCGCATCCAGGCCGACAACATCCAGCCCGAGGTCAGCGTCTCGCAGGTCCTCGCCTACCATCTCGGCGAAACCGAAGCCTCCGCCGAAGCCGAACTCGAACTCGACATCCGCGAAGCTCCACTCCGGGAAGTCCTCGTCCGCATCCCCCGCGGATTCGCCGTCGCCCGCCTCACCGCGCAGGGTCTCTCCGACTACTTCGTCCGCGAACCCGCCGGCGAAGCCGATTCCGAACTCCGCCTCGTCTACGCCAAGCCCATCGCCGACCGGCAACTCATCCAGTTCCGGCTCGAACGGAACACCCCGCTCACGTTGACCAACTGGACCCTTCCGCGCGTCGAGGTCCTCAAGGCCCGATCCACCCGCGGCCACGTCGCCGTCTCCTCCGATCCCGGCCTGCGCCTCACGCCCGAGCGCACCACGGGCCTCACCGACATCGCCACGGCCTTCTTCCCCCGCAAGCTCGCCGGCATCCAGTCCGCCTTCCGCATCACCGACCCGGAATGGCAGGCCACGCTCCGCGTCGAACGCCTGCCCCAATCGATCCAGGCCGACGTCTTCCACCTGTTCTCCATCGGCGAAGGGATCGCGTACGGCAGTTCGACGATGAACTTCTTCGTCTCCGGCGCGCCCGTTTCCACCTTCGAGGTGTCGCTCTCCGACGAGTACTTCAACGTCGAGTTCACCGGGAAGGACCTGCGCGGAAACTGGCAGCGCACCACCAACGGTTACCGCGTCCACCTCAACACGCCCGTCTCCGGCGCGTACACCCTGCTCGCGACCTACGAACGTCCCTTCAAGGCCCAGGGCGACACCCTCACCTTCACCGGAGCCCGCCCGCTCGACGCCCAGACCGAGCAGGGCCACACGCTCGTCGTCTCCGCCTACCAGTTCCAGGTCACGCCCTCCAACGTCTCCCCCGGTCTCCTCGCCCTCGAAACCGCCGAGGTCCCCTCGGAGTACCGCCTCTTCTTCGACGCCCCCATCCTCGCCGCCTACCGCTACTCGGCGCGTCCGTTCAATCTCCAGCTCAGCCTCAGCCCGTTGGTCCAGGGCGAAACCCTCAGCCTCGTCATCGACCGCGCCGCGCTCACCACCCGCGTCTCCAAGGACGGCGAGGTCCTCACCGACGTCCGGTACTTCATCAAGAACCGCGGCAATCCCCACCTCCGCCTCACCCTGCCGGCCGGTGTCACCCTTTGGTCCGCCACCGTCAACGGCACCACCGTCGTCCCCGTGAAGGACGGCGATGCCAGCCTCCTGCCGCTCCCGCAGAAGTCCGATCCCAACACCGTCCAGACGCTCGACCTCAAGCTCGCGTCCCGCTCGACGGATCCGTCCCGCGTCACCGCCTTCGCCCCCGTCGCCGCCGCGCCCGTGCTCCTCGCGGAATGGCGCATCCAACCCGACACCGGACGCCAGCTCACCTATCGCAGCGGCTCGCTCACCCCCGCCCAGGGATTCGCCGAACCCTCCGCACTCAGCGTGCTGCCCCACCTCTTCTCCGACTCCCGCAACCGCCCCACCCTGCTCGGCATCCTGCTGCTGCTCCTCACCGGTGCCCTCGCCTGCCGCTGGTCCGTCCAGATGCCCAATCCCGCTTCCAGCCTCCGCCGGTTCGGAGGTCCCTTCTTCACCGCCGCGTTCTTCGTCTTCGCCCTCGTCCTGGGCCTGCAACTGCACCATCCGTCGCCGGCCACCGCACAGGCCGCCGACACCGGCCTCACCTTCCTCGCCCCCATCCAGCAGGCCGGAAGCAATCTCCACATCGACCTCGACAACCGTCCCGTGAACACCACCCCCAGCTTCGGCAAGGCGTGGCCCGCCGCCTTCGCCCTCGTCGCGTGGGGCCTCGCCCTCACACGCAACCCCGGCTTCACCCGTTCGCTCGCCATCGCGCTCGGCTGGACGCTCCTCGCCTGGGCCAGCCTCCGCCTGCCCACCGACACGCGCCCCTTCAGCCTCGTGATCGCCGCTTTTGCCGCCATCCATTGCGTCCTGCCTGCGATCAGCGCCGCCCGCCGCACCACCAGCACCCCGCCGCCGCCCGCACCCACACCCACGCCGACACCTCCCGACCCAACCCCCGGCCCTTCGCCCACGCCCGCCGCCGCTGCCGCGCTCCTGCTCGGACTCAGCCTCTGGGCCGGCAGCGATCGTCTCTCTGCCGCCGAACCCCAGCCCGCCCTCGCCGAATCCATCACCCACGACGTGCGCGTCGAAGAGGGCTTCGCCACCGCCACCACCCGCATCCGCTGGAATGCCACCCGCAACCAGTCGCTTCCCATCCTCTTCGATCCCGCCGTCCTCCTCCGCGCCAACTTCCCCACCAACGCGCTTCGCCTCATCCAGGCCCCGGCCGGGTCACGCCGCGGCCACCATCTCCTCGCCCTCACCAATGGCCCGGTCGACATCGATCTCCACTTCCAGTTCCGCACCACCGTTCGCGACGGAGTCTCCGGCCTGGTCCTCCCGACGCCCCACGGGCTCGTGAACCGCCTGAACCTCACCCTCGCGGACCTCGACGTCGACGTCTCCGCTCCCGACGCCGTCTCCATCGATCGCCAGAATGCCGCGAGCAACACGACCAGCGTCCGCATCATCCTCGCGCCCGCCACCGATCCGTGGATCGCCTGGCGTCCGCGCTCCCGCGACATCCAGCGCGAGAAGCCCGTCTTCTACGCCGAGACCACCCATCTCTTCACCCCCACCGCCGGTCTCGTCGAAGGCTTGCACGTCCTCCAGATCCGTCCCGCCCAGGGGCAATTGTCCGAGCTGCTCCTCGACATCCCCGCCGGGGCCACCATCACCGACGTCGCCGACGCCAACCCCGTCCCAACCCAGGCCCCAGCCGCCAATGGCGACGCCCAGCAGAACCGCCCCACGCCCGCGCCGATCGTCTCGCTCTGGCGCTTCGACCCCGACACCCGCCGCCTCCGCATCACCCTCGCCCCCGCGCAGTCCCGCCCCTTCGCCCTCGTCGTCCGATCCCAGATCGCCACGGGCGCACTCCCCGTCGAGCAACGGGTCGAGGTTCCAACCGTCGTCGGGGCCGCCGGACAGGTCGGAGCCGTCGGCATCGCCACCGGCAACGAGGTCCAGCTCGACAGCGTCACCCTCGACACCCTGTCTCCCCTCAACCTCGAGGATTACCCCGCCGCTCCGGTCCAGTTCCTCCAGTCCCGCATGCCCGGACTCGGACTCCGACGCGCCTTCCGCCACACCGAGGCCCGCGGCTCGCTCACCCTCAAGGCTTCCGCCGTGGAACCCGACATCCGCGTCGAGACCCAGGACACGCTCTCGCTCGGCGAAGACCGCACCGTCCTCGCCTCGAACCTCAAGATGACCGTCACCCGCGCCGGCATCTTCCGCGTCAGCTTCGCCCTCCCCACCGGACTCGATGTCGAGTCCATCACCGGGCCCGCCCTCAGCCACTGGACCGAACTGAAATCAGCCACCGAACGGATCATCACGCTCCACCTCAAGGGGCGCACCGAGGGCGAACACCCGTTCTCGATCAACCTCGCCGGCCCCGGCACCCGCGGCGTGAAGTCCGTCGCGGTTCCTCGCCTCGTCCTCCGCGAGGCCTCCAAGCAACGCGGCCAGCTGGTCATCGTTCCTGAACAGGGCCTCCGCCTTCAGGTCGGCCAACGCGACGGTGTCACCCAGCTCGATCCCGAGAAGGCCGGCATCCGGCAGAAGGGCGTCCTCGCCTTCCGACTCCTCCAGCCAAACTGGAACCTAGCCCTCGAACTCGAACAGGTCGACGCCTGGGTCCAGGTCACCAGCCTCCAGCATGTCCAGGTCACCGAGGCCCAGCTCAAGGTCACCGCCAACCTCCGTTACCAGATCGAGAACACCGGCCTGAAGTCGCTCTTCGTCCGCGTTCCCACCAACGCCACCGGCCTCCGCCTCCGCGGGGACCAGGTCGCCGACTTCGTCGCCCAGCCCAACTCGATCACCAACGGACTCCAGCTCTGGGAGGTGAAGCTCCACCGCCGCGCCATCGGCAAGTACGACCTCCAGGCCACCTGGCAGACGCCTCTCGCGGAAGCCGCCACCAACACCGTCATCCAGGGCCTCCTCGCCACCGACGCCCGTCTCCAGCGCGGTTTCGTCACCCTGCAATCCGCCGGACGCCTCCAGCTCTCCACCACCACCCTGCCCTCCGCCCTCCAGCCCGCCGAGTGGCAGTCGATCCCACGCACGCTCCTCCAGGATCTCGACACCGCCACCGCCAACCTGACCTACCGCCTCGTCGAACCCACCTTCTCGCTCCCGCTCGGACTCGTCCGTCACGAGGCCGCCCGTCTACTGCCCGCCCGCGTCCATCAGGTGACCCTCACTTCCGTCATCTCTGACGAAGGCGTCATGCTCACCCAGGCCCGCATCGAGATCGTTCCCGGCGACAAGCGTCTCCTCCAGCTCACCCTGCCCGCCGACGCCCGATTCTGGTTCGCCTTCGTCAACCAGAACGGCGTCTACCCCTGGCGCGAGCAGGACCGGATCCTCATCCCCCTTGAACAGCAGTCGCGCCCGGACAAACCGACCACCGTGGAGTTCTTCTACTCGTCCCGGATCGGCGACGCCGCCTCGCGCAAGCTCGACCTCGCCCTCAACGGTCCGAAGTTCGATCTCCCCCTCGAAGACATCACCTGGCAGGTCTACCTGAACTCCAAGTGGACCCTCGAAGACTGGTCCGGATCCCTCCAGCTCGAGTCCACCGACACCGGCAGCACCGCCACCGTCGACGTCCAATCCTACCTCCAGGGCGAGCAGGTCCAGAACGACGCCAAGACCAAGGCCGCCGAGGAAATGCTCCAGATCGGCAACCGCCTCCTCGTCGAAGGCGATCCCCAGAAGGCCCGACGCGCCTTCCAGAACGCGTTTGGCCTGAGCACGCACGACAACGCCTTCAACGAGGACGCCCGCGTCCAGCTCCACAACCTCAAGGTCCAGCAGGCCCTCGTCGGCCTCAACGTCCGCCAGGCCGCCGTCGCTGGCGAATCCGCCCCAGCCGCCGGAAACCTCCGACAACTCCGCAACCGCTCCGAGGCCAACTACACCCAGCAGGAAGCCAAGGAACTCTTCGCCCTGAACGGTGCCGCCGACAACGCCACCCTCGAGAAGCTCGCCGAGCGCATCATCGAACAACAGGACGCCGCCCTGCCCTCCCCCACGGCCATCCGCGCCTCCATCCCCCAGCAAGGCCGCATGCTCACCTTCAAGCGATCCGTCCAGGTCGAGACCTGGACCGACCTCAACCTCCGCCTCGCCGCCCGCTCCGCCAACGCCCCCAACCACGTCGGCCGGTTCGCCAGCTTCGCCGCCCTCGCCCTCTCCCTCACCGCCCTCGTCCGCTTCACCCGCCCTCCCAAAATGTAGGCCGGCCCCCACCCGGCGCCCCCCCTGAAGGCCGGGTGCCCTCACCCGGCGCCGCCCGCCCCGCCGCAACGCGGCGCACGGCGGTAGCCCAGGGTGGAGCGGAGCGGAACCCTGGGTCACCCCACCCCACGCCCCCTCGCCCCAACGGGGCAACCCAAGGTAGCCAGGGGCAACGCCCCTGGAACCCCATGCACAACGACACCAAGCCCTGAAAGGGCGTCCTACCCCCCTGTACGCCGAAGGCGTTGAAGCCGTTAGCCCGGGGTGGGAAGCGACCCCGGGTTACGGTTTCCCGCATTGGATCTACCCCTCTTTCGGAGTGCTCCCATCTCCACCTTCGGCTCCAATCCACGACATGCGTCATGGATGGTTCCTCATCGCCGGTCTCACATGCCTCTCCTTCACCGGATGTTCCCGCTCGCCGAGGATCACCGTGCGGAACCAGTCCTCCCAGACCGTGAGCAACCTGGTGGTCTCAGGAACCGGGTTCACCGAACGTCTCGACCGCCTCGCCTCTGGTGCGGAACACACCTTCCGTGTCCGCCCTTCCGGGGAATCCGGTGTCAGCCTCGGCTTCGATGCCGGAAACCAACACGTCCAATCCAGTGCCGACGGCTACCTCGAAGCCTCCGGCGGATCCCGGATCCAGGCCACCATCGGCACCAACCTCACCGTGTCCGTGGAATCCGCACCGTGATCACCGCCCAATGGTCACCCCCATATCGCGAGGTGCCGTGTTGTCCACCCCGTTGATGTTGCCCCCGTCGTCCTTGCGGTCCGCTCCCACGGACCAGATCACATAGCCGCCGGAAGGGCGTTGCCTGTAGCGCACGGGCTGACCATCGAACGGGTCCAGGGGAATCCCATCGGCAAACTCAGCGGATGCGTCCGCCAGCGAGGTCGGCAGCGTGCCACCGTGTTTCAGCCGGTATCGCTCCACAGCCAGCACCGCCCGCGCAAGGCGGATGCGGGCAACCGCCTCGGCCCCCTTGTTCAGAAACCGGGCGGGCTGCGGAAGCAGGAGCGCCGAGACAACGAGCCTGCCATCCAGCACGGTTTGTTGGTCCGGAATCTTCAGCCCACCCGCTGCATCAAGCGCCTCCGGATAGGGCAAGGACGCCACCGCGACGAGATTCGACATGAACGTCAGGGCAAACTCGAAGTCGCCATCGAGATGGCCGGCCGAACGGTAGTTGTGAAGCATGAGAGGCGGCACTCCTGAACCGCCTTCGCTCGCGGCCATCGCCTCGGCGAGGCTCTCGTCCGACGACTTGAAGGCCGCCACAAGGCTGGCGCGCTCGCCCAGCATCGCCCTTCGGAAGCCAACGCCCAGCTCGGCGTCCTGCAGGGCCGTTCGCAGCCGGAGCAGTTCGGCATCGGTGAAGCTTCTCTGGTGGATCGACTCCTGCAGCCCATCCAATGCCAACCCCAGACTCCCGATCTCCACGAGCTTGGAGGTGAGGAGTGGCTCGTTATCGAGCGAACGAGCCAGGCGGAATCCGGCAAGGAGGGCCGTGGTGGCGGAATCCGTTTGCCCGCGCCCAGCCTGGCGGACGGCTTCATCCCGCAAAAGCGTCGCGCAAATCCGGATCTTGTAGAGATGCGGCAACAGAACCGTCGCGCCATTCGTGAGCGCAACGGGGTAGCGGCAGAGAGGTCGCTCCGCGGCCTTGAGCAGAAGTACCAAAGCCTCCTGATTGTCGGCCAGGAAGGAGGGCGTGTTCAAACCCTCGGTTTTGATAGCCGCAAACGCCTGCGCATAAAGCAGCGCAGCATTCTGGGCATCCGGGGGCACCTCATAGATCCGGCCCAATTGCTCCAACGTCACCGGCTCACCTGCGGCCGCGATGGCGGCAAGCTGATTGCTCACCGCAACGCCCACCGGACCCGAGGTCTTCGCCCGCCCGCAACCGACCGAGCACA
>JAIXZE010000289.1 GCA_027489875.1 Verrucomicrobiales bacterium
CGAATTTCAGGCAAAGCATCGTGCACAGGCACGAGAACGCGTCTGCAACGCAGGTGCATCATGACCGTATTGCATCCACAGGGCCTTGCGCCCATCGGCCAGGCCAGACTCGAGGAGCTGGGCATCCCCGTGCGTCCGTTTTCACCGGACGCCGTCGCCCGTCTTTCCCCCGGCAATGCCGGCGAGGTTTGCCTGATCCCCGCCCAATTCCTCCTCCGGCCCGAGTGGCCACGCACGCGCGTCCGGCTCGCCCAGTCCAATCGTTTGTTCGTCGTCGAGTTCGTCCGGCCCGACAGCGCCCTCATCGTCCGCGCCATGCGCGACGGAGCCTACGACGTCCTGACGCTCGCCGATGACGAGGACCGCTGGGACGAGGTCCTGGAACACACCGCCGACAGTCAGGCCCTCTGGCTCCAGCTCTACTCGGGGCACCTCACCAGCGAATCCGGACTCGTGGGGCGATCCGCCGCCATGACGTCCCTCCGCGAACAGATCGAACGCCTCGGCAAGACCGACGTCACGGTGCTGCTCCTGGGCGAATCCGGCGTCGGCAAGGAACGCTTCGCCACCGCGATCCACCAATCCAGCAAGGACGGCCCGCTCGTCACCCTGAACTGCGCGGCCATGCCCAAGGAACTCATCGAAGCCGAGCTTTTCGGTGCCGAGAAGGGTTCCTACACCGGCGCCCTCAAGACCCGGGTTGGCCTCGTGGAACAGGCCAACGGGGGCACCCTCTTCCTCGACGAGGTGGGCGAGATGGACATTTCGCTCCAGCCGAAGCTTCTCCGCTTCCTGGAAACCCGTCGTGCCCGCCGCGTGGGCGGCGATGCCGAGTTCACCGTCCAGCTCCGCGTGGTCGCGGCCACCAATCGTGATCCCGAGTCCGAGATCCGCCTCGGCCGATTCCGCGCCGATCTCTACTACCGGCTTGCCGAGGTCGTGCTCCGCATCCCGCCACTCCGCGAGCGTCTGGATGACATTCCGGCCCTGGCTCAGACCTTCGTCGAAGGCGCCAGCCAGCGATTCGGGAAGAATGTCGAATCCCTCGAACCCCAGCTCGTCGCCAAGCTCCAGCGGTATTCGTGGCCGGGCAATGTCCGCGAACTCAAGTCCAGCATCGATCGCCTGGTGCTGTTCCATGACGGCCCGGTCCTGCGCGAGGGATGGTGGGAAGCACCTGTCGCCGCTTCCCAGTTCGTACTTCCCGCCTCGTCCACGGCCGAGCCTTCAGCAGCCGCGGAAACCGGAACGCACGCGGCGGAACTCAGTCTTCCCTCGCGCTCCGGCCGCATGACCCTCGCCAAGCAACTGTTGGCCGAGGGCAAGCTCTCGCTGGCGGACATCGCCGCGCGGACCGGAGTGCACCCGACGACGCTGTTCCGTTGGCGAAAGTCCGGGAAGGTCTAGCCGGTCGATGAAGGACCTGATCAAGGCGCTGGTGATCCTCCTGCTGTATGTGGGGGTGGCACCAGCGCTGGGCAGTTTCCTGGCGCGCAACCGGATCTGGGAGCGCTGGGTGCTCGCGATGATGGTGTTCATGCCGTCGCTCCAGCCGGGCAAGCTCACCCTGATGGTCGTCTCGGTGGAAACCTACCGCGGCCACACCAAGGGATTTGAGTACTCCCATCTCGATGTCCTGGGCCTCGCCCTGATCCTGGCGGCGAAGATGCGCGATGGCCCACGTTTCCACTGGCTGAGCCCCGGAGCCGGCCTGTACTTCGCCTACTGCGCGGCGTCGTGCCTCTCGATCGTCAATGCGTACAACGTCCTCTACCTGACCATGGCGGCGTGGAAGTTCACCAAGGTCGCCGTGGTCATGATCGGGGTCTACCACGCCTTCCGGGACGCCGAGGACCTGAGGTGGGTCATGCGCAGCATTGCCATTGCCCTGATCGTCCAGGGCCTGGCTGGACTCAAGATGCGCTTCGTCGATGGCATCTGGCAGGTCAAGGGATGGTTCGAACACCAGAACCCCATGGCCATGTGGTGCTATCTCTGCGCCGGGCCCGCCCTCGGCTGGGCGTTCCTGCAACAGACCAAACCGCGCGACGTCTGGCTGTGTCTCGCCGGGGTCGGCTTTGCCGCCCTGCTCATCCTTCTCTCCGTCTCACGCGCCGGTCTCGCCGCCTTTGCTGCCGGCTGCGCCGCCGCCACCGCCCTCGCCTGGCTCCGCGGATTCAAGCTCCGCACCTTCTCCATCACCGCCGCCGGCGGATTCGCCGCCCTCCTCGCCGGCATGCTCGCCCTCGACTCCCTCATGGCCCGCATGGACGAGGTGAAGTCCCGCGACGAAACCGAGGACCTTCGCGACATCCTCAACAAGCAGTCCCGCGCCATGCTCACCGACCATCCCCTCGGCATCGGATGGAACAATTGGGGCGTCGCCAACAGCCTGCCGGTTCCCCAGTACGCCCAGATCATCATGGACTGGGACGAGGAACGCGGATTCCGGATCATCGACGAAAACTACTACGCCAACCCCCTCACTGAGTCCCTGTACTGGCTGCTTCTTTCCGAGAACGGCATCCAGGGATTCGGCCTCTACATCCTCTTCACCCTGACGACCGTCCTCTGGATGGTCCGGGCGTCCCTCAAGTTCTGGAAAAGCCCCACCGGCATGTTCACCGGGTGCCTCCTGATCGTCCTGGGAATCACCTACTGCCACGGCCTCGTCGAACGCGTCCTCACCCAGACAAAAAACCTTTCCTTCTGGATGATCCTCTGCGGCATCCTCGCCCGCATCGAAACCTGCCGCAGGGCGGGTCACGATCTTCCCGATCCGGAGAATCCCACATCCCCCACCCCGAGAATCCCCAACCCCTGATCGCCCCATGCCTGACGACCGTCCGCCGCGTGTCCTCCTCGTGGCCGAGGCTGCCAACCCCAAGGGCTTTTCCGTCGCCTTGATCGGCTGGTCCTTCGGCCGAGCCCTCGCCTCCGTCTGCCAACCCATCCTCGCCACCGAAAAGCGCAACCGCGAGGACTGCCTCGCCCACGGTGCCCGCGAGGGTATCGACCTCGAATCTGTCGACAACCGCTTCTGGCAACATGGCGCATGGAAGGTCAGCACCATGCTCCGCGGCGGCAACGCCCTCGGGTGGTCCACCTATTCCGCCCTCGCCACCCTCGTCTACCCCATCTTCGAACGTCGCCTGTGGAAGCAGTTCGAGGCGCGCCTCGCCCGACGCGAGTTCGACCTCGTCCACCGGATCACGCCGCTGGCCCCCGTCGTTCCCAGCTCCCTCGCCGGTCGCTGCGCCCGACTGAACGTCCCCTTCATGCTGGGACCGCTCAACGGCGGCGTTCCCTGGCCCAAGGAATACCCCGAACTCCGCGCGGCCGAACGCGAGTGGCTGTACCCGTTCCGCAACGTCTACAAGTCGCTCCCGGGGTTCCATTCCACCCGACGCAACGCCAGCGCCATCCTCGTCGCCTCCCGCTCCGCCCTCCGCGAACTCCCGGAGCAATATCATTCCAAGGCCGTCTACATCCCCGAGAACGCCATCGACCCCGATCGCTTCCCGCGCCGCACCCCGCCCACCCCGTCCACCCCGTCCACACCCGCCCGCGCCGCCTTCGTCGGACGTCTTGTTCCCCTCAAGGGTGTCGACATGCTCCTCGAAGCCGCCGCCCCCCTCTGCCGCGAAGGCCGCCTCGCCCTCGATATCATCGGCGACGGCCCCGAACTCCCCCGCTTGAAACAACTGGCCATCGACCGCGGCATCGCCGACCAGGTTGAGTTCCCGGGCTGGGTGGATCATTCGAAGATGGCCGATCGACTCGGCCGTTCGCAGATCTTCGCCTTCCCGTCCGTGCGCGAGTTCGGCGGCGGCGTCGTCTTGGAAGCCATGGCGCTCGGTCTCGTGCCGCTCGTGGTCGATTACGGCGGCCCCGGCGAACTCGTGCCTGAAGGCACCGGATTCTCCATCCCCATGGCCCCTCGCGAGAAACTGGTCGCCGACTTCCGCGATTCCCTCACCCGGTTGATCGCACGTCCCGACGACCTCGCCAGCCTCGGCAAACGCGCCCAGGACTACGTCTACAAGCACTTCACCTGGGACGCCAAGGCCCGCCA
>JAIXZE010000266.1 GCA_027489875.1 Verrucomicrobiales bacterium
CGTCGCCGCCGGAGCGTTGGTCACGGTCGCGGTGGACGGGGCTGGCACCTGCGCCAGCACCGGTCCCGTGGCCAGCAGGGCGGCAAGGACGGTTGCGGTGGCGGAACGTGCGGATGCGGAGTGGGACTGTGTCTGTGGGTGCTTCATGGCTCTGGTCTGCTGACGGCACCGGGCTGGGGCGGGCTTCCAAGGGGGCGCCTGGTGGGTTCAGATGTTCTGCGCGATGGCCTGGAGGTAGCGGAACTCGACGAGGATGGTCTTCAATGCCGCCACCAAGGCGTCGACCTGCCGGTGTAGGGGCGCGAGTTGCGGCGTTTCGAGGGTGATCTCGAAGGGCGGATGGGACAGTCCCGGGATCGATTGGAGCATTC
Source organism: Verrucomicrobiales bacterium (assembly GCA_027489875.1). Taxonomy (GTDB): domain Bacteria; phylum Verrucomicrobiota; class Verrucomicrobiia; order Limisphaerales; family UBA9464; genus UBA6176. The sequence continues at coordinate 372 of JAIXZE010000266.1, forward strand.
CAGGGTAGCCGTCATGGATGACGCCGGACTCCGCATTGAAGCCGTCGATCCGCGCCCCGTGATTCCGCGGGAGGTACCTTCCTGCCTCGAGCAAGGCCGGGCGGATGAGGTGGTCGGAAAGAACGTTGCCCTTCACGAACCCGTACAGCCCGTGGCTGGTGTCGTCCGAGTGCAGGGTGATGATCCCGTGGAAGGACTGCATCCAGATCTCTGATTCGAGAAACCGGACTTCCGGTTGGTCCGACTGCTTCCAGAATTCGCGGTTCAGGTCGCGTCCGCTCCGGGCGTGCCGGGTGTTGTCCTCGAAGCCGGTGGGATTGCACACGGGGTAAATGAAGAGCGCGTAGCCCTCGGCGATCCCGGGTTCCTGTTCGAGGGCTTGAAGAAGCTTCGGCAAGGCCAACGCACCTTCCGGTTCGTCGCCATGAATGGTGGCGAAGATGCCGATCCGCAGGATGTCGCCGCCGCCCTTGGGCCCGACGTAAAGGTACCTCGGAAGGGAGTAGGCACGGCCGTCGCGCTCGAAGTGACCGGGCGAAGCACCCAGGAAGCGGGTCGAAGATCCAGCGAGGCGATCCAACGGATCGAGGAGGCGGCGGATGGACCGGCGCTCCTGAAATGGAAGGAGCACGTCGGCATCGAGGGATTGGGCAGGGAGTGCGGACATGGGAAGCGAGGGGTAAGCGGCCGGTTCAGCGGTTGGGGAGGCGGTATTTCTCGGTGCGCTCGATCTGCACGACGCGCCCCTCATGGATGACGACCTGGATGACGCCGAATCGGAGGGAAGCCACGTGCTGGCGGAGGACGTCCACCCAATCGGCGGTGTCGTTCTGGGACAGGGCCCCCGTGGTTGGAGCGCCCTTGGGAGCCAAGGGTGCGGGATCGGGGGAGCTGTCCTGTGCCGGTGTCGCGCTCATCTTGAGTACATGAGTAGGGATAGTGACTCATAACGTCAACTGAGTAAGTGGGGATTGGTGGGTGAGATAGGGAGTTAAGAGGTGAGGAAGATCAATTCAAACACCTCTAAATGATGATTTTATGACAAATTGTGCGTGAAATGAAAAACCTCAGTATGAACTCAAGATTTGCCCTGAATACACTACTGAATGAGTCGTGTATTGGGCTTGGGTATCATTCCGGCCTGACTACGCCACCCGTGGAACTCCGCGTCACCCGCATCCGGTGGAGCGGAATTGAGTAGGGCGAGGAGGGTGGCGTGGAGGTCGTCCTGCCATGGCTCCGAGGTCACCGCGGCGAAGCAGAGCCGCGGAAAGGGCAGGTTTCCCGCAGAGGCGCAGAGGCGCTGGGAAGTCGAAACGGGGTTCCCGTCGCTGTTCTGACCCCAATGACTCCCCTTACCGCGGGAAAAACACGTAGAATAACGCTACGAACGGTGCGAAGAGGTGGACCAGAGCGATCACCAAGCCTTAAGGCTTCTTCCAGTATCCGACGACTCCCAGAAGCCCCAGCGGGATAGGTCCGCCCCCCGTACAGACGACAAGGACGAAGACTCGGAAACCATGCTGGGTAGGCGGTATGCAAAGTCGCACCAAGACTAAGGCGGATACTCCAACCAACAGAAGCAGCGCTGCTTTGGGAAAGGGAAGGAGGCGATAGTCGGGCGGCAGCTTGGGTGGAACCGAACGTGATGAGACCAGTTTCGGTTTGGTAGGCGCGGTGGAGTAACCCAGAGGCAGCAACTCCCAGTCGTCATTCGGGCATTCAAACATGGAATCGGCGTACTGAGGGACGCAATGGTGTCCATCCAGCGTCCAAGGTAGGGGGGCATAGCCATCTTCAAACTGCCCGGGACGTCCTTCAGGCGCAGTTGACCAAGAATTCCTTTTCGAACGGCCCGCAAGAACTCGAACTGTGATGGAGCGAGTTCGCGGCGTATGGCACCGCCTCCGTGCACCCACTCAGGGCGCGGATCATTGGGAACGGACGGCCCCGGGGTTCCACCCCGGGCCTTTACCTGTTCAACGACCATTCTTCCTCGCTGCGTTGTCCCTTCTCTGACCTCCGTGCATCCCGGGGGCATGGGGCGAGATGCGACTCTCTTTGTCCACGGGCGGGCTCGGATGGCGATGCTTGCGCGCACTTTCTCGGCTCAGTTAGCCTCGAAATCAGGCATGATGACCAGGTCCGCCCAAACCCACACACCCCACTCCCTCCGATGGTTGATCGGATGTCTGGTCCGGTTGCTCATCGGCGTCCTTGGTGCGGGAATCTTCTGCGGCTCGGCGATGGGCCAGACGCAGGAGCAGTCGTTGTCGTGGACTTCGCCCGCCTCTGGCACAGTGTTGGTCCCCGGTCTGTCCTACCAGCTGGAGGCGACGGCCAGCAGTGGCTTGCCGGTGACCTTCCGCGTGGCACGTGGTCCGGCGGCGATCGCCGACGGCCGGGTGACGGCCACGCAGGTTGGTATGATCGAGTTGGTGGCTGAGCAGGTTGGGGACGGAGATTTCAGCCGTGTCAGCGAAACCCGCAGGTTCAATGAGGCCCGTGTCCATCTGGCCGCGATGGGTGAATGGCCGGGGATTCCACGAGGGGCGGCCAATGACGTGGTGGTTGTTGGCATCCATGCCTATGTCGCGACGGATTCGGGTTTGGTGGTGTTCGAGGTCCGCGATGATGCCAAGCCCGTTCGAATCGGGGGAGTTCGATCCGGCGGGATGCCCCAAATACTTCAGATCGTTGGGCATCATGCCTACGTGGTGACCCGACACGCAGAATTGCAGGTGTTTGATGTCGGTGATCCAAGTCGTCCCGTGCTGGTCGGCTATCACCGTTTGATGGGGTCGCCGACCGGAATCGCCGTCGTGGACCGACTGGCGTACGTCGCCGTTGGGTCAAGCGGGCTGGAGATTTTCGAGATCAGCCGGCCAGACCGTCCCTTGAGGTTGAGCCTCACGGGTATTCCCAATGGAGCGGAAGCCGTGGCAGTGGTGGGAGAATTCGCTTATCTGGCGACCGGTGACACCGGCCTGAAGATCATGGATGTGAGGAATCCGGCGAAACCGTTTCAGGTCGGGCAGTACTCGGCATCCGCCCGGGCGCGCGATGTCCAGGTCATCGGCAATCTCGCCTACCTTGCCGTTGGTTTCGGCGGGATTGAAGTGGTCGATGTCAGCGATTCCACTCGGCCCGTCCGACTGGGGAGCATCTCCACGGGCGGCGATGCCCTCGCGATCCATGTGAGCGCAGGCGTCGCGTACGTCGCGAATGCGGCGGGCAACCTGCAGACCGTCGACGTGCGCGATCCCGCGCGGCCAACCTTGATGGGCGAACTGGTCGCAGGCCGGGAGACGCGGGGCGTCTTCGCCGCTGGATCGCGGGTCTATGTAGCCAGTGGATATGAAGGAGTCAGGATCGTTGATGCCTCCGTTCCCGCCGCACCGAGGCGGATTGGGACAGTGGCTACCGCCGGAAGGGCGAGGCAGGTTCAGAGGGTGGGTCACCTGACCTTTGTTGCGGACGGATATGAGGGGATCCAGGTCATTGATCTGAAGGATCCCAGCGCTCCAACGTTGATCGGCAACTTTGAGACCGAAGATGAAGCGTTCGGAATGACGGTGGTGGGCCAGACGGCTTACGTGGCCGCCGGTTCGGAGGGACTCGTGATTCTGGATGCCCGCGATCCGCGAAGACTGACCCGCCTTGGCAAGCTCGCGACGGGTGGGTTCGCCTTTGCCGTCCAGGTTCAGGGTAACCTGGCTTATGTCGGCGACTCGGCGGGCTTTCAGGTCATCGACATCGAGGACGGGACCAGGCCTGCGCGAATGGGTGGTTTTGATGCCGGGGGACCCGTCCTGGCTTTCCATGTCACAGGAGGTTTCGCCTATGTCGCGGTCCGTAATCGTGGGTTGTTGATTCTGGACGTCCGTCAGCCAAACCGCCCGATGCTCGTCGGAGAGTGGCTCGCTCCCGGTGAAATCTATGACGTCAAACTGCTCGCTGACTATGCGTATGCGGTCGTCGCAGGTCGGGGTGTCGTCATCATCGACGTCCGGGATCCTGCGAATCCGGCGGAGGTGGGGATACTCGGAAATCAACTCAACCAATTGACGCTTCAGGAATCAGGGAAGGAACTCTGTGCCATGTCCTACGAAGGCGACTTCCTGGTCGTCGGCGCAGAGGACCCGCAACGGCCCATCCGGATGGGAAATCTCGGAATCGGAAGTCCCCTGGCATTGGTATGGCCGTTGGCAGACCCGGCGATTCTCGCAAGTCCCGGTCGCGGGATTCAGGTCGGAAGGATGCTTGAGGGAATCCCAGACAGTCTCCGTGTTGATCTGCCCTCGGGAGTGTGGGTTACCAATGGACCGGTGATTCTGCCGCTGGCTGCCTCGGCCGCCTCGGGAAGCCCGGTTCGCTTCCGCGTGATCCGGGGCCCCGGAATGATGGACGGCACGAACCTGATTGTGACGAACGCCGGGGTGGTGGCTGTCCGTGCGGAAACAGTCGGGTCAGCGCAGTTCCTGCCAAAGTCTGAAGAACACGCCATCCAGTGCCTCAAGATCCTGCAATCGATCGCGTTCAACCCGCCGGAAAGGGTGTCCATCGTGAGGCCGGTGCTGGAGCTTGCAGCCACCGCCACGAGCAGATTGCCAGTCACGTTCACCTTGGTGAGGGGGCCGGCCAGGTTGACGGGTACCCAACTGACCCTGACCAATGTCGGTGCGGTCGTGGTTCTGGCGGAACAAGGTGGGGATGCCGCTCACGCGGCGGCCAATTCCGTGGTCAGGACGATCGAGTCGATCGATCCCCCGAGTATCCAGGAACAGCCGGCGCCGACGAATGTCGTGGCGGGTTCACCTGTCGTGCTCCGAGCAACGGTGAGGGTATCCGAGCCCACTGCATTCCAGTGGTTCCACAACGGCGCCCTGGTTCCGGGTGCGACTTCGGCTGCTTTGGCGCTGACCGGTGTGCAGGCGGCCAACGCGGGTTTCTACCACTTGGTGGTCTCGAACCGATACGGCAGTGTTTCCAGCAGCGCCGTCTCGCTGACGGTGGGTCTTCCCGGTAGCGAAATCGCCCTCCGCCGCCGGGGTCATGTTCCCCTTCGGGGTGTGCCGACGCGGTCGAGCCCGGCACAGATTGAACTTTCCGACCACCATGCGTTTGTTGCTCATCAGGAGCTTCGCGCACTTCAGATCTACAACGTCGCCGATCCTGATTCGATCCAGTTGGTGGCCACCGTTCCCTTCCTTGGCCCCAACCATGAGGATCTGGCGTGGACGGACGGCTACCTGTTCCTGGCCGAGCGGGAGAAAGGGATGGGGATCGTGGATGTGCGGGAGCCTGCCCGGCCGGTTCGCCTTCCCACCTTTACCTTCCCCCATAATCGGTCGGAGGCGGTGACAGTGCACGTGAGGGGTCGCTTTGCCTACGTGGGGAATGGCGGCTACGGCCTGTCGGTGCTCGACATCCGCGATCCGTCGCAGCCGGTTGTGTTGGGGACGTTGGACACTTCGGGCGTTGCGGCCGGGGTGCAGCTGGAGGGGGACGTCGCTTTGGTGGCCGACTGGTGGGGCGGCCTGAAGCTCGCCGATATCTCGTCGCCTGCGATGCCCAAACTACTGGGGCGATTTCCCAGGACAGATTCCTTCGGCCAAAGTTACTACGGTCTGGCACCAAGGGATCGCGTGGCCTACGTCGCGGATCCCTCGGCAGGGCTGCTGACACTGGACTGGAGCGAACTGCCCGCCATCCGTCAGACACAGACGGTGCCTGGCAGCGTCTGGGGGTTGGAACTTGCTGGCCGGTTCCTTTTCGCGGCGGACAACGGGCGGACAAATGGCGTGCGTCCCACGGGTGGTTTGCGGGTATTCGACGTGAATAGCCCCACAAATCCAGCCCCAGTTGGCCGTTTCGCCGACTTGGGTCCGCTCGATGGATTGCGCGTGCGCGGCAACCAGCTTTTCGTGGCCGGCGCGCGGTTCGGCATCATCGACATCTCCGCGCAACCCACCGCACCGCAGGTCGTGGAGCAACCCAAGGCGCAGGCGCGGCGTGCGGGCGAAGCAGCCTTCCTGGAGGTGGTGGCCATGGGTAGCGAGCCGCTGGTCTATCAGTGGTTCCGTGGTGGCCAACCGGTCCCGCGTGCGACCAACGCAACGCTGTTTCTCGATCCAGTCGATGAACACAACGCCGGCTCCTATGAGGTGGAGGTTCGCAATCCGCTCGGGACGGTGCGTTCTGACTCAGTGAAGATCGGGCTGACGCAAGTCCTGGAGTGGGTCACGCCGGACACCAATCTCGTTTTGCGGTTGAACCAATCTTACCCCGTTGCTGCCCTCGCGAGCAGTCGGCTGCCGGTGGAGATTCGGGTCGGGAGCGGACCTGCGACGATTGTGGATGGAAAGGTGATGGTCACCAACGTGGGCAAGGTCCGCCTTGAAGCCCGCCAGCAGGGCAGCAGCGTCTACCTTCCCGTGGTTTCGGAATGGATTTTCAATTTCCCGGCGATGCAATTGACCGAGCGCGGGATCTGGCCGGCGTTGTCCCGTGGTTACGCGCGAAGGGTCTGGCCAGTCGGACAGCAGGTTTATGTCGCCAATGATCTCGGCGGGGTAGCGATCCATGATGTTGCGAACCCAGCGAATCCAATCGGGAGCGGGGTTCTGGAGATGGCCGGCCAGGCCACAGACATCCGGGTGGTCGATGGGATTGC
>JAIXZE010000112.1 GCA_027489875.1 Verrucomicrobiales bacterium
CCAAGGCATCCGCATCGATCACACGTTTGTCGCCGCCGGGACGACGCAACGGGTCAACCTCCAGCCCGTGACGGAGTCCACGTTCCACCTCTACGCGATGGCCCTCAGCCGCGTGACCGAGGGCAGCAGGACGCTCGGCGGCTGGAAGCTGGATCGGTTCGGGGCCGACGCCCTCAGCCCGGCCATCGCCGGAGACGACGCAGATCCGGACGGCGATGAGATTCCCAACTTCCTGGAATACGCCCTTCGGACCAATCCGCAGGGCAGTGACCCGGCCAGCTTCGGTCTTCCAACGCCGGTGCGTTTGGCGGATGGCACCGAGGCGCGGCAGTTTGTCCTGCCCTACCAACCGACGGCAAACGACGTCGTCTACCGGATCCGGCAATCGAAGGATTTCGGCACTTGGACGGATGCCTTCCGGATGAACCTCGCCACGGGCGACATCGCCCGGCTTCCGGGCGTGACCAGCTCCGTGGACCCCGTGAATCAAACCGTCACGATCACCATCACGGATCTCAGCCTGTTCGCGCCACCGTCCTTCTGGTGCCTGACGGTCCAGAAGCCGTGAGGAACGGTCTTGGTGAACCCCATCCCACCGCGCGTGGGATGGGGTGGCGATGTTCGCGTCGCTGTACGAAAGCCATTCCCAATGGCAACGAGGACGTTGCCGCCCCGCTTGAGATGGTGGTTCTGCCGAGATGTGGCCAAGCGCCGGTGGGGCATGAGACAATGTTGCGGCTGGGTTGATTGTTCTTATGCTCGCCCGCCATGGGAACTGGCTGGCTCAGTTGTTTGTCGGCTCTGTGTGTCGTGGGCGTGCTCGCTGCCCCACCCATCGTGACGGACCACGCGCTGGGGGGCAGTGGCGAGGAAACGCTCAATGATGTGGCGCTGCAATCGGACGGAGGGTTGGTGCTGGGCGGTTCGCTCTTCGGCACAAGCACCCACGGCAATCGCACCGCGCCCGGATTTGGTGATCGCGATTTCTGGCTCCTCCGCCTCGACGCGGCGCAGCAGTCGCTGTGGGATCGCGCCTACGGTGGCCAAGGGCCGGACGAGCTCCGCCGTGTCCTTCCACTGCGCGATGGTGGCTTCCTGCTCATTGGCAGTTCCGCTTCCGAACCAAGCGGTACCAGGACGGCCGCCCGCGAGGGTGGTTTCGACGCCTGGATCGTCCGTATTGCGGCGGATGGAACGTCGCTCTGGGACCGCGCCTACGGCGGACTGGATGGGGATCGTTTGAACCACGGTGTGGAATTGGCCGACGGCGGTTTCCTGCTGGTCGGTACCTCCTCCTCCGAACCGGGACCGGGCAAGACCGCAGCCCTTGACGGACCCAGCGACGCTTGGGTCCTGCGCGTGGACGCTCAAGGCAATCGCCTGTGGGACCGAAGCTATGGCGGGTCCGGCTCCGAAGAATTCAACACGGTTGTGTCCGATCCCGGCGGGAGCTTCGTGGTCGCCGGTTGGTCCGATTCACGTTCCGGCACGGGCAACAAGACCAGCACGGCCCACGGTCAGCGTGATGCCTGGGTTCTTCGGTTGGGCGACGATGGCCGCATCCTCTGGGATCGGAGCCTCGGCGGACAAAATGAAGACTGGGCGACCGACGTGGTTCTTGCCCCTGACGGGGGGCTGCTGGTGGTTGGCAATTCCCTCTCGCGCGAGGGCGGCACCAAGACCAGTCCCAACTACTCCCCGGCGGTCGGAGTTTCCCTCGCCTCGGACGGCTGGCTGAATCGGCTCGATCCTTCGGGCACGTTGCTCTGGGATCGAAGCCTTGGCGGCTCGGATGCGGACGTCCTCCAGCGGGCGCTCGCGGTTCCGGGCGGCTATTTGTTTGCCGGTTTTTCGTCGTCCCCACCGGGAGGCACCAAGACCAGCGCGAAGCATGTCACCGAGGCCTTCGGCTCCGATGGTTGGCTGGCGCGGACGGATCTCGATGGACGGCCGATTTGGGACCAGACATACGGGGCGTCCCTCACCCATGAAGCGATGGCGCTCGCACGCCTCCCCGACGGAAGCCTGTTCGCTGCCGGCCGCGGATTCGGGGGAACGAACGGCACCCGCACGGTGCCTGGCTTCGGAGGATCGGATGGTTACGCCGTGCGCCTCGCGGAGGATGAAGGGCGACTGGCGGTTCCACCGCAGACTCCTGGCGAGATCGAGCAACTGGGGCTTCGACTGTCATTCACTGGCCTGACCAATCTCTGGTACCGGCTGGAGCGGTCGCCCGACCTCATCCGTTGGGGTACGTTGACGACGATCCGTGGAGGCGGAACGCCGACGTCGGTAACCGACCTGGAGGCCGCCAGCATCCCCCGGCGCTTCTACCGCGCCCGCCTCATCAGCCCACCTTGAGGTGACACCCGAAACGGCGTCTGGAACCGCAGACGGCCTCCCGATGTCCTGAGGAACGGTTCGTTGATGAGGAGCCACGGAGCTGTAGGCCGGGTGCCCTCACCCGGCGCGTGCATTGAAGACTGTGGGCGAGTTGCAGGCCGCCAGTTCTTTGCTGCAAAACACTCTTTCCCAAGTGGGTCATCTCCCCTCCTAACTCCCCATTGCCACCCCAGTACGAACGAATAGAGTCTTTGCATGAAGTACACCACGGTCGAGGTCCTGCTCGCCCACGGCTACGTGCACCCGTACGGTGACGACAAGCTCCCGTGCAAAGCACGGGCGCTTCTGACCATGCTGGAAGATAATGGTGAACCTCCATCGAGGTCCAAGTCACCAGGTGAGCCAGGACTTCGAAGACTTCTTTCTACCCCTCCTGTCCGCCTCACGCTGGACCAACTCCGGCTCAGCATGGAGTTGGACATTTTCGACCAGTGAACCTCGACTCCATTCCTGCCGGCACCCGGGTCCTCATAGACGCAAACATCCTCATCTATGCTCGACTTGATGTCTCTCCTGAGTGTCGGAGGTTGCTTGAACGGTGCCTCACGGGGGAGGTCACCGGTGTACTCACGTCCATAGCCTTGGCCGAATACTGCCATCGCCGCATGATGCAAGGAGCTCAGAGTAGAGGCTTGTCCGGATCCAATCCCTCAAAAGCCTTGGCTCAGAATCCAGAGATCGTCAAAGCACTCACAGATCACCGACTGGAAGTCGAAGATCTCTTGGCCGGTGACTTATTGATTGTGGCAGTCGAATCAGGTGACTTCGCCCGGGCTCTGGACCTACAGCGATCCTACGGCCTGCTGACCAACGATTCCTTAAACCTGGCGTGCGGGCTGCGAGCTGGGGCATCGGATTTGGCGACAGCCGATAGGCAGTTCCAAGTTGTCCCAGCGATCAGGGTCTGGAGACCGGATGACTTGCCCTAAGCCGTATCCATGCAATTGAATGCCGAAGAATGACTCGCGCAGAGACGCGAGGACGCAGAGGAAGCTGGCCTTTCAATCATCGTTATCGAGTCACCAAACGGTGATCCCGTTCACGCTTGCCCAAGCTTCAGATTTCCTGTCGCTCTCTGCGTCTCTGCCCCTCTGCGCGAGATCTTTACTACATGGATACGGCTTGGGAACGGCGACGAGGACGTCGCCACCCCGTTCCATGCGGGGGCAGGTTCAAGATGCGACCCATCCGATCCCGCTTCCCGCGGAATCAGGACAGGATCGGGCGGATTACTTCGCCGTGGACATCGGTGAGGCGGAAGTCGCGACCGCCGAAGCGGTAGGTCAGGCGTTCGTGATCCATGCCGGCGAGGTGGAGCACGGTGGCCCAGAGATCGTAGACGGTGCAGACATCCTGGACGGCGTGGTAGCCGAGTTCGTCGGTGGCACCGTGGATGGTTCCGCCGCGGACGCCGCCGCCGGCGAGCCACACGCTGAATCCGAAGGGATTGTGGTCACGGCCATCGGAGGCCTGGGCGAAGGGCGTGCGGCCGAACTCGCCAGCCCAGACGATCAAGGTCTCCTCGAAGAGCCCACGGGCCTTGAGATCGCGGATCAATCCGGCGATCGGTTGATCGACCTGGAAGGCCATCTCCGTGTGACCAGTCTTGAGTCCGCCGTGCTGGTCCCATGGATTTCCGATCTGGCCAAGATCAGCGGGGCGGGGGAGGCAGGTCAGTTCGATGAAGCGGACGCCACGTTCGACAAGGCGTCGGGCGAGGAGGCATTGGCGACCGTACTCAGCCTTTTCGCGGACGGGCGAATCCATGCCGTAGAGCCGACGGGTGGCTTCGGATTCACCGCTGAGATCGGCGAGGTCCGGAACGGCGGACTGCATCCGGAAGGCGACCTCGTAGTTCTGGATCGCGGCCTCGACCTGCGCATCGCTGCCGCTACGGGCGAGGTGGTTGCGGTCCATGCGTCCGACGAAGTCGAGGCGGCGGCGCTGCAGCACGGACGGTTCGCGCGGGGTGATGTTGGCGAGCGGCTCCTTCTGGGTGGGATCGATGAGCGACGCCTGGTGCACGGCGGGCAGGAATCCGTTGCCGAAAACGTTGATCCCGCCGAGCGGGACACCGCCGCTGGCGAGCACGACGAAGCCGGGGAGTTGGTCGCACTCGCTGCCGAGGCCGTAGCTCATCCATGCGCCTGCACTGGGGTATCCGCCGAGCGTGAATCCCGTGTGCATGAAGTAATTCGCCTGGGCGTGCTCGTTACCGACGCTGGTCATCGAACGGATGACCGCGAGGTCGTCGGCGCAGGCACCGATGTGCGGGAACAGTTCGCTGACCGGAAGACCGGACTGGCCGTGTCGTTTGAACTCCCACGGTGACGCCATGATGTTGCCGTTCTGGTTGAACATCGTGGGACGCACGGGAACCGGCATCGGCTTGCCGTGGTCGAGCTTCAGGCGCGGCTTCGGATCGAACGAGTCAACGTGCGAGACCCCGCCCGACATGAAGCAGAAGATGACGCTCTTCACCTTCGGCCGGAAGTGCGGCGGGCGTGGCGCGAAGGGACCGGGTGCGGCGAGGGAACGTCCTGCCAGTCCGGCAAGCGCCACGAGACCAAAGCCGGTCGAACACCGCGCGAGCATGTCGCGCCGCGTCAGCAGCGCTGTTCCCGATCCTCCGCCGGGTCGTGGGTCATTCGACATAGATGAACTCCTTCATGCAGAAGAGCGATTGGATGAAGTCCTGCCAGGTGCGTGCGTGTGAACCGATCTCCCGCACGGGGACACGATGCTCGGATGCGAGGGCCTCCACGAACGCGTTGGCCGCCTCGGTCTCGTCGGGTGTGATGGGGCGTCCCATGGCGCGGACGAAGAGTGCGGCGATGCGTTGCTCCGGGGGTTGCCCCTCGGCGATCGCGCGTCGTGCCCAGCGTGCCGCCATCTCGATGACGAAGGGATCGTTGAGGAGCGTGAGCGCCTGGGCCGGGACGTTGGTGGTGTCGCGCCGGCCGCGGGTCGACGCGGGCTTGGGGGCATCGAACGCTTCCAGCAGTGGATTGTGCGCGTTGCGGCGGATCCGCTGGTAGACGCTGCGGCGTCGTTCGCCATCGAGGGGGCCCAACGGTCCGCCGCCCTCGGTCTTGCCGACGTAGTAGACATTGACGCCGGGGCCGAACATCCGGGGATCCAGTTCACCCGAGGCGGCAAGGAGCGTGTCGCGGACGGACTCCGCTTCGAGCCGCCGGATCCGGGCGTGGGAAAGCAGGTCGTTGGCGGGGTCCAGCGAACGCGCGGTGGTCGAGGCGGACGACGACTGCCGGAAGGTCCGGGACGTGACGAGGAAGCGGAGGGTGTCCTTGATGGACCAACCCCGTTCCATGAACCGGACCGCGAGGAAACCGAGCAACTCGGGATGGGTGGGCTTGTCGCCGAGGAGGCCAAAGTTGTCGGTCGTGGCGACCAGACCGCGACCGAACACGTGATGCCAGAGCCGATTTACGAGGACGCGGGCGGTCAGCGGATTCGAGGGACGGGTGAGATCCTCGGCAAGTTCGAGTCGGCCGCTTCGGGAAGTGCCCGAATAATCGCGGGCCCCGAACACTTCGAGGAAGCGCCGGGGAACCACCTCGCCCGGCTTGTCCGGAACGCCGCGCAGGAAGACCGGTTGGTTGAAGGCGACGGCCTCATGGACGCCGGGCGCACGGCGGGGGACAGGGATCTCCGACTCGAGGCGTCGATACTCCGCGACGAGGTTCGTCAGGCCGGGGAGTTGGGAGAGGGATGTCGGGAGCAGGTCGGACCGGACGAAGGCGTCGAGGAATACGCGCTGTTCCTCGTTCAGGGTTCCGCCGGACCAGCGCTGCACGAGGTCCTGCAGCAGGGATCCGTACAGGGCGGCGAGTGCCTGCGGCGATTCCGGCGCGGGCTGCTGAAGCAGGAACGCGATGGGGACGTTGGTTTCCCGCGGAGGTTGGGAACTGTTGTGGAAGGCGACGCCGGCAATGCCGAAGTGGGCGCGGCCGTCCGTGTACGGGCGGCCATCCGAGCGCAGGCCGGGGTTCGGGAAGTCCTCCGAGGTGACAAGTTCGACGTAGGCGGTGGATCCCTTCCGGTAGGCCGTATCGAGCCGGATCCAGCCCATCGCATCCTGGCCCAGCGTGCGGGCCGGGTAGAGCCCGCCGTTGCCGATGGCGTAGTTCTCGACGACGAGTCGCGCCGAGGTGTGTTCACCGAAGGCGCGGACGCTGATGCTGTCGGTCTCGACCTTGAACCGGGGCGATGTGAGGACGCCCGGTTGCTTGCGGGTCAACGGATGCGAGTACAGGCCGGCGGGGTGGAGGCCGCTCAGGAGGCGGGGGCCAGTGGGTTCGATCGTGAATCCCCCGGCCAGGGTGGGCGTGGGTGGAACGGCGGAATCCGACGGGAACCAGCGCGAGGCGTCGGGACCGGTCAGGTCCCACGCGACGGTGTGGTTGGTCGTGTTGAAGGCGTGCCGGCCGCGGACTTCCACGGCCCATCGGTTCGACAGTTCCAGCCAACCTTCCCGGAAGCGCGCCCCGTCCAGTTCCCCCAGTTTCACCCACGCCTGCAGCGGGGAGGATTCATCCTTCGCAGCGCGCGCCAGCGCATTGGTCCAGGGATCGGTTTCCGGAATCCGGGATCGGATTGCGGAGTGCCGTGCCTGCTGCTCCTGCAGTTCGCGACGCAGTCCGGCGAGTTGGGTCCGGTCTTCCACGGTCAACAGTCCGGCGAGTTCCTCGTCCGTGGGACGTTCAACGCCGGCCTGGAACGACGCGAGGACCTCCGCGGGGGACAGGGCGCGTGAATAAAGCCGGGCTTCCTCGACCTCACCGCGCAGCGCCGTGACACCCGCGCTGAGGTGACGACGACCGAGGACCACGCGGGCCGCGTTGCCCGCAAACGAGGTCAGCTTCCCGCGGGTGTAGCTCCTGCCATAGGGAAGGCCGTTTCGATACAGGGTGATCGAGTTGTCGTCGCGATAGACGATGGCCAGATGGATGAGTTCGTCAGGCCGGGCATTCTCGGCCGTGCCTCGCGCGTCGTCGGTGCGGTTGAAGAAGTCGCTGCCGGCGATCCAGTGGCGGGGTTCGCGTTCGCCGAACACGATCGAATCGAAGATCGCGCTGTCCGGCGTCTGGACGGTGAGTGCGCCGCCACCGCGTTGTTCGAGATCGGCGAGGGTAATCCACGCCTCCAGGGTCTTCTCGCGAAGATCCGACGGCAACGGAGTGGTGACGACATGCGCGTCCCCGCCTTCGAGGACGAGCCGACCGTTGCGGAGGGAAGCACCCGATTCGGCCTTGCCGTGCATGCCGCCGACGGAGTCCCGCAGGTCGGATTCAAAGGTCCAGCGTGCCAGCGGGGTCGGGACGCCTGGAGGGGTTCGCGGCGTCCGACGGGAGGCCCATTCCGTGCGGGCTCCGGATTCGATCCGTGTGATGGCCTCGGATGTCTGGCGGATCGCCTGATCGAGTCGGGCGAGTTCAGCGGAGCGTCGGGCGTGGGTCTGGAGCGCGTCCGGGAATTCCTGGGCAGCGACCTTCCAGCTGGCCTGGAGCCCCTGGCCGATGCGCTCCTTCAGCGGCGCGAGCTTGTCCAGGTTCCGCGTCCGCAGATCCGGGGCGTCGATCACCACCTGACCGGGCCGACACGAAGCCAGGATGCCGTAGAGCGCGTAGAAGTCGCGCTGGCTGATCGGGTCGAACTTGTGGTCGTGACACCGGGCGCAGGAAACCGTCAGGCCGAGGAAGGCCTTCGTCACGACGTCGATCTGGTTGTCGACGACCTTCACGCAGTCGTCGAGGGCGTCGACCGGGATGTAGCCGTGTTCGACCATGCGCAGGTGAGCCGGCCCGATGGCGGATTCGTTGAGACCCTCCGCCACATTGAGGCGCGGGTTGGGCAGCAGGTCCCCGGCGATGTGCTCCCGCACGAGTTGGTCGTAGGGGACATCGGTATTGAAGGCCCGGATCAGGTAGTCCCGGTAGCGCCAGGCCATCGGCAGTTCGGGGTCGCCCTGGGAGCCGTGGGACTCGCAGTAGCGGATGAGATCCATCCAGTGCCGCGCCCACCGCTCGCCGAACTGCGGTGAATCAAGAAGCCGGTCGACGAGGCGTTCGTAGGCGTCGGGAGCCGGGTCGTTCACGAAGGCCGCGATCTGGTCGGGTGAAGGCGGCAGGCCGGTCAGGACGAAGGTCAGCCGGCGCAGCAGGATCGTTCGCTCGGCTTCCGGGGATGGTTCGAGTCCTGCCTGTTGAAGTCGGTTCTGGATGAAGCGGTCGACCGGATGGGCCGATTCGGTGGCGGGTGCTGCGTCGGGAATCCCGGGCTTCTGGAGTGGCTGGAAGCTCCACCACGCCGCGCGCTTGCCGAGTGTGGCCTTCCATCCGGGAGCCTCCGTTTCGCCTTGGACGGACGGTGCCGCCTTCCCGCTGCCCGTCAGGAGCACGCCAACGGCGATGCCGATGGCAGCTGTCCTTGTCAGACGCCGACAGAGCATCCTGGAAAATTTCGGGGAAACGTTGATCAACGACGTCTTGTACCGGCAACGCCGGGGCGTAGCAAGGAGTCGACCGGAGCCGTTACTGTGAAGGGCGCATCTGGACACTGCCCCCCGCATGGAACGGGGTGGCGACGTCCTCGTCGCCGCTCCAAAGCCATTCCCAAGGCGATGAGGACATCGCCGCCCCGAATCCTTTCCAAAAGGGGGCCGTGTCAAGATGCGCCCGTCGAACCGGTGATTGACAGGGCGCGGTCGCAGGCCAACAACGTGTTTTGTATGAGCCTGAATCGCCTCCTGCATGCCGCGCCCCTGAGTAGCCTTCGCTCCCTGTTGGTTGGCGGCCTCGTCGCCGCGCAATGCTGGGCGGCCGAAACCGGCAAGCTGAACGAGCATCTGGAGGCATTGCGTCCGTACCTCGGACGGACCTGGCGCGGGGAGATGAAGAACTCGACGCCCGAAAAGCCGGTGGTGGATGTCGCCCGATGGGAACGCGCCCTGAACGGTCAGGCGATCCGCGTGCTGCACTCCATCAACGCGGGCGAGTATGGGGGCGAGTCGCTGATCTTCTGGTCGGAGGAGAAGAAGAGCCTGGCCTACCACTATTTCACCACGGGTGGGTTCCAGACCGAAGGGGTGGCCACGCTGGAGGGCGGAAAGCTCGTCAGCATCGAGAAGGTGAAGGGCAGCAAGACGGGTATCACCGAGGTCAAAGCGATCCATGAACTGCGGCCAGATGGCTCGATGGTGTCGTCCGCCGAGTACTTCAAGGAAGGGCAATGGGTGCCGGGTCATGCCGCGACGTATCGGGAGGATTCCAAGGCCGAAGTGGTGTTCCGGTGATGCGGGCTACTTGCCGGCCCGCCTTGGTGAGGAATGACGAGGAGCCACGTCGTCTGCCTTTGCCGCACGCGTCGGTATCGGGATCGGTATCGCCATCGGAATCGAAAGCGAAGTGGAGCATGCGGTTCGAACTCGAACTCGAACTCGCACTCGATCCCGGACTGGCCCCTCTCGACACAGCCCCTCACAGGGCATGGTTTCGGGGCGGCGATGTCCTCATCGCCATGGGAACGGCTTGGGAACGGCGACGAGCACATCGCCACCCCGTTCCAAGCAGGGGCGGGTTGGACAAATCGCGCGGAAAGGGATTCCATTGTGGGCATGTCCTCAAACCGACCGCTCCGTTTTCCCCACGACGGTGATGTCCGCCCGTCGACTTCCGTTCTCGTGCGTCTGCTCGTTGTGCTCGTCTGCCTTGTCTTCGGTGGACGGCTCCTCGCCACGGACCTGGGTCCTGTGCAACGTCAGGGTTCCGAACTCCGCCTGAGCTGGACCAACGCCCCGGGCCCGGTGCAGCTCGAGGTATCGGACTCGATCCTCGGGCCATGGACGAGTCTCGGTGAACCTTCCGCCACCAACGCCCTCCTGATCCAGCCGACGGCACCCCAGCGGTTCTATCGGACCATCACCAGCGGGACGACGAACGCCGCCGAAGCCGCGATGCGCGCCACGCTTCGCGCCGTGGGTGATTTCGTGAACACGGTGCCGCGTGACAACCCGGTGGCCTGGCGTGCGCAGGTGCTGTCGTTCCTCCAGGCCCGTCCAGATATCGATTCCGCCGGGGAATCTTCCGACGGTGTCTGGGCGTTCACCCAGGACGGAATCCCGCTGTGCCTGTGGAACAATCGGGGGGCGGATCCGGCCGAACTGGTTTCGTCGGAACGTCTCGCGCTTCCTCAGGGAACAGCCACGCCCGGCGGTTCGCCGGCGCGCTTCTCCGTGACCGTGGGCGCGGGATTCGTCATGGCAGCACCGCGCCTCGGAGGGTTGCTGCGCGGCAATGGCTACCAGACCACCAGTGACGACGGTTCCCTCGAATCCATGAAGGGGACCCATTCGGAGTCGGTGTACTTCCTCAACACCCACGGGGGCGTGGTCCTGATTCCCCAGTTTGGCAACAACGGCAAGCCGGCCCGCAACGCTCTGGGCAAGATCCTGTACTCCGAGACGTACGGGCTCTGGACCGGCACAAAGATCGATCCGATCAAGACGGACATCAGCTACCGGCATGAGGAGTTTGTGTCGGAGTTGAAGGCCGGACGGATGGCCGTGGCACTGGCTCCGGCGTCCTACACGACGGGTACCGGCGGAGTCCAATCAGCGAACAACGAGTGGCACTTCTGTGTCACGGCAGCCTGGGTCCAGACCTACGTGCGGTTCCCTGCGGACAACCACGCCAGCGTCTGGCTCGCCGTCTGCCGGAGCGGTTCTGCGGCTGCCAAGCCGCTTCGCGATGCCTTCCGCGCGGTGGGGGCCGAGATGGTCTCGGGCTGGACCGAGGATGTGTTTGGTCAGTCCGTGTTGGCGGCGACGCCCTTTGTCTGGGATCGGATGCTCGGAGCGAACCAGATCCAACCTCCGGCCACGCCGCAGCGGCCATTCGACTACGAAAACGCCTGGAACGAATTGCGCAGTCGGGGGCTGCACCGTCACGCCACCAAGGATCCGCAGGGCAATCCGACCACCACGGATATCATCTACGAGGGAACACCCGGGGATGAACGCTTCGGCGTGTTCGCGCCTTCCATCGAGTACGTGCTCGTGAGCGAGAGCACGGATGAACTCCACCTCATCGGCCTCTTCGGAAATCCAGCGGCCGATGCGCGCAAGGTGCTGATCGGCGGAAGCGATGCGGCGGTCGTGAGCTGGGAACCCCGCAAGATCGTCTGCCGATTGCAACGCAATGGGGCGGGGTCCGCCGGCGATGTTCAGGTCATCGTACGCGAACACCGCAGCAACATCCGTCGGATCACCCGATGGACCCTTCACGGGACCTTTCGCCAGACGGAGGAGGATTCGGCCCATCGGATCGATGGTACGGTCAGCCTGATCTTTCGCGCGGACATCGGGGAGTATCGCCGGGTGCCAGGCAACGTCTTCATCCGGCCGACCCGTTCCGCCCAGGCGGCCAAGGATTCCAAGGTCTACCTCGAAGCCAAGGGCATCGATACCTTCCCCTGTGACCGCGGATCCGATCGCGTCATCTGGGAAGGGAGCGGCGAATGGAAGGTGCGTGGGTTCAACGAAGAGATCACTGAGCCCGCCCAGTCGCTGGTCATGCTCTCGGTCAACACCATCGACCGCGTCGTGGGGTTGGGATTGGCGTTCGGACTCTTCGATATCGATGCGAGCCCGTTGAAGGTCCGCGTCGAACCCTGCGGCGAAAGCGCCATGACGTTTGCCTTGCCACCCGCGACTCCGGGCGATGTCGACAATCCGCCGATGTTCAAGTTGCCCCTGGAGGACCTGTTGCCGGACGGATCGGCCCTCCAAATTCCGCTTCCCGGGACGGAGACCATCCTGAGCGCGGACAACTCCATCCCTGCCGGATTCATGGAGAACGATGCCCGGGCCCGGTTGGAGTGGAACGCCGCGGCCGCGGAGTTCCCGCCGGATCCGGCGGCGGCACGCTGAGTCGGATCCATGCGGTAGACGGTTCGCGCCGAGGGGCCTTTTGAGGCCATTCAAGGGGCAC
>JAIXZE010000064.1 GCA_027489875.1 Verrucomicrobiales bacterium
GGACTGGTCCAGTGACCGATGGGTTCCCAGCGGAAACGGTCGGGTCCGAAGTGGCGCGGGCGGGCGTCGGCTCCGATCCATGCGAAGGTGGAGAAGGGATCGGTGGATCCGTCGTCGCGGCGCATGCGATAGGCCATGGCCTCGGTGCCGTCGTCGAGCTGGAGGCAGGCCCAGTCCCATCCGGCCTGGCCGGGTTCGAGCTGGCTGGAGCTGAACTCGTGGTCCATCCAGGCGACGCCGGTGACGGGGACGGCTTCGTTGCCGAGTCGGACGGTGCCGGTGGCGTTGAGTCGGGTGAAGGTCAGGTAATGGCTCGCGGCGGTGGGATGCGCGGCCTTGCGGGAGACGCCGCTGGTGCCGAAGGCAACGAGGGGTTTGGCGGGGAGGAGTTCGAGGTTGAGGGAGGCGTCGGCCTGGACGCCGCCGGCGAGCAGGATGCGGTTGGTGGAGTCGGGGGCAAAGGCGAGGGACCAGTTGCCGTTGCGGACGTCGAGGGTGGTGGCGCTGGCGCGGGCGTCCCAGCCTTCGCGGTTGATCCGGGATTGATGGAGGAAGCGTCCGTTGCGCGCGTCGAGCAGGGCGCAGTGCCCGAGGTGGATGGGGGCGTGGGCGAAGGCGGGATTCGCCGCAGACGTCGGCTTCGGATCGGGACCGAGGTTCCGGAAGAAGGTGAGCTGGAATCCGAAGTCGCGGCCGTCGGCGGAACGGAGGTGTCCGGTGACGTACCACCACTCGATCTTGAATCCGTCGTGGCTGCCGTGGTCGCGGGGGAAGGTGAACGTGCGGCCGGGTTGCGGCACAGCGAAGCCGTCGGGTGTGGTGAGGGGCGGCGTGAAGTCCTGGGCGCGGGAATGGGTGCCGAAGGACAGGAGCGCGAGGACGGCCGCGAGGAGGCGGTGGAGATTGGTTTTCATTCTTCGCGATCGGCGGGAAGGAGGGCACCCCAGCGTCCGACGCCATGGGCGACGGCGGTGCCGCTGACGAGGACGAGGGCGGCGAGTCCGGCGAGTTGGAGCGCGGGCACGGTGTATTGGAGGGTCCAGCCGAAGGTCTGGCGGTTGATCACGAAGATGAGCAGCGCGCCGAGGCCGAGGCTGACGACGAGGCCGCCGGTGGCTCCGGCGAGGGCGAGGAGGGCACCTTCGGCGGCGGTGGCTCGGGCGATCTCGGCGTGGCTCATGCCGAGGGCACGGAGGGTGGTGAGTTCGGGGCGACGTTCGAGGAGGACGGCGGCGAGGGTCATGCCGAGTCCTGCGACGGCGACGGCGACGCCGATGAATTCGAGGGCGTAGGTGATGGCGAAGGTCTGGCGGAAGATGCGCAGGACTTCGCGGCGGAGATGCGCGTTGGTGAGGATCTGGATTCCGGGATGGCGCGTACGGAGATCCGTGCGCGTGGCTTCATCGGTAAACCCGGGTCGGAGGACAAGGATGATGCTGGAGGCGAGATCGTCGCTGAACCATTGGCTGAAATGGGTGCGGTCGATGACGATGGAACCGCGCTCGTTACCGTAGTCGGAAAAGATCCCGACGATGCGGACGCGCTGTGCTCCGGCGGGTGTCGGGAGGTCGAAGACGTCGTCCATGCCGAGGTTGTAGCGGTAGAAGAAGGCTTCGCTGACAAGGGCGAGTCCGGCGTTGCGCGAGGGGTTCCAGATGTCGTCGGTGGACGGCCGGTTGCGCCAGGCGAGCGGGGTGTGGCGTTGGGCGAACCCGAGTTCGGCACCCACCAGCATGGTCTCGCCGCCGGGAAGTTGGAGGCGTGTGGCCTGGACGATGTTCCAGTCGGCGACGGCCGGATGCGACACCACGGCACGCCAGGTTTCGAGCGAGATGCGGTTCTCGGTGGAGGCGCTCTGGGCACCGTCGGAGGAGATGTAGAGGTCGGCCTGGAAGGTCCGCTCGATCCATCCGCGCATGGTGGCGTCGAAGGAGGCGACGAGGATGGCCATGCCGGCGGTCATGGCGACGGCGCACAGCAGGCCGGCGGCGGCGAGGCGATGGCGTCCGGAGGGCTGGCGGAGGTGCGTGATGGCAAGGTGGAGCGTGGCGGAACGGCGGGCGAAGGGCGCGAGACGGCGGGCGAAGAAACCGAGGAAGGATCCGGCCAGGACGCCGCCACCGAGGACGGCGACGAGGGCGGCGGCATAACCGGCGAGAGGGATGCGGAGACCGCCGCTGAAGGTCAGGGGACCACAGGCCGCGAGGGCCAGACCGCCGACCACGAGAAGCGCTCCGAACCACGTGCGCGACCAGATCGTGTTACCGACAACCTGTGGGGCGTTGCGGACGAGGATCTGTGCCGGGGGCGTGCGTGCGGCGGCGCGTGCGGGGAGCCAACCGGCGATCACGGCCGAGACCACCGCGAGCGCCATGGCGGCTCCGAGTTCGGAGATCGATAGCGACGCGGATTGGACGGTGTTGGCGTAATAGAGGGTGTTGACGGTCCGCCCGATGAGCCGCACGGCTCCCTGCGCTCCGGCCCATCCGAGCAGTCCGCCGATGAATCCGCCCGCGACGCCCAGCAGGGCCGCCTCGGCGAGCCACGCGCTGCGGATCTGCGCCGCAGTGACCCCGAGCGATCGCAGGATCCCGATCTCCTCGCGTCGGCGGACGACAGCGCCGTCGAGGGCCTGGAAGACGAGGTAGAGTCCGACGAGCAGCGCGAGCAGCGAAAGGATGGTGAGGTTGAGGCGGAAGGCGCGGGTCATCACGGCACCGGCATCGCGTCGGTCGGAGGGCGTCGCGATGCGCCAGCGGCCGGCGCTGACGGAATCGAGGGTGGCGCGGAGTTGGGCGCGGCGTGCGTCGTGATCGAGCCCGGGTGCCGCGCGGAATTCGACGCGATTCACCCGGTTCGATCGGCCGGTCAGTTGCTGCAACGCCGGGAGGTCGAGGACGAGGAAAGTGTCGGGCGGGTTGGGTGCGTCGGCGACGGTGGGGATGATTCCCGCGACGACGAAGTCGATGCGGCGTTCGTTGATGAGGAGCGGAAAGGGGCTGCCGGGGGCGAGCGCGTCGCGTCGGGCGCGGGCCTCGGGAACGAAGATCGAATAGGGATTGGTGAACGCCGCCCAAAAGAGGTTGAACGGGTTTGCCGCGGGGGTGTTGGTGGGACCGTCGGCGGAGGGATTGGCAGCGCTGGTCTGGCCGAACCACGAACGGTCGCGTCGGCCGGCGGCGGCGTTCTGGACGGCGATGAGGTCGATGCCGAGGAGCGTGAAGGTGGCGCGTTCGCCGAGGGATTCGTCCTCGCGCTGCCGCGGCAC
Source organism: Verrucomicrobiales bacterium (assembly GCA_027489875.1). GTDB lineage: Bacteria > Verrucomicrobiota > Verrucomicrobiia > Limisphaerales > UBA9464 > UBA6176. Next base: position 3,269 of record JAIXZE010000064.1, read on the forward strand.
GGTGGCGGTTGATTCGAGGATCGGGAAGATCTCGACCGGTTGGGTGCCGAGGGCGGTGCGGAGGTCGGAGAGGATGGAGTCCGGGAGATCGCCGGAGGGCGCGGTGACGATCCAGTCGGATTCCTCGGTGATGAGTTCCGTGAAGTTCTGGAAGCTGGCGACGGCGGCGCGGTTGGCGAGTCGGATGGCGAAGTAGACGGCGATGCCGAGCGCGATGATGAGGACGAGGAGTGCGGACTGGCGGGGCTGGTTCCGCCAGTGGCGCAGGGTCGTCCGCGTGAGGAGGAGTCGGAGCGTGGACGCGTCCATGGGGCTGCGGTTCACGCGGGGTTGGATTCCTCGCGGTCGATGAGGCCGTCGCGCAGGTGGATCACCCGATGACAGATGCGGGTGGCGGGCAGGCTGTGGGTGACGAGGACGATGCTGATGCCGGTTTCGTCGCCCAGTTCGCGGAGCAGGGCGAGGACGTTCTCGCCGTTGGCGGTGTCGAGGTTGCCGGTGGGTTCGTCGGCGAGGATCAATCCCGGGCGATGGACAAGGGCGCGGGCGATGGCGACGCGCTGCATCTCGCCGCCGGAAAGTTGGGAGGGAAGGGCGTGGGCGCGGTGGGCGACCCCAACGCGATGGAGGAGGGCGTCGACGCGGGCGGAACGTTCGGCGGGTGGGGTGCCGAGGAGTTGGAGGGGGAACTCGACGTTCTCGGCAGCGGTCAGCGTGGGTAGCAGGTGGAAGAACTGGAAGATCGTGCCGACACGCTGCCGACGGAGTCGGGCGAGGCCGTCGGAGGAGAGGGTTTCGAGGGCCTCGCCGTGGAGTTGGATGGATCCGGAATCCGGTCGGTCGACGCCGCCCAGGCAGTTCAGCAGGGTGGTCTTGCCGGAACCGGAGGGACCGACGAGGGCGAGGCGTTCCCCGGGACGGAGGGTGAAGCTGACGCCGCGCAGGACGGGTCGGCTGTCGTAGGACTTGCGGACATCGCGGGCGACGACGACGGCGTCGGTACCGGAGGGTGGCTTCGTGAATTCCAAGGCGTGGTCAAGGTACGCCGGGGATGGATCGGGGCAACTGTGGGGGGGAGTTTCCAGTTCCCAGTTTCCAGATGCCAGAATCCTGCACCCGGCCTTCAGAACTGGGGGCTGGGGACTCCCGGTGAAGGCCACGTGCCCTCACGTGGCGGATCATGGAAGGCACCGGGTGAGGGCACCCTGCAGACGGGAGGAAATGGCAGGATGTCGGAGTCTGTACGCCGGAGGCGTTGCAGCCGATAGCCCCGGGTCGTGCGAAGCACGCACCCGGGGAATGCCGTGTTGATTTGGAATCCGCACCCCGGCGGGGTGCGAAGACTCCGGAGTCTGCAACCCCTGCCGGGGTAGGTGGCTCCTTGAGTCACCGGGACCCGGGGTTGCTTCGCACCCCGGGCTACTGGCTTCAACGCCTCCGGCGTACCCCAGAGGCGCGACCTCGGACCTCAGGTGGCGATGAGTGGGCGGCACCGGGTGGGGGCACCCGGCCTTCAGAACTGGCAACTGGGATCTGGGAACTCCTACGCGGCTGGCTTGAGGGTGCCGCCGGTGGGCGGGGCGGGAGACGGGGTGGCGGGGGACTTGAAGCTGCGCCATCCGGACTGCGGGATGGTCCAGCCGAGGAGGATGAGGACGATCTGGGAGATGGCGAAGGCGGCGAGCCACCAGAAGGCTGCGGACATGAAGCCGTAGGAGTGGAGCCCGATGCCGAGTAGGTTGGTCCCGAACCAGGACCAGCTGGTGACGATGTTGCCACCGATGGTGAGGAGGTGGATACCGCGTTCCTTGGCGAGGCCACCCCAGCGCACGTGGAGGATCAGGGCGTTCCAGAGGACGATGATCAGCGCGCCGTTCTCCTTGGGATCCCAGCCCCAGAAGCGTCCCCAGGATTGGTCGGCCCAGATGCCGCCCAGCACGGTACCCACGAACGAGGCGAGCGTGGCGAAGCACAGGATGCCGTAAACCATGCGGGTCAGGCCACGGGCCATGTCGGGGGTGAGGGCACGTGTGGCGAGACCGAGGACGACGTACAGCACCGAGAGGAAACCGGCGAAGTAGGTCGCCGAGTATCCCAGGGTCACGATGATGACGTGGGTCGCGAGCCAGAAGTTGGTGTCGAGGACGGCCTGCAGCATCTCGAGGGTGTCGCCGCCGAGGGACAGGTTGTGGGCGACGACGAGCGTGGTGAAGCCAAGGACTGCGCCGGTGGCGAGACCGATGGCGTTCTTCCAGATGGATTCGAGCAGCAGGCCGAGTCCGATGGCACCCCAGCCGATGAAGATGGCGGAGCTGTAGAGGTTGGTGACGGGTGGGCGGCCTTCGAGCCACATGCGGGTGATGAGCGCCACGGAATGGACGAGGAAAGCGACAGAGATCAGCGCGAAGGCGGAGCGGCGGGTCCAGTCGGCGAAGGTGAACCAGTAGGCCGCGGCGAGCAGGAACGCGACGGCGTACAGGGTCATGGATTTCAGGAAGGGCTGGAAATCGTTGTAGGCCTGTTCGCGGGTGGTCTTGCGGATCTCGGTGCCGAAGGTGCTGGAATACTCGGCGAGTTGGGCGGCGACGAGTTGGTTGAAGGTGGTCGTCTGGCCGCCGCGATACGCCTCGGTGAGCTTGGCGTATTGGAGGACGGCGGGATGGAGCTTGCCGGTGCCGGCCTTCGTGATGAGGTCGCGGTACTCGGCGTCGGAGATGTTTTCCTGACCCATGATCTGGCGCAGGAGACGCGGGCTGATGCCGGGTTCGAAGAGGGCGTCACCCAGTTTCATCCACTGGTCCCGGGCGAGTTCGGGGTGATGCGGGGGAACGATGAGCGGGGCTCGCATCGTCGAGAGCGGCAGGAACTGCTGGCAGTAATCCAGGACGGCGATCAGGGCGTTGGTGTCGAAGGGACGGCCGGAAAGGCGGTTCCGGAGGGCGTCGGTTCCGGCAGGGATGGAAGCTTGGTAGGCGGCGATGTCGGCGGCGAAGTTGGTGCTGCGGGGTGGTTGCAGGGTGGCCTGGAGCATGGCGTACAGGCCCATGGCATTGCGGAGCTTCAGGACGGCACGGTCGTAGGCGGAGTGCTTCGATGCGTCCTCGGGGGCAGCCTCGGATTGCTTCTGCACTTCTTCCCACGAAGGCATCAGCTGGTTCCACGAGTAGTGCTTGCCGTCCTCACCGGTGGACTCGTTCGCGTCCATGGCGAGCTTGAGCTGACCCTTGAGATCGGGGTGATCGATGCGGAAGGCCTTGCGCTCGTTGGCCATGTCGGGGCGCATCATGACTTCGACGGCCCACTCGGTGGCGGAGAGCGTGCGCTTCTCGGTGGCGTCGCGCATCGACTGCTTGTTCCGGATCTGGAGCAGGGAATTGCGCGCGAGGGAATCGAAGGGCTGGAGCCGGCCGTTGAACACGACGGGCAAGCGGCCGAAGTCGTGGTAGGCGAAGGTGGTGTCCTTCGGGGCGCGGAGGCCGGACACGAGCCAGACCACGGCGGCGAGGGCGAAGATCCAAGGGAGATGCTTCATGGGAGGAAGGATGGTTTGGGCGTGGGTCGGTCGATCAGGCGGCGGCAGGCACCGGAGCCTTCGGTGTGGAGGGACTGGCCTTGCGGACGATGAAGGCGACGAGATGGATGAGGAACTGGATGGTCATTCCGGCTCCGACAACGACGCATCCGACGTAAGGCGCGACCCACGATGGATTCTTCACGACCTGGAGCACGGTCGCTCGGGCGTTGGGATCGAACTCATCGAAGCTGGACTGGAAGTAGGTGAGCCCGGCGAATCGCAGCGGGTTGTTCATGTAGATGTCCACCTCGCGAGGGCGTGCAGCGGCGGGATCATGCAGACGGATGCGGCTGCGGAAGTCCTTTGGCTTCTCGGTGCCGATGTATTTGTCGTGCTTGAAGGCCAGCAGTTCGATGGCGTGGGGCGTGTAGTAGCGGGTGGGGCGGAGGGCGATCTGGTACCGGCGGTTGTCGACGGTGAACTCCTGCGGTGCGGTCAGGGTCTTGCCAAGGGTGTTGCCGAGTTCCGGGCCAAAATCGGCCATGAGATTACGGAGGACATACAGGGAGAGACCGTGGTCACTGGCATAGGGGGTGACGAGCCACGAAGTCGAACCGGAGATGGCCTTGGCACCTTCGATGTCCACCACGGCGAAAGGGATGTTGCGGCTGTTCATGGCGGCCGTGGTCCCGATCGGAGTGAACGTGAATCCGGTGGCGATGCCTGCGGGTGCCTGGAGGGCTCCACCGCTGCGGGGGCCGCGGGGGGCATACTTGGAGTTGGGAGCGTAATCGCGGACGCGGATCTGGAAGGGCAGGGATGGGTGGGACAGGAGTGATCCCCGTCCGGCGACCTGACTCTCGGGGAAGGCAACGACGCGTTCGGTGGTGGCGTCGGTGACATCGATCACGGTGAGTTCGTTTTCGCGGTGGCCTTCGGAGTAGTTGCGGGTCTCGCCCTCTTCGACGCGCAGGTAGCTTTCGGTCGCGAACATGTCGGTGGCGAGCTGGCCGACGAGGAGCAGGACGATGCCGATGTGGGTGAGGAAGATTCCGGACTTCTTCCAGGTGAACTTGAACCGCTTGTAGTGGGCGGCGAGGAGGTTGACGAGGAGGGAGGTGCCGAGGAGGTAACCGCCGGGAAGGGGCAGGTGGAACCAGGATCCAGCCGACGGTTGCCAGGTGGTGAACCAGCTCTTGAAGTACCGGGCCTGCGCGTCATAGAGGCCGTCCGTCACCTGCCCCAGTGTCCCGAAGAAGACGAGGATGATCGACAATGCGAGCAGCACCACCGTGAGGCGGAGCGACGCAAGAAAGCTGAAGGCCCGGACGAACATGCAGGCCACCCTAGACGGTGTCCGGGAGTCGCGCATTCCCGAATTTTGCCGGCC
>JAIXZE010000347.1 GCA_027489875.1 Verrucomicrobiales bacterium
ACGGCGAGCTACGCGGATCTGGCGGACACGGCGGATCGGTTGGTGCGGCGGATGGAGTCGGTGCCCGGGGTGCGCAAGGCGGAGCGTTGGGCGTACCCGGAGAAGGAGGTGCAGGTGGTGCTGGATCCGGTGCGTTTGGAGCAGGCGGGGATTCCCGTGGCGCGGGTGGTTGCGGCAGTGGGTGGGGACGCGCAGACGGTGGCGGGCGGGAGCGCGGAGATGGGCGGGCGACGCTTCACGATCAAGACGACGGGTGGGTACGAGACATTGGAGGACGTCGGCATGACGCCAGTGGGCGGCGGGTCGGGAGCGGTGATCCGGTTGCGCGATGTGGCGTCAATTGCGTGGGGGTATCAGGAACTCGAGCACATCGGACGCTTCCGTGGGGAGCGCGCGGTGTTCGTGACGGCGATGCCGCAGAAGGGTGCAAACACATTGGCCTTGCAGGCGGCGTTGAAGGAGCGGTTGGCGGAGTTCCGGGGCCGTTTGCCGGGTGGGATGCGGCTGGAGGAGGGGTTTGATCAGGCGAAGAACGTGGAGGCGCGGTTGGGTCGGTTGGAGCACGACTTCCTGATCGCGTTCGGGTTGGTGCTGGTGACGGTGCTGCCGCTGGGATTGCGGGCGAGCTTCCTGGTCATGCTGAGCATCCCGCTGTCGCTCTCGCTGGGACTCATGTTGCTGATGCAGTCGGGACATTCGTTGAACCAGCTTTCGATCGTGGGTCTGGTGATCGCGCTGGGGTTGCTGGTGGATGACAGCATCGTGGTGGTGGAGAACATCACGCGCCTGCGGCGGCAAGGCCTGGGGCCGACGGAGGCGGCGATTGCGGGGACGCAGCAGATCGCGGTGGCGGTGGCGGGCACGACGGCGACGTTGTTGTTCGCCTTCCTGCCCTTGCTGTTGCTGCCGGGCGGACCGGGGCAATTCATCCGGGGATTGCCCCTGGCGGTGGTGTACACGGTGGGTGCGTCGCTCGTGGTGTCCCTGACCGTGGTGCCGTACCTCGCGGGGCGTTTCCTGGGCGGGACGGTGGCTCCGGAGGGCAATCGGTTGCTCCAATGGATGGAGTGGTTGATCCACGCGACGTACCGGCCGTTCCTGCATCGGGCGATGGCGCATCCGTGGTGGACGCTGGCGCTGACGGGTGGGTTGTCGCTGGCGAGCCTGGCGCTGGTTCCGGTGATTGGCTTCAGCCTGTTTCCGAAGGCGGGCACGCCGCAGTTCGCGATCCGGATCTACGGCGGGGAGGGTAATTCCGTGGCGGCGACGGACGCGATCGTGCGGCAGGTGGAGTCGGCGGTGCAGGCGACGCCGGGTGTGGACTGGTGGTTCGCGAACGTCGGGCGGGGAAATCCGCAGATCTATTACAACGAGATCCCGGAGGAATCTTCGGCGCGCATCGGCGACGTGTTCTGCGCGTTGAAGGCGTGGGATCCGCGGCGGAGTCCGGCGGTGCTGGAGGACTTGCGGCGTCGATTGGCGGTGATTCCCGGGGCGCGGATCGTGGTGAAGGAGTTCGAGAATGGCCCGCCGATCGAGGCCCCGATTGCGATCCGTGTCTTCGGTGAAGATCTGGGGGAATTGAGGAAGCTGGCGTCCGAGGTGGAACAGGCCCTGCGGACGACGCCCGGAACGGAGTCGATTGACAACCCGCTGCGGGTGTCACGGACAGATGTGCGCGTGCGGTTGGATCGGGCGAAGGCGGGGCTTCTGGGGATTGCGGAGGCGGAGGTGGATCGGGCGGTGCGCCTGGCCTTCGCCGGCTTGGAGGTGGCGCGGTTCCGGGAATCGGACGGCGACGAGTACGGGGTCGTGCTGTCGCTGGGACGGAAGGATCGGGCGAACCTGGAGCACTGGGAAACGGTGTGGGTGCCGACGGGCAGCGGGCGTCATGTGCCGTTGCGCGAGGTGGCGACGCTGGAGATGGAGTCGGCACCGCCGTTGATCCAGCGGTACGACCGGGAACGTTCGGTGACGGTCACCAGTCAGGTGGGGCTTGGCCAGAACACGGACCGTGTGACGCAGGCGGTGGTGGCCAAGCTCAAGGCCATGCGGTGGCCGCCCGGGTATCGGTTCGGGCTCGGGGGCGAGGTGGAAAGCCGCGAGGAAAGTTTCGGCGGATTGGGTGCGGCGGTGGTCCTGGCGGTGTTCGGCATCCTTGCCGTGCTGGTGCTGGAGTTCGGGGATTTCCGGGGGACGGTGGTGGTGGCGAGCGTGATCCCGCTGGGGGTCGTGGGCGGATTGGTGGCGCTGGCGGCGACGGGCTATTCGCTAAGCTTCACGGCCAGCATCGGTTTCATTGCGCTGATCGGAATCGAGATCAAGAACAGCATCCTGCTGGTGGATTTCACCAACCAGTTGCGTCAGGAGGGACTGCCGTTGCGGGAGGCCATCGAGCGCGCGGGCGAGGTGCGCTTCCTGCCGGTGGTGCTGACCACGCTGACGGCGGTGGGGGCGTTGCTGCCGCTGGCGACGTCAGGATCGGCGATGTACTCGCCGCTGGCGTGGGTGATCATCGGAGGGTTGGTGAGTTCGCTGGTGCTGAGCCGGGTGGTGACGCCGGTGATGTACGGGTTGTTGCCGCCGAAGGGGGGG
>JAIXZE010000279.1 GCA_027489875.1 Verrucomicrobiales bacterium
CCGCCGCCAGCGGTGTTGAACCCGAGCGAGTTCTCGTAGCCGGCCCCTTCGCCGATGAAGTAGGCGCGCACGTTGGAATCGGTGGCGAGCTTGAGCTTGCTGGGATCGAGGAGGTGGGCGTTGTCGTTGACCTTCTTGCCCTCGGGGAGGGCCGTGTTCAGGTACTTGGAGAGACCGGGAAGAACCGAGGACTGGAAGGTGGCGGAGTCGTTGTCGGATCCGGCGAGCTGGACCTTGTCGACGATGTCGAGGCCGAAGGGTCGGGCGGAGGACTGGACCGGCGAGGCCGTCTGGGCGAAGGCGTTGAAGCTGAGGGCGGCAACCGCTGCCGTGGCGAGGAGGGTGACGATGTTCTTCATATTCGATGGACCTCCATTGCAGGCAGGATGCCAAGAAGACGCGCTCCACATCAAACCTCTGCCGATAAAGGCTTTAGATAAAATGCAAAGCTCAAGTCAGCCCCGTGCAATGACCATCCTGCCGCGAATGCAGGGGCTGCATCGTTGCGGATGCAATGCGGGTCGCGTAGCGAAACCCCGGGAAGGCGCTGCCGCGCCAACCGGCTACCGGCGGCAACGCCAACGGCGTTGTGTCCCCTAGCGCAGGGTTGGCCGAGGCACGAGGCCTACCCTGGGTCCGATGCCATCGTGGCATCCAACCGCATCGCGGTTGTGGCCTACGTTGGTGAACGCGGGAAACGGACTCCCCCGTGTCGACCGCTTGCCCCCACGCGGCGCATTGGCTTGGCTTCAATCTTGAAACTGAGATGTCCCACCTCCCTTCCCCCTTCCCCCCGAAAGGGCGCCTCTTGACACTGCTCCCGTTTGGAAAGGATTCGGGGCGGCGATGTCCTCATCGCCTTGGGAATGGCTTTGGAACGGCGACGAGGACGTCGCCACCCCGTTCCTTGCGGGGGCAGTTTCAAGATGCGCCCCCCCGAAAAGGGGCAGGAGCCCTCGCTTGACGCAGACGAAATGAATGACGGAGGCTCAGACAAGTCAGTATCCCGCCATGAACGCATCGCAGAATTCTCCCACCCGTCGCGATTTCCTCCGTTCCAGCTCCGCAGCTGCCGCGGTGGCTTTTGCAGCCCCCGCGATCCTTGTCCGCGAGCAGGCCTTCGCCCAGAACTCCAACACCCTGAAAATCGGGTTGGTGGGCTGCGGTGGCCGTGGAACCGGAGCCGCCGGAAACGCCCTCACCGCCGACCCCAACATCATCCTGTGGGCCGTTGGTGACGCCTTCCCCGAACCCCTGAACGGCTCCGTCAAGGGCCTCAAGGCCGACTTCGGCGGCCGCATCCAGACCGAGGAGCGCCAATATGTCGGCCTCGACGCCTTCCAGAAGGTCATCGACTCCGGCGTCGACGTCGTCCTGCTCGCGTCGCCTCCGGGCTTCCGCCCTGTCCACCTCCGCTATGCCATCGAGAAGAACAAGCACGTCTTCTGCGAGAAGCCGATGGCGACGGACGCCCCCGGCATCCGCCACGTCATGGAGTCCGTGCGGATGTCGAAGGAGAAGAAGCTGAACCTCGTCGCCGGCTACTGCTGGCGTTACGACCTCCCCCGCCAGGCGTTCTACCAGCAGATCCACGACGGTGGTCTCGGCGAGGTTGCGGCCGTGTACGGCACGTACCTCACCGGCCCCGTGAAGCCGATGCCGCCTGCCCATACCCGCCCCGCGGGCATGAAGGACCTCGAGTGGCAGATGCGCAACTGGATGAACTTCACCTGGCTCGCCGGCGACGGCCTCGTCGAGCAGTGCATCCATACCGTCGACAAGGTCCTGTGGACCTTCCGCGACGAACCCCCGATCAAGTGCACCGCCAACGGCGGCCGCATGCACCCCAACGGCGAGGGCAACATCTACGACCACGTCACCGTCGTTTATGAGTGGGCCAACGGAGCCCGCGGCGTCGTCGCCCAGCGCCAGATCGCTGCCTGCCATTCCGAGAATTCCGACTACGTCCTCGGCACCGCCGGCAAGGGCTGGTCGGGTTGGAACGCGCCGTACATCAAGTCCGGAAACGAGATCAAGTGGCGCTACAAGGGCGACAAGCCGGACATGTACGTCGTCGAGCACCAGGTGCTGTTCAAGTCGATCCGCGAAGGCCGCTTCCACAACGACGGCGATCGCATGGCCAAGAGCACCCTGGCCGGCATCATGGGCCGCATGGCCGGATACACCGGTCAGGAAATCTCTTGGGAACAGGCCCTCAACTCCCAGCAGAGCCTCGTCCCCGCCAACCTGAGCTGGGACATGACCCTCCCCATCGAGCCGATGGCCATCCCGGGCAAGACGAAGTTCATCTAATGCCCACGCGGTGGCCCGGTGGCCACACTCCCCCTTCCACCGCCCAACGGCCGCGTGCACCCCACGCGGCCGTTTTTGCATCCGACACGCTCCCGCCGTCCCGTCCCACGTCCTGAATTCACTCCTACCCCATTGTTCCCATGAATCGTCGATCCTTCCTCTCCGCCGCGGCCATCGCCGCCGCCTCCGTGACCCTGCCCGCACTCCACGCCGCGGACGCCAAACGTCGAATCCGCAAGGGCATCATGTGGGGCACCGTCGGGGTCAAGGGCTCCGTCCTTGAGAAGGCGCAGGCCATCAAGGCCGCCGGATTTGAGGGCGTCGAACCCATGGGCGGCATGAACCAGGACGAAGTCCTGAAGGCCCTCGAAGCTACCGGACTCAAGGCCGGCTCTGTCTGCTGCCACACCCATTGGGCCAAGCCCCTCTCCGATCCCAACCCCGCCGTCCGTGCAGTCGGCCTCGAAGGCCTTCGCCAATCCCTCCGCGACGCCAAGCACTACGGCGCACCCGCCGTGCTCCTCGTGCCCGCCGTCGTCGACGAGAAGGTCTCCTACGCCGACGCCTACAAGCGTTCCCAGGAGGAGATCCGCAAGGCCATCCCCCTCGCCGAGGAACTCGGTGTCCGCATCGCCATCGAGAACGTCTGGAACAATTTCCTCCTCAGCCCGCTCGAAGCCGCCCGTTACGTCGACGAACTCCAGTCACCCCAGGTCGGCTGGCACCTCGATTGCGGCAACCTCATCCATTACGGCTGGCCCGAGCAATGGGTCCGCATCCTCGGCAAGCGCATCGTCACCCTCCACATCAAGGAGTACTCCCGCACCAAGTCCGACAAGACCGGCAAGTGGACCGGCTTCGACGTCGAGTTCCTCAAGGGCGACAACAACTGGCCCGCCATCATGAAGGCCCTCGATGAGATCGGATATCAGGGCTGGGGCATCGCCGAGCAGGGCGGTGCCGGCTCCCCGGAAGGCCTCCGCAAGCTCAGCACCGAGATGGATCAGATCTTCGCGTCCTGAGCCCGGATCCGCACCGTCCCACCCCACCGATGGCCAGCGACCCGAAACCCCGGATCCTGATCGCGGACGATCAACCCGACGTCCTCGAAGCCCTCCGCTTCCTCCTGAAGTCCGAGGGCCTCCGCGCCGAAACCGTCTCCTCGCCGCGCGCGGTCCGCGAAGCCCTGGCCCAGGGGGATTTCGATCTGCTCATCGCCGACCTCAACTACACCCGCGACACCACCTCCGGACAGGAAGGACTCGACCTCCTCGCGCAGATCCAGCAACTCGATCCCTCGCTTCCGGTGGTGGTCATGACCGCCTGGGCCACGGTCGAGGTCGCCGTCGAAGCCATGCGGCGTGGGGCCCGCGACTTCGTCCAGAAGCCGTGGGACAACGCCCGACTCCTCGCCATCGTCCGGAACCAGGTCGCGCTGCGCCGCGCCCTCCGCGAGGGCGAACGCCTTGCCGCCGCCGCCGCCCCCCGCGGATCCGGCCCCATCCTCATCGCGCAATCGCCCGCCATGCGGCCTGTCCTGGACCTCGTCCAGCGGGTCGGGCCCAGCGACGCCACCGTGCTCATCACGGGCGAGAACGGCACCGGCAAGGGACTCGTGGCCTCGGCCCTTCACGCCGCCAGCACCCGCGCCGGCCGCCCCTTCGTTTCCATCAACATGGGCGGCCTCAGCGAAAACCTTTTCGAAAGCGAACTGTTCGGCCACGTCCGAGGGGCCTTCACCGACGCCAAGTCCGATCGCGTGGGCCGCTTTGAGATGGCCGACGGCGGCACCCTCTTCCTCGACGAGATCGCCAACGTCCCGCTGCCCCAGCAGGCCAAGCTGCTCCGCGTCCTGGAAACCCGCTCCTTCGAACGTGTGGGATCCTCCCGCACCCTCCAGGCCGACGTTCGTCTCATCGCCGCCACCAATGCCGACCTCCGTGCCGAGGTTGCCGCCGGACGCTTCCGTCAGGACCTGCTCTTTCGTCTCAACACCATCGAGATCCACCTGCCGCCGCTCCGCGAGCGCCGCGAGGACATCGAACCCCTCGCCCACTTCTTCCTGGAGCACATCCGCTCGCGCTACCGCAAGGACATCGTGGGTCTGGAGCCGGCCGCCCTGGCCGCCCTGCACGCGCACGCCTGGCCAGGAAACGTCCGTGAACTCAGCCACGCCCTCGAACGGGGAATCCTCCTCGCCCCCGGCAGCCAGATCCGCGCCGCCGACCTCGGCCTCATCACCGCACGCGATGCCGCCCCGCGCCTCGAGGACATGAGCCTCGATGAAGTCGAAAAATTCCTCATCCGCCAGACCCTCTCCCGCTGCGGTGGAAACGCGATGCGCGCCGCCGAAGCACTCGGCCTCAGCCGCTCGGCCTTCTACCGACGCCTCGAAAAATACGGCCTCTGACCCATGGATCCTTCCTCATCCCTCGTCGTCCGCTGCCCCCAGTGCGGACAGCACGGCACCTGGTTCGCTGCCCGCTGGGGTCCCTTCTGTTCCGAGCGCTGCCGCCTCGTCGACCTCGGCCGATGGTTCAACGAGGAACACCGCCTCTCCCGCCCCCTCAACGCGGCCGACTTCTCCGGCATGGACGAAATGCCCGGCGACATCGACCCCGACCGCCCCACCGCCTGAGCCGTATCCAGGCAGCAAAAATCTCGCGCAGAGGGGCAGAGCCGCAGAGAGCGAAAGGAAATCTGAAGCTTGGGCAACCGTGAACGGGATCACCGTATGGTGACTCGATGACGATGATTGAAAGCCCCACTTCCTCTGCGTCTCCGCGTCTCTGCGCGAGTCATTCTTCAACATCCAACCGCATGGATACGGCTGAGATAGTCGGCGAAGTTCGAAGATTTCAGTTTCAAGATTCTGCTACGATTGAGGCGTAGGAGACGACATGAGGAGGCTGTGGATGGATGACCCAGTTTCCAGAAAGCAGTCACATCCTGATCCAAAGTTGTCACCGCAGGGTTCTGACGCCTGAAGTCAGCGGTTGTCCCATTGGGGAAGCATTCCCCCGGACATGCATCCCGCGCCCGCCCGCCGCAACGCGGCGCACGGCGACAGCCCGGGGTGGAGCAGAGCGGAACCCCGGGTCACCCCACACCATGATACCTCGCCCCAACGGGGCGAACGGTGACCACACGCACCCTGTCCCGTGTGCCCTTTCAGGGCACGGAGCAAGCTGTGTGGCGTGGTCCCCGGGGTTACACCCCGGGCTTTCACCGGTTGCCCCTTCGGGGCACGGGCACGGTGCGCGCCGACCTTCACACGGAGTCGCCAGTTCCCAGAAACACCCACTGTGGGCTGCGTGCCAAGCCAACCCATCGACCGAAACCGCCGCCTTTAAGTCTCATCCGCGACCTTGCCTGGGCCGGATTCGGTCTCAAACCCCACCCCAGCCCGCCTCGGTTTCGCCCCCAGAAAAACAGCCGCCAGGCCATGAACGGCGTAAAGAACGACTCCAACCACGGCAACCCAGCCCCAGAGTTCAAGACGTACAACTTTACCCAGATTGCGGCCCATGAACACCAATCCGACCGCAAACCACGCGCTGGCGATCGCAGAATAGATCACCAACTGCCAGGTCGTAGCCCCGCGTCGCCTCGCGAGGATCACCCCCACGGGACTGGCTGCCGCCAGCACCAACAATGGCCACACGACCCCGCCGCGTGAGGGTGAGGCCGGCATGAGGCACCCGCTGAACAGGAACAGCACGACCCCCCACACGATCAGGAGAACTCCGGGAGACTCCTCCCCGGAAGCCTTGCCAGACGGTTTCGGTGTCTCACGCATGCCCATCCCCCCTCCCCCCCTCACCCCTTCGTCCCACACGCCAACAACGTCTCGAACTGTGGTGGCTGTTCCTCGCGAGCCACCACGCTGATCTCGATGGCTCCGAAACCGGCCGCTTCAAGCCATCGGTGCAGGTCCGCCTCGGCGAAACCCAACCACGCGTCCCCGTACAGCTCCCGCGCCTGCGCGAACCGATGGCTCACCAGATCGAGGATCAACACCTGCCCGCCCGGCCTCAGGATACGGTGCGCCGA
>JAIXZE010000032.1 GCA_027489875.1 Verrucomicrobiales bacterium
GCCCCGTTTGAGAAGGGGAACGGGGTGGCGATGTCCTCATCGCCCTGCGAACGGCTTTGGAACGGCGACGAGGACGTCGCCACCCCGTTCCATGCGGGGGCAGTGTCAAGATGCGCCCATTCGGCACCCACCCATGAAATAGTCGGTGCATCGCGGCGCGTGTTGTGACGAACTTGTGTCTGGCATGCACCTCCGATCCACCTCCTCAGGCCGGGACGGTTTCACCCTGATCGAACTCCTCGTCGTCATCGCCATCATCGCGATCCTCGCCGGGATGCTCCTTCCAGCATTGTCCGGAGCCAAGGCGCAGGCGTTGCGGGTGAAGTGCCTGAACAACCAGAAGCAGATCGGGCTCGCGGCCAACCTCTACAGCAACGACAACGCCGAATGGCTGGTCACCAACGGCGAGGTCGACTCCGCCTCCACCGGCGGTCCGAAACTCTGGGTCCTCGGCGGATACCACAGCTTCGCCCCGTCCTTCACGAACACCGCCTTCCTCGTCGATCGCCGATACGCAGCCTTCGCCCCATACATCGCCGCCAAGGAGATCTACAAGTGCCCCGGTGACCGCACCACCCACCTCGTCAACCGGGGTCGTCCCGTGCCCATTGTCCGCAGCTATGCGATGAACCTCTATCTCGGCCCCAACGCCGACATGCAGAACCGCCTCTCCACGCGGTACCGGGCCTTTCGCAAGACCACCGACCTCGTCAGCGCCGCCGAGACCTTCCAGACCCAGGACCTCTCGCCCCAAAGCCTCTGCACCCCGGCCTTCATCGTCCTGATGCCCGGCAACGGCAACAGCCAGTTCTTCCATCTCCCCGCCATCCACCACAACAACGGCGGCGTGGTGGGCTTTGCCGACAGCCATGCCGAGGCTCACCGTTGGCTCGACGCCCGCACCTTCCGCCGCGCCACCCTCGGCCAGCGCATCGACCACAACTTGTCCGTCCCAAACAGCCGCGACCTGAAATGGATTCAGGATCGCACCACGGTCGTTCGATAAACCATATCTCACGACGCGGAGGAGGAATGGCCTTCGCCGGGTGAGGGCACCCGACCTTCACCTTTCCCGTTTGTAGGCCGCGTGCCCGCATGTGGTGCGGCCCTTGGCATCTGGCGACTCCCGCTGTAGGCCGCGTGCCCCCACGCGGCGTAGGGCAACTCCCCCGTGCGACAACCCGCCGCAGTTCTTCCGCAACCGCCCAAAAGCGCATCCGCCCGCTCCGTGCTTTTGTAGTTCCATGTTCGGATGCGTCCCGGAGGGGCCGCCGGACCTCAACCATCCGAGTCACATCCTGATGCTTCCATTCCGCACATCCATGAACCTTCCGCACCTCCGCGCCCGCTGGATCCTGCTTGCCACCGTCGTGGCCACCCTTGGGTGCTCAACGCCGAATGCCCAGACAACGAATCGTCGTCCGGGCAATCCCGCGACGGTCCTGGCACCCATGCCTGAACCGGTCACGAGCTTCGCCGCCGTGACCCACGACGGGTGGCTCTACGTCTGCGGCGGCCACAAGGGTGAACGCCACGACTACAACGCCTCCCAGGTTTCCGGTGCCTTCCACCGGCTGGAAATTTCGAGCGGCACCACGTGGGAAACCTTGCCCGCCACCGCCCCCGGCCAGGGCATGCCCCTCGTCGCCCACCGGAACCACATCATCCGCACCGGCGGCATGGCCGCCCGCAACAATCCTGGCGAAAAGCAGGACCTCGTCAGCAGCGCTGCCGTCCTGCAGTTCGATACACGGACGTTGCGTTGGGACGCCCTGCCCTCGCTCCCCGAGGTTCGCTCCAGCCACGACGCCGTGGTTGTCGGCGACACTCTCGTCGTGGGCGGCGGATGGAGCCTGTCCGGCGGAACCAATGCCCCCGCGTGGCCTGATCACGGCCTGACCCTCGATCTCCGACACCCGGAACGCGGTTGGAAGAAATTCCAGCAACCCTTCCGTCGACGTGCCCTGGCCCTCGCCGCCATTGGGACGAAGATCCACTTCATCGGCGGCATGGACAGCGACAACAAGCCCACCCTCGCCGTCGATGTGTACGATCTCGCCACGGGCGCGTGGTCCAAGGGACCTGACCTCCCCGAAGGACGCTTCAAGGGCTTCGCCTGCTCGGCCATCGCACAGTCGGGCTCCATCTACGCAAACATGTTCCAGGGCGACCTGCTCCGCCTCGCCCCGGGCGGCAACACCTGGGAGAAGGTCGGCCGCGTGACCCATCCGCGCATGGCCCATCGCCTAGTCACCGCCGGCGACCGCCAGCTCATCGTGCTCGGCGGCGAAGACGGTGAAGACAAGCGGCCCGACCTCGAACTGCTTTCCCCCAACGCTGCACCCGCCTCCACCCTCAGCGCTGCCACCCGATGATCCGCACCATCGCTTGCCTCGCCATCGGTCTCTTGTCGGTCCAGGCGCTCGCCCACTCCGTTTGGATCGAGCCCCTGCCTTCCGGTGAACTCGCCATCCGGTTCGCCGAACCCGATGGAAAACTGGAACGTTCTCCCGGCCACCTCGATGACTTGCAGTTACCCACCGCATGGAAACGCAACGGCACCAACACCGCGTCCATCAGCGTCGAGAAGGCCTCGGACCACTTCCGCATCGGTCCTGCCTCCGCCGGTGATTCCGTCCAGATCGAGACGGCTTATCCGGTGATGGTCACACCGGGCCGACCCGGCCGTCGCCCGTTCTTCTACGCCCGCTGGCACGCGCATACGTCCGCAGCCGCCACACCGGCGCTCACCCTCGATCTCGTACCCACGGGAAAGCCCGGCGAAGTGCGCGCCCTCTTCCGCGGCAAAGCCCTGCCCGGGATCAAGGCCACCTTGCGCACCCCCGATGAAAAGGAACGGGAACTGACCGCGGACAACGAGGGCCTGCTGCGGTTTGAATCCAGCCAGTCCGGACTTCACCTTCTGACCATCGCCCGCCATCGCGAGAGCCTTCCGGGTTTCGCCGGTGGCCTGGCCTACGACCTCACCAGCCACAACGCCGCCCTCACCTGGACCGTGCCGTAAGGGGAGGTCGGATGCCCGACTGTAGGCCGGGTGCCCCCCACCCGGTGCCGCCCATCTCCACGCCGCATGAGGGCACGCAGGGAACTTCAATCTTGAATCTTCAAACTTGAAACTCCCCCACTACTTCGCGGCCGCCGGATACCGCTTCTCGCCGGTCAAAACCTCGCAGAGATCCACCGCCGAGCTGAACGCGTCCTCGTGAAACCCGTAACGGAAATAGCTTCCGCAGAAGAATACCGACTGGCCGGGATCACGCCGGTTCAAGTTCGGCAAGGACGCCTGCGCCCGCACGGCTCCCAATGAAAACAGCGGATGCTCGTAATCGATCGTCCGGATGATCTTCGCGGGATCAACATCCCGCCCCCCGTTGATCGAGACGAAGTAATCCAATTGGTCGCTCACACCCTGCAACTGGTTCATCCAGTAAACCGTTGTCGGCTGAACCTTCCCATCCGCTCCCACCTGGATCCGATAATTCCACGCGGCCCACGCAAGGCGCGCCTTCGGCATCTCGACGGCGTCCGTATGGATCACCGCTTGGTTGGGTTGGTACCGAAACTCCTTCAGCAACCGTCGCTCCTCGGCATCCGCATCCTTGAGCATCGCCAATGAATGATCGGCGTGCGCCGCGAGGATCACCCGGTCAAACCGCCCACGCCAACCCGACTTCGTGGCAACTTCGGCCCCTCCGCCCGGCAATCGCTGGACGGCCACCACCGGATCCGACAAGCGGACACGGTCCTTCAGTGGGGCCATCAAGCGTTTCGCGTACTCGCGGGAACCGCCATCCACCGTCCACCACGGATGCTGCGTATGCAGCCCCAGGAACCCATGGTTATGAAAAAATCGCAGCAGGGTCACCGCCGGGAAATCCAGCATGCCCTCGGGCGGCGTGCTCCACACCGCGCTGCTCATGGGGACCAGAAAGAGATTCAGGAAATCCTCCCCGTACCCCCGCATCTCCACGTACTCCCCGATCGTCACGCCGGCCCATCGGGGATCCGTCAGCGCCTCGATGGCCTCGCGATTGAAGCGGTTCACCTGAAGCAGCATCCGGTAATGGCGCGGCCGGAACAGATTCCGGCGCTGCGCAAAAAGATGGTTCAGGCTGGACCCGGAATACTCCAACCGGGTCGGCAGGTGCTGCACGGAAAAGGACATGTCCGTGGCCTTGATGGGCACGGACAATTCCTCAAAAAGGCGCACCAACCGGGGGTAGGTCACCTTGTTGAAGACCATGAACCCCGTGTCGAAGGCCACCTTCCGGTTACCTTCCGGCACTTCGATCGTATTGGTGTGGCCGCCGATGTAATCGGCCTGATCGAACAGCGTCAGGTCATGCCGATCCTGCAGGATATGGGCACAACCCATCCCCGCGATGCCGGTCCCGACAATCGCCAACGTGGGCCGGGACATGCTTCAGGGCTTCACCGGCAGGGAACGGACTGCGGCCGCTTCTTCTGTCGCGGCGGTATCCGCATCGGAAACCGTGGCCTTGGCGGCCACCGGTTGGTGACTCAGGTGGCGGGTGGTGTCATACGCCGCCTTCGGCACCGGACGCAGATCCCAGATCAGGCCGGTCCACGACATCATCTTCAGCAGGTAGTAGGTGATGTCCACTTCCCACCAGTAGAAGCCCTGACGCACGCAGCTCATGTGCATGTGATGGTTGTTGTGCCAACCCTCTCCCATCGTGATCAACGACAGGAGGAAGCTGTTCCGGCTGTCATCCCCGGTCTCGTACCGGCGACGCCCAAACACGTGCGCCATCGAGTTGATGCACGCCGTACCATGAAACAGGACGGTCGTGCTGATGAAGAAGGCCCACACCAGCATCTGGCCACCCGTGACACCCAATGACGGCCAGATCGCGTTCATCGCCACGCCGAGGAAGAACAGGAGCACTGCAAACAAGACCGGCACCAACACGTCAAACCGGTTCAGGAACACCAATTCAGGGAACTTCGCCAGGTCCTTGATGCGGCTGTAGTCCGTCGGGAAATTCTTCGCGCTCGTGATCCAGCCGATGTGCGACCAGAGGAACCCGTGCTGCCGCGGCGAATGCTTGTCCACCGGCTCGTCCGAGTGCTGGTGATGATGCCGGTGCGTGTACGCCCACCACAACGCCCCGCGCTGCACGCACGTCCCGGCCCAGACGGCCAACACGAACTGCATGGGGCGGGAGGTCGAGAACGTTCGATGCGAAAAATAACGGTGGAAGAAGCCCGTCACCGCGAACATCCGGACGAAGTAGAGGAACACCGCCGCCGCAACCGCGGTCCAGCTCCACCCGGTCCAGATCACGCCCAGACAACCCGCGTGCAGGATGACGAACGGAATCGTCCGAACCCACTCGACTTTGTTGGGGATGTCTTTACGGAGCAACAACTCCTCCGAACGGTAATCCGCGTCGAACCATTGCCTCACTGAAATGGCCATCGCCTTCAAACGGCCGAGTACTCCCATATTGGACATGTGTCGTGACTCCAAACAAACATCAGACGGCACTGCGCCTTGGCGCATCCCTGAGTCACATCCGGTCATCCCTCGACGTCCAGAAGCCCACAGGGCAGCTCGAATGATTCAAACTGTTGCCCGAGGATGGCAGGCCCGGCCTCGAACCGCCAGTGTTCGTTTGTGTCCTTCATTTGCCCCGGATTGCCATCTTGACATCGGGCAGAAGACACGAATGCGGGTCCAATTCTTCCGACTTTCTCCCCGTTGCCCAACTCGCCTCTGGTCAAGCTTACCGTCGTGCCTACACTCGCCGCCAAAGCCATGAGACCGCTGACCCGCAATTGCGCCGGAATCCCGCGACGGGATTTCCTCCAACTCGGCATTGGAGGCATGTTGGGGCTCGGCTTTGCCGACGCACTGCGCCTCCAGGCCGCCCAGGCCGGGAAGTCAGCCAAGGTCGTCCACGCCCCGGTGGCCCCCACCAAACCCGTCAATTGCATCATGGTCTGGCTCGATGGTGGACCATCGCACTACGAAACCTTTGATCCGAAACCGGACGCCCCTTCCGGAATCCGCGGGGACTTCAAGCCAATCTCCACGTCGGTCCCCGGAATCCATTTCAGCGAGGCCGTTCCGGAACTCGCCAAGGTCGCCGACAGGCTCACGATCCTCCGTTCGCTCTGCCACAAGGATCCAAACCACGGGGGCGGCAACCATTACCTGATGACCGGGGCACCCACGCCCCAACCCGTCGCCTGCGGCGCCTTCGTCACCTTCCACCCATCTTTCGGATCCGTCGTCTCCCACCAGCGCGGCCAGCGCGAGGGCCTTCCGCCCTACGTCACCATGCCGCAGGTTTCCCGCAGCGGCGGCCCCAACTTCCTCGGTGGCCAGCACGCGCCTTTTGTCATCGACGGCTCTCCCAATTCCGCTGCCTTCCAGGTCCGTGACGTGGTCCTGCCTTCCGAAATCAGCGAGGGTCGCGCCTCGTCCCGCCGCGACCTCCGCGCCGCGCTCGACCGCATGGAACGACTGACGGACAAGCTCGCCGATGATCCAGCGGTCACCTTCGACCAATACCTCGCCCAAGGCGTCGGACTTGTCCTCTCACCGCGAGCGCAGGCGGCGTTCGACTTGAAGAGGGAGGACGAAAAGCTCCGCGACCGGTACGGCCGGAACGATTTCTCCCAGCGCCTGCTCCTCGCCCGCCGCCTGGTCGAGGTCGGGGTCTCATGGGTCACCGTGTACTCCGGCGGTTGGGACCATCACACCAAGTTGTTCGAAGCCTACAAGGGCGACACGGTCCGCAACCTCGACCGGGGGGTGGCCGCCCTCATCGCCGACCTCGACGAACGCGGACTCCTTGACTCCACCCTCGTCGTCGTCCTCGGCGAATTCGGCCGGACCCCCAAGGTGAACAAGGACGGCGGCCGCGATCACTGGCCGCATGCGATGTCGGTGTTGTTCGCGGGTGGCGGTGTTCCCCGTGGTCATGTCATCGGGGCCACCGATGCCAAGGGATACCACGCCGCCGAAAAGGTCTGCCGCCCCGAAGACTTCGCCGCCACGCTCTACACCAAGCTCGGGATCGATCCACAACAGATCCTCCACACGCCAACCGGACGCCCCGTCCAACTCGTCAACAACGGTCGCCCCATCCGCGACCTGTTCGTCTGATGCAACCGGTGTCGGCCCTGCGATCCGTGGGACACCTGTGGCACCACCTGGCCATGGGAATGGGTTTGAGCCTCATTGTTGCCGCCCAGGCTGCGGTGCCCACGCTGGATCATCTTTTTCCCCCGAGCGCTCGTCCCGGATCCACCAATGAAATCACCGGCGTCGGAACGTTGACCCCATGGCCAACGCCTCTCGTCTTCAACCATCCAGGGATCCACGCCGAGCCCACCACCAACTCCCCGAAGTATCGGGTCGTTATCGCCCCAGACGTCCCCCCGGGAACATACCTTGCCCGGGCCCTCAACGAGGAGGGCGCAAGCAATCCGCGGTTCCTCATCGTTGATCCACGCCCCGTCCGGACCGAAGTCGAGCCCAACGACGCCGCAACGCAGGCCCAGGTTGTGGATTCACTTCCGGCCCTGGTCGAAGGCCGTCTCGAAAAGCGCGACGACGTCGACACCTTCGAAGTGACAGTGGCCAAAGGCCGCACCCTCATCGCCCGGATCGAAGCCTTCGTGCTGGCCTCGCCGCTCGATGCGGTCCTGCGCATCCGTGACGATCGCGGCACCCTCATCGGTTGGAACCACGACGACGGCTTCACCTTCGATCCCTTGCTGGCCGTCACAGCCCCGGAGTCCGGCCGGTACCGCATCGAGGTGTTCGGATTTCCACATCCGGCGGAATCGGACGTGCGGTTCACCGGGAACGCCCGATGCGTTTACCGTTTACACCTCGCTGACGGCCCCTACGCGCTGGGCCTCGACCCTGCCGGGCTCAGCCGAGTGCAAACGACCGAGGCGCGCATCCTCGGCTTCAATCTCGCTTCTGAATCGCCCCGGATCCACCTCCCCGCCCAGACCACGGCCGCAACAAACCAACCCTGGATCCAGCCCACACTCGCCGGTTTTGCCGGCCCGGCCTGGATTCCCCTGGGGAACGGGCCAGAGCTCCGCGAAACACGGGAAGGGACCAATACCCCTGTCCTGCCCGTTCCCGCAGCGGTCACCGGCACGCTCGCAACCCGCGGTGAACGCGACCATTACGGCTTTGCCGCCATCAAAGGGACAACCTACCGACTCGAGGTGCATGCCACCGCGCTGGGTTCACCACTCGACGCGTCGCTCCGGATCCTCGACGCCGCAGGGAAGGAACTCGCCCACGATGATGATTCCAGCTTCGGGGATCCTGCGCTGACGTGGAAGGCCCCCTCCGATGGCACCTTTCGCGCCGTCGTTGGATCGGTCCTCTCACAGACAGGCGCGGAGCATCGGTACCGTTTGCAACTGGAAGTGGTGACTCCAGGGGTACGCGCAACCTCAGCAGCCTCCGCACTCAGCGTCGAACCGGGGAAGACCAATGAGTTCAAGGTCGCCTTGCAACGCTTGGGCGGGCTCGAAGGCCCGCTGCGGATCGAGGTGCAAGACGCACCGGAAGGCGTGAGCGTGGCCCCGGTCGACGTCTCCGGCGACGCCAAGGAAGCCACCCTGTCGTGGACTGCCACAACCAATGCACCGCCGGTACAACGTCCGCTCCGAATCCATGTCCGATCCGGCACCAACGGCCCCCTCTTCCATGTCATCCACGAACTCGCCACCACCGGAGAGAACAACGGAGTCCCGCAAGGGTTCCACCGCCTCCTGATCAACGAGACCGACTGGCTCTGGCTCACCGTCCGCAAGAAATAACGGGTGCCGTCGTGGAGGCTGAGCCCCCTTCAGTCCTCCCTGCATGAGGAATAAAGCGCCGGGATCCAGCCGTCCCGATGCCCGACCCTCAGCCAGTGACCCTCCAATTTCGGTGGAATATGCGAATTCCAGCACCCGCATCCCGGGCCAAAATCCGTTCTGTGGTCACCGTTGCGCCTTCGACACCCGGGTGTTACGGTCATCTCACTAAGGGCCATGTCCGACGACTCCTTCCCCTCCGGCGATAAGCGCCAATCCGAACCACGCATGCCAGCGCGCACGTGGATCCTCATGATCCTCCTGTCCGCGCTCGTTCCCGTCGTGGTCCTCGCCACTCGATCCCGCGCGCCGCAGGCGGAGGAGATCAGCCACGCCCAACTCATCCAGTTGGCCCGCGAGAACAAGATCGAAAGCGGGCGGATCAACTACTCATCTGATTCGCAGTTCCTCCGCGAAGTCACCGGCAAGTACATCCGTATCGAGGAAGGCAAGACCAACCTCGTCCCCTTCGCGATCCGCACGCGCCTGACGGAAGGCACCGAAGACCTGTTGCTGAACACCGGCGTCTTCAAGGGCTCCGCCACGACCAACCTCTGGCTGTCCGTCCTCATCCAGCTGATCCCCATCGTCGTCATCGGATTCCTGATTTACTTCTTCTTCATCCGCCAGATCCGGAATGCCGGCCGCGGCGCGCTCAGCTTCGGCAAGTCCAAGGCGCGACTGCTCGCCAAGGAACGCAACAAGACGACCTTCAAGGACGTTGCGGGCGTTGAGGAAGCCAAGGAAGAGGTCTCCGAACTCGTCGAATTCCTCAAGGACCCGAAGAAATTCCAGAAGCTCGGTGGCCGTATCCCGAAGGGCGTCCTGATGGTCGGCCCCCCCGGCACAGGCAAGACACTGCTCGCCAAGGCCATCGCCGGCGAAGCCGACGCCTCCTTCTTCAGCATCTCGGGCTCTGATTTCGTGGAAATGTTCGTCGGCGTCGGTGCCTCCCGCGTCCGCGACATGTTCGAACAGGCCCGGAAGGCCACGCCCTGCCTCATCTTCATTGACGAAATCGACGCCGTCGGCCGGAGCCGCGGTCATGGCCTCGGCGGCGGGAACGACGAACGCGAACAGACCCTCAACGCCCTTCTCGTCGAAATGGACGGCTTCGACACCACCGAGGGCATCATCATCATCGCGGCCACCAATCGCGCCGACGTCCTCGATCCTGCGCTCCTCCGCCCCGGCCGCTTCGATCGTCAGGTCACCGTCAGTCTCCCCGATGTCCGTGGCCGCGAAGCCATCCTCAAGGTCCACGCCAAGAACGTGAAGCTCGACGCTTCCGTGGACCTCTCGATCATCGCACGCGGCACCCCCGGATTTTCGGGTGCGGAACTCGCCAATCTCCTGAACGAGGCCGCCCTGCTCGCCGCCCGCACCGGCCGTAAGTCCATCGGCCGGGCCGAACTCGAAGAGGCTCGCGACAAGGTCCGTTGGGGCCGCGAACGCCGGAGCCTCGCCATGTCCGAGAAGGAAAAGCGCGGCACCGCCTGGCACGAAGCCGGCCATGCCCTGGTCAACGTGGTGCTCGAGCACACCCACCCGCTCCACAAGGTCACCATCATCCCTCGCGGCCAATCCCTCGGCTCGACGATGTACCTGCCCAAGGACGATCTCCTCAATCGTACCCGCAAGGAGCTCAAGGATCTCATCGCCATGACGATGGCCGGACGCATCGCTGAGGAAATCGTCACCGACGACATCTCCACGGGTGCAGGCGGCGACATCCAGCAGGCCACCAGCATGGCCCGGGCCATGGTCATGCACTACGGCATGTCTGACCGCCTGGGCATGATCCAGTACGGCGATGCCCAGGAATACGTCTTCCTCGGTCGCGACATGATGCGCTCCAAGGATTACTCCGAAGCGACCGCCCAGGCGATCGATGCCGAGGTGAAGAGCATCATCGACGACGGCTACCAGCGCGCGACCACCATCATCCGCGACCATCGCGACAAGCTCGAAGCCATCGCCAACGCCCTCCTCGAGTACGAGACTCTGGATGGTGCCCAGGTCGAAGAGATCGTCCGCACCGGTTCCATGACGCCTCCCCCGGTCAATCCCTCCAAGATTGATCCCCCCAGTGGAGCCCAAGCCGCTACCCCGCTTCCCGAGGTCATCAAGCCTTTGCCTCCGAAGCTTCCGGGTCTCGGCTCCGCCCAACCCTCCCCGGCCTGACGGGCAGCGTTCGACGTGAGGAGGGCTTCGGTAGCCGTCGACGTCAGGAGGCGTTCGGTAGCCGGGTTTTTCCGTCGCCCTCCCCGACCGTCTCCGCCTATCCTCAGCGCGTCACATGAAGGTCTCCCTCGCGTACGGACAAGGCACTCTGGATGTTGAATTCCCGGACGACCGCACACAGGTCATCCAACCCGCCCATCGGGCCGGCCTTCCCGATGAACGCGGTGCCCTCTTTGCCGCCCTCGACCAACCCATTGCGGCTCCCGCCCTTCCTGCATGGCTCAAGCCGGGTGCGCGGATCACCATCCTCTTCACCGACATCACCCGGGCGACCCCGAACCACCGGATCATCCCCTGGCTGCTGGAGTACCTCCACGCCCACGGTGTTTCGCGCGACCAGATCACCCTGCTCAACCAGCTCGGTACCCACCGCCCCAACACCACCGCCGAACTGGAGCGGATGCTGACGCCCGAGGTCGTCGCCAATTACCGGGTCCTCAACCACGAACCCGAGAGCCACGAAGCCTGCATCGCCCTCGGCACCACACGCACCGGCGTCCCCGCCTGGATCAACCGCCATTGCGTCGAGGCCGACCTCCGGATCGTCACCGGATTCATCGAACCCCACTTCTTCGCCGGATTCAGCGGCGGTCCCAAGGGCATCATGCCCGGCGTGGCCCACGTCGAGACCGTCATGAGCAATCACGGTGCCGACAACATCGGCGACCCGCGGGCCACCTTTGGCATCTGTGAAGGCAACCCGCTCTGGGAGGAACTCCGGGACATCGCCCTCCGCACCGGCCCAACCTTCCTCCTCAACGTCACCCTCAACGATCACCGTGCCATCACGGGGGTGTTTGCCGGCGACCTGCTCACCGCGCATCGACAGGGCCGCGAGTTTGTCCGCACCTCCGCCATGCAGCGGGTCGAGGCCCCCTTTGACATCGTCGTCACCACCAACTCCGGGTATCCGCTCGACCAGAACCTGTACCAAGGCGTGAAGGGCATGAGCGCCGGTGCCCGCATCCTCAAGGAAGGTGGCTTGCTCATCCTCGCCGCCGAATGCCGCGAAGGTGTTCCCGCGGGCAGTCCCCTCGACAAATTGCTCCGCGAAGCCCGGTCCCCCGAGGAAATCCTCACCCTGCTGGCCACGCCGGGCTTCGTCCGGCCCGAGCAATGGCAGGCCCAGATCCAGGCGCTCATCCAGCGCCGCGCCCGTGTCCGCGTGTACTCGTCCATCGCCCCGGACACCCTCCGCGCCGCACACCTCGATCCCTGTGCGGACATCGGGTCATTGGTCCGAGAGGAACTGCAACGCCTCCCCGCCAGCGCACGCGTGGCTGTCCTGCCCCAAGGCCCACTCACCATTCCTTATCTTCCCTGACGCGATTTCCCGCACACGATCCCGAAAGGCCCCTTTTCCTGCGGGACCGCGCCTGCAATCCTGAACAAAGAAAACCAACCCCAATCCCCATGAATGTCTTCGTCACCGGCGGTGCCGGCTACATCGGATCCGTCTGCGTGGAGGAACTCCTCAACGCCGGCCACACGGTCACCGTGTTCGACAACCTCACCGAGGGCCATCGCTCCGCCGTCGATAAACGTGCCAACTTCATCCTCGGCGACTTCAACGACCGGGACCTCATCCACGCGACACTGAAGTCCGTCGCCCCGGAGGCCGTCATCCACTTCGCCGCCAACGCCCTCGTGGGCGAGTCCATGACCAATCCGTCGAAGTATTTCCGGAACAACGTCGGTGGCGGTCTCAACCTCATCGATGCCGCCGTCGCCGCCGGCGTCCGCAAGTTCGTCTTCAGCTCCACCTGCGCCACCTACGGACCACCGGACCGCGTGCCGATGGATGAATCGCTCCCGCAGCGCCCCATCAATCCGTACGGCGAGTCCAAGCTGATGTTCGAGAAGATCCTGCTCTGGTATCGGGAACTGCACGGTCTCGACTTCGTCGCCTTCCGCTACTTCAACGCCGCCGGTGCTTCCGCCCAATTCGGCGAACACCACCGCATCGAGACCCACCTCATTCCCAACGTCCTCCAGGTCGCCCTCGGCCGGAAGACCCACTGCGAGATCTACGGCACGGACTACCCCACGCCGGACGGCACCTGCATCCGCGATTACATCCACATCGCCGATCTCGCCCAGGCCCACATCCTCGCCCTCCAACCCGGCAAGACCGGCTTCTACAATCTCGGCAACGGCGAAGGATTCTCTGTCCGCCAGGTCATCGATGTCTGCGCCCGGATCTCCGGGAAATCCATTCCAACCATCGAGAAGCCCCGCCGTGCCGGAGATCCCCCGCGCCTCGTCGCCGCGGCCACCCGCGCCTTCGACGATCTCGGATGGCGCCCGAAATATCCGAAGATCGAGGACATCGTCGCCACCGCGTGGGATTGGCACGTCCGCAACCAGGACGGCTACCCCGACTGACGGGCGACCTCCGGACTTGAACCGCCCCACCGAAACCGCTACCTCCACACCCAACATGTCCAGCGTTGGAAAATTGATGCGCCAAGCTCAGCGCATCCAGCAGCAGATGGAAGCCGTGCAGGCTTCGCTCGCCCAGAAGACCGTCGAGGCCCAGGCCGGCGGCGGGGCCGTCAAGGTGGTCGCCAAGTGCGATCAGACGATCGCCTCCATCAAGATCCTGCCGGATGCCGTGAATCCGCAGGACGTCCCCTTCCTTGAGGATCTGGTCGTGACTGCCGTCAATCAGGCGCTGCGCCAGGCCAAGGAAGTCTCCGAGAAGGAAATGGGCTCCGTGACCAGCGGGCTGTCCATCCCCGGGATGTTCTGATCCCCACCCCGCACGACGGGTTCCGGCGAGTCGCCCCCATCTTCTGACCGTGGCCTCACTCCCGGAACCCATCGTTGCCCTCAGCGCCGCCCTCGGCCGCCTGCCCGGGATCGGCCCCCGCTCCGCCGAACGGCTCGCCCTCCATCTGGTCCAGGCCGATCCTGCGATCACCCGCACCCTGGCCGACGCCCTCCTCGCCGCCCGCGAACGCGTCGCCCTCTGCCAGCATTGCGGAGCCCTCACCGAAGCCCAACCCTGCCCGATCTGCTCCGACTCCACTCGTGCCAACGGCATCCTGTGCATCGTCGAACGCGCCCTGGACGTCCTCAGCCTCGAAAAGTCCCACACCTTCCGGGGACGTTATCATGTGCTCGGCGGCCGCCTGAGTCCCCTCAACGGGGTCGGACCCGAGGATCTCCGCATCGACAGCCTCGAATCCCGCATCGCCCCCGAAGGCATCCAGGAAGTAATCTTGGCTCTGGGCAGTGACGTCGAAGGTGAAGCCACCTGCGTCTACCTCGCCCAACGCCTCGCCGGGCAAGGGGTCCGCGTCACCCGCATCGCCCAAGGCCTCCCCGCCGGTGCCGGCCTCGAATACGCCGACGACCTCACCCTCGCCCGCGCCCTCGAAGGCCGTCGAGACGTCCCGCGGTTGTGACTCCGCTGTCGGCTGCACCCGCCCCAGCGGGGCAGCCCAAGAAAGCCCAGGGCAACGCCCTGCGGTCCCTTTGCCCCACACAAAACCAACCCCAAGCCCCGAAAGGGCGTACCAATCCGTCCAACCCTGATCTAGATCCAAACCGCACACCTGATCCGCCCTTTCAGGGCTCGTGTTCGATCCGGGCGGGGATCCACGGGGCGATGCCCCGGGCTGGCTTGAATCGCCCCGTTGGGGCTGGAACAAGCACCTGTTTCCGGCGGCAACTGCACCGAAGCGATTCAGGTAACGGCGGAGGCCGGGCAACAAACGAAGGAGGGCTTCTGGGACAACCTATTTCGCATTCTGGAATGGCTCACCATCAATCAAGACCCGTGTTTCGGAGGTCAGATCAACCACGATCCAGTGACTCCTCCCAAGATGCGTCCTCCCGCCCATCAGAACCCGGTCAGGGAGCACCTCGATCGTCCTGTAATCGTCCCTGTAACTGCCACCATCGCTGGATCCGGAATATGCATATCCAATCGAGTTTGTGAGTATCAGGACTACTCGACCGTTCGTGATTGCCGATTCCTCCAGCGAATGGGTGTGTTTGGGAGCACATCCAGAGGTCAGGAGCGCAGCGAGCAGTACACCAGTCCGCACAGCCCTCGCATTCATGAGTTCGATCAGCGATCCGCGCTTTGTTCACCACCGCAATTCGCGAATCCATGGCGGAGTCCCCGACTACGGCGGCAGGTAGAGCTCTCGTTACGACTGATTTTAACCGCTGCTCCCGCACCCGTCCACACGCATGCCGGCTCCCGCCGCCGTTTCCATGTTGAACCCGCGGACACCACCCGGCTTCAATCCGGGACCTTGAATCCGCAAGCTCATCCCACAGCCGCACCCACTGGAGCCTCCGCTTCGGTGCCTTCGCCCATCCCCCTTCCGAAAGCCATCATCTTCGACCTCGGAAAGGTCCTCCTCGACTTCGACTACGGAATCGCCGCACGCACCCTCGCACCCCGGACGCGCATCGGGGAAACGGCCATCCGCGGCCTTCTCGACCAATCCCCGCTCCTGCACGAGTTCGAGTCCGGAAAGATCAGCGCGGCCGAACTCTACACGATCTTCGTAAAGGAATCGGGGTTCACCGGATCCCTGGCCGACTTCCGCGCGGCCTTTGGCGACATCTTCACGGAAATCCCGTCCATGATCGCGATGCATGCCGAACTGCGGGCCGCCGGCCTTCCCACCCACATCCTTTCCAACACCAACGACATCGCCGTCGAACACATCCAGCAGCGCTTCCCGTTCTTCGCCGGGTTCACCTCGTACATCTTCTCGCATGAGGTCGGGGCGATGAAACCCAAGGTCCCCATCTATGAAGCTCTCGAACGTTCCGCCGGCTTCGCAGGCACGGACCTCCTCTACATCGACGACCGTGCCGAAAACATCGACGCCGCCATCGCCCGCAACTGGCAGTGCATCCTGCATCACGATCCCGCCGCCACCGTTGCCGAGGTGTGGCGCCGTCTCGGCCGCTGACCTTCCCCGTTACGGCGTTATCCCGGCCGTCACGTCCGTCGACGGCTCCGAAGGTGGCGGCAAGGTCGGCTCCGGTCGGCGAGGCTTCGCGGCTTCCTCCGAACGTCGGCCGTGCACCTGATAGTACAGGACAGGCACGGCAAGACGGCTGATCAACAGCGACGCCACCTCGCCAGCCATCAGCGAGATCGCCAGCCCCTGGAAGATCGGGTCGAACAGGATCACCGCCGCCCCGAACACCACCGCCATCGCCGTCAGCAGCATCGGACGGAACCGCACCGCGCCGGCGTCGACCACTGCGTCCGCCAGCGGCAAACCCTCTGCCACGCGCTGCTCGATGAAGTCCACCAGGATGATCGAATTGCGCACCACGATCCCGGCTCCCGCCATGAACCCGATCATGGATGTCGCCGTGAAGAACGCGCCCATCGCGCCGTGCGCGGGCAGGATGCCCACCAGGGAGAACGGGATCGCCATCATCACCACGAGGGGCGTCACCAGCGACCGGAACCACCCGACCATCAGCACGTAGATCAACACCAGCACCGCGGCGAAGGCCATGCCCAGATCGCGGAACACCTCGATCGTGATGTGCCATTCGCCGTCCCACTTCAGCGCCGGCAACAGATCCGACTCCGGCTGGCTCGCATTCAGGATCCGCAGCGGATCCCGCGTCGCAACGCCCGTCACCGCCGCCACGTCCAGCTTTGCCAATGCCTCGTTCATCGTCCCGATGGCATAGACCGGGCTCTCCACCACCCCGGCGACATCCCCGATGACGTACGTCACCGGCATCAGGTTCTTGCGATGCCGACTACCGTCCACGGTGGACGTCTCCAGACGCACCAACTCCCGCAACGGGATCAACGGAGCCAGACCCGACCCTCCCGGCTCCGGCAAGGCATTGCCGTCTCCGGAACGAACCCGCAGCGCCAACAACTCCTCCGGGCGCGCCCGCGTCGACCGGGGGAACTCGAGGACGATGTTCACGTCCTCCTTCTCCGCCGGGACGTGCAACAGGTCGATGGACTCGCCCGCCACCGCCAACCGCAACGTCTGGGCAATCGCCGCGGCGCTCACGCCGTGCAACGCCGCCTTTTCCTTGTCGATGACGAACCGCACCTTCGGCTGCGGATCCTCGACATACCAATCCACGTCCACGACGCCCGGCGTCTTGCGGAAGATGTCTCGCACCGCCCGCGCCAATCCGGTGCGTGCCGCATCATCCGGCCCGTAAACCTCCGCCACCAACGTCTGCAACACCGGCGGCCCCGGCGGAACCTCCGCCAACGCCACCCGCGCGCCGAACCTGTCCGCAATTCCCGACACCGCCGGACGCAACCGCTTCACGATGTCATGCGACTGTGCCTTGCGATCGTGCTTCGGCCGGAGGTTCACCTGGATGTCGGCCACGCTGGCGCCCCGGCGCAGGAAGTAATGCCGGACCAATCCGTTGAAATTGAACGGCGACGCCACACCCACATAGATCTGGTAGTCCGTGACCTCGGGTTCCTTCCGGATTTCCGCGGCCATGGCCCGCGCCGCTTCCGCCGTGCGCTCCAGCGAACTGCCCTCCGGCAGGTTCAGGATGACCTGGAACTCCGACTTGTTGTCGAACGGCAGCATCTTGACCTTCACCCATCCCACGCCCACACCCGCCATCGCCGCCAACAGCAGCAGCGTAATGCCGGCGAGGAATCCCCATTGCCACCCGCGATGGTGCAGCAACGGTCCCATCACCCGACGATACAACCGTGTAGCGCCATCCTCACGCGGAGTGCCGTGCGCACCGTGCCCCGCCACCGCGTTCACTCCCTTGCGGGCCATTCCGAGGAACCGCACCGAGGCCCACGGCGTCACGACGAAGGCGATCAACAGCGACCAGAACATCGCCGCGCTCGCGCCCACCGGAATCGGCCGCATGTACGGCCCCATCAACCCGCCCACGAAAGCCATCGGCAACACCGCCGCGATCACCGCGAACGTCGCAAGGATCGTGGGGTTGCCCACCTCCGCCACGGCTTCCACCGCCACCACGGACAACGGACGCGCCTCGTTGCCCGGAAGCCACCGGTGCCGGACGATGTTCTCCACCACCACGATCGCGTCATCCACCAGGATGCCGATGCTGAAGATCAGAGCGAAGAGCGTGATGCGGTTGAGCGTGAACCCCCACAGGTGAAACACCAACAGGGTCAACGCCAGCGTCGCCGGGATCGCCACACCAACCACCCCGGATTCGCGCCACCCCAGCACCAGCCAGATCAAGAGCGCCACGCTCGCCACCGCGATGCCCATGTGGAGCAGCAGTTCATTCGACTTCTCCGCGGCCGTCGCGCCGTAGTGCCGGGTGATGCTCACCTCCAGGTCCGCCGGCAGGATCTGCCCACGCAATCCATCCACCTTCCGCAGCACCCCTTCCGCCACCGAAATCGCATTGGCTCCCGGCCGCTTCGCGATGCTCAGCGTCACCGCCGCTTCCTCGCGTCCGACCACGCCATTCGTCGACCCCGCACCCACGCCATGGAACACGTACTGGCTCGGTTCCTCCGCCCCATCCACGATCTCCGCCACCTCCCGCAGGTACACTGGCCGTCCCGCCGAAACGCCCACCACGACCTGCCCCACTTCGTCCGGACGCGTCAGGAACGCACCGGTCTCCACCAGGATCTCGCGGTTCGTCGAGGTCACGGCACCCGACCGGAACTGCCGGTTCGCCTGTTGCAGCATCGGCACAAGGCCCGCCGGCGTCAGTCCTCGCGAGGCCAGGCGTACCCCATCCAACTGCACACGCACCTGACGTCGCGCACCGCCGATGATCGTCGTCTCCGCCACCTGCGGCACCTGCTTCACCGCGTCGTCCAACTGCGCCACCAACCGGCGCAAGGCCAGATGATCGTACCGCGGCCCATGCAGCGTCAGCGCCAGGATCGGTACGTCGTCGATCGACCTCGGCTTCACCATCGGAAAGGAAACACCGTGCGGAATGCGGTCGAAGTTCGCCCGCAACTTCTCGGTCACCTGCACCAGACTCCTCTCCGGATCCGACCCCACCCGGAACCGCACGATCACCATCGATTCGCCCTCGCGTGAGGTCGAGTACAGGTACTCCACCCCGGGGATCTCCCAGAGCAGCTTCTCCATCGGACGCGTGGCGCGTTCTTCCAGTTCCTTCGCGCCGGAGCCCGGCATCGACACCATCACGTCGATCATCGGAACGTTGATCTGCGGTTCCTCCTCGCGCGGCAGCAGCACCACTGCCGCGACGCCCAGCAACACCGCCGCAACCACAAGCAACGGCGTCAGCTTCGAATCGACAAACCACGCCGCAATCCGTCCCGCCAGCCCCAACGGCCGATCGGCAGGTGTGCTGGGATCGCTCACGGCACCACCTCCAGACGTTGCCCTTCAACCAACTCCCGGAGCCCGGTCACGACGACGCGTTCCCCATTCTCAACGCCGGAAATCAATTCGACGCCATCGCCCAACACCCGGCCCGTGCGGACCAATCGCAACTGCGCTTTGCCCGAACTCTCCACCATGACGTACTCCAATTGGCCCCGGCGCAGCACCGCCGAGGGCGGCACCCGCATCACCAAGGTTTCACTCAGCGGAACTCCCAGCCGTCCAAAGGCACCGGAACGCACCGACGTCCCCGAAGGCAGGTCCACCTTCACCAGAAAAGTGCGCGTTCCTGCATCCGCCGCCGGCGCAATCTCCGCCACCGTTCCCTGCAACCGGCTGTCCGCCCCCGTGCGGACGGTCAGCACCTGCCCCACCCGGATCCGGTCGATCAGGGCCTCGCCCACATCCGCCTCCAAACGCAGTTCGCCCGGCACTTCGAGTTCGAGCAGTGGCCGGCCCGGCGTTGCCAGATCACCCACCTCCGCCAGCTTCCGGCTCACCACCGCATCGAACGGGGCCACCACCTTCAGGTATCCCAGCAGCGTTTCCGCTTCCGAGAGCCCCGCCTTCGCCACCTTCCATCGCGATTCCACCGTTTCGAACTCCTGCGGCGAAACCGTCCGTTGCGCCAGCAACCCCTGGAACCGGTCCCGCTCCCGCGTCGCCTGCTCCAACAACACCCGCGCCTGCTCCACCCGCGCCACCAACTCGGAGGCGTCCAGTTGCACCAGCGTCTCGCCCGCCTTCACCGCATGTCCCAGGCGCGACTCCAGGTTCACGATCCGCCCACTGACCTTGGCTTCCAGGACCGTCCGTTGACGTGCCCGGATCGTTCCCACCACTTCCTCGACCGACGCAAAGGGTCTGGCGTCCACCGGCACCACGGACACGCGCGCGGCCGGAAGCTCCGCCGTAGCCAATGGCTGCGGGTCCTTGGAATGACAGCCGGCACCGCCCAGCAAAACCGCCACCGCAGCGATCGCTGCCCCCCACGCGTTGTTCTTCGATTTCATAAGCCGTCTTTCCGCGACCGCTGCCCCGCCTCCCGCCAATAACCCAAGCCTCCGCGCCGTATCACCGCTTCTCCGGATCACAGCCGCCGGTGCCACAGCAGCCACCGGACATCCCACTGCCACCGCCGGCTCCGCTCCCGACGCCCATCCGGCGCAGGATCATTTCCGCGGGGCAAAACCCGGTGAACGCCGACTGGATGAGATTGGCTCCGACGAATGCGCCGAGGATGAGCCAATTGGGATGGACGACCCGGGAGAGCACGATGGAGGTGAGGACCATGATCCCGGCGAGAATTCGGATGAAACCTTCAATCTTCATGATGCCATATGCGTATATGCGCATATGTGTTGACGCAAGCCATTTCTTCCCCTTTTCTCCCGCCCATGGCGAAAGCTCTCCACGCCCTCTCCGACGAAGCCATCGAACTCATTGCCGCCCGATTCCGCGTCCTCGGGGAACCCTCACGCCTGCGCATCCTCCAGAGCCTCCGCAACGGCGAACTCAACGTCTCCCAACTCGTCGAGGTCACCGGCTCCACCCAGGGAAACACTTCCCGCCACCTGCAGGCCCTCGCCGACGCCGCCATCCTCGGCCGCCGTCGCGAAGGCTCCAACGTCTTCTACTACATCGCCGACCCCGGCATCTTCGACCTCTGCGAAACCGTCTGCGGCAGCCTCCAACGTCAGATCCAGAGCCGCGCCCGCGCCTTCAGCCCCGCCTCCCCCAAAGCGTAGCCAGGGAGTCCCAGTTCCCAGTCCCCGGTTTCAACTGGCAACTGGCAACTGGGAACTGGGAACTCCCCACCCAACTGGACACTGGCATCCCGTTGCTTCCGCACTACCCTTCGCCCCATGCCGATTTACGAGTTCCACTGCGATGCCTGCGGCTCGGATTCCGAGATCCTCGTGCGCTCGTCCAACTGGACCGGGACCTCCTGCCCGAAGTGCGGGTCCGAACGCCTTTCCAAGAAGTTTTCCACCTTCGCGGCATCGGTCGCCGGCGGAAGCCCTGGCGCTGACGCCAGTGCGTCCTGCTCTGGCACCCCCAGCTCCTGCGGTCTGTGCGGCACGGGAAAGCCCCACTCCCACTGAGGCCAACCCGCAACCCGATGTCCCATTCCACCGCCCCGCGCACCTTCGACTTCCTCATCCTCGGCACCGGAATCGCCGGACTGTCCTTCGCCCTCCGTGCCGCCCGCCACGGCACCGTGGCCATCGTCACCAAGAAGAACCGCGCCGACTCCAACACCAACTGGGCCCAGGGAGGCATTGCCTCGGTCTGGGGAGCCGATGACACCGTCGAACTCCACGTCCAGGACACCCTCGATGCCGGCGCCGGTCTCTGCCGCGAGGACGTTGTCCGCACCATCCTTCAGGAAGGTCCCGCCCGGATCGCCGAACTCATCGAACTCGGCACGCGTTTCGACGAGAATCCCGACCCTTCCCACCCCGATCGACGCAGTCTCGACCTCACGCGGGAAGGCGGGCATTCCCGTCGGCGCGTCCTTCATGCGAAGGACGCCACCGGTGCCGAGATCGAGCGGGCACTCCTCAAGGCGGTCGCTGCCGAACCCAACATCCATGTCTTCGAAAACCATTTCGCGGTCGACCTGATCACGACCCGCAAGATGGGTGTTCCCGGACCCGATCGTTGCGTGGGCGTCTACGTCCTCGACCGGAACTCGCAAGCCGTTGAGACGTTTGCTGCCGCCACGGTCATCCTCGCCACCGGTGGTTGCGGAAAGGTGTATCTCTACACGACCAACCCGGACATCGCCACGGGCGACGGCGTGGCCATGGCCTACCGCGCCGGAGCCGCGGTCGCGAACATGGAGTTCGTGCAGTTCCATCCGACCTGCCTGTTCCACCC
>JAIXZE010000017.1 GCA_027489875.1 Verrucomicrobiales bacterium
GCCAGCCAACTCCAACCGCAGGACCGCATCAGCGTCGTCACCTTCGCCCGCACCGCCCGCCTGGCCGCCGATGGCATCCCCGGCAACCAGGCCGGTGCCCTCGCCGACCAGGTCGGCTCCCTGACTCCCGAAGGTGGCACGCACCTCGAAGGGGCCCTCGATCTCGCCTATCAAACCGCCCGACGCCACTTCTCCCCGACCGGCATCAACCGCGTGGTCCTCCTTACCGATGGTGCCGCCAACCTCGGCGACGTCTCCCCCGATTCCCTCCGTCGCCGCGTCGAGGACAACCGCCGCCAGGGCGTCGCGCTCGACTGCTTCGGCATCGGGTGGGAAGGCCTGAACGACGACCTGCTTGAAAGCCTCTCCCGCAATGGCGACGGCCGCTACGGCTTCATCAACACCCCGGAAGCCGCCACCGCGAACTTCGCCGCCCAACTCGCCGGCGCGCTTCAGGTCGCCGCCTCCGACGTCAAGGTCCAGGTCGAATTCAACCCGCTCCGCGTCACCACCCACCGCCAGGTTGGTTACGCCCGCCACCAACTGAAGAAGGAACAGTTCCGCGACAACACCGTCGACGCCGCCGAACTCGCCGCCGCCGAAGCGGGCAACGCCCTCTACGTCGTGCAATCCAATCCCGCTGGCTCCGGTCCCATCGCCACGGTCCGCGTGCGCTTCAAGGTCCCGGGCACCGCCGAATACCGCGAGCAGTCCTGGGAAGTGCCGTACGAAGGCAGCGCTCGTGCGCTCGACCAATCCAGCCCGGCCCTGCGTCTCGCCGCCGTCGCCTCGAACTTCGCCGAATGGCTCGCCCAGAGCCCACACGCCGCCGAAGTCACGCCCGACCGCCTCCTCCCTCTCCTGAACGGCATCCCGCAATCGCAGCCCGGCGACCCGCGCCCGGCCCGGCTCGAATCCATGATCCGCCAGGCCCGCTCCATCGGCGGCCGCTGACCCAACGTCTTTACACACCGCTTACCCCCGGCCCTCCGGGAACCCTCATGATCCATCCCATGAACCGCCTGTTCCAACTCCTCGCCTGCCTCCTCCTGCTCGCCGGGAACAGCCTCCGTTCCCACGCCGCCGAGACGCGGGCCGAACTCACCAACCTCGCCATCAACGGCGGCATCCAGGACGGCAAGGCCCGACTCATCCTCGAGGCCAACCTCCGCGGCGGCGGCGATGCCAACGCCCCCGCGCTTTACGCCACCGCCCTCGACCACGGCATCACCGTCTCCGCCCAACAGATCCAGCACACCGCCACCGCCACCTTCGACCTGCTCCAGGGCCAACCCGACGAACTCCTCCTCACCCTCACCGGCCCCGGCGAGATCCAGTCCGTCACCGGCGAAGCCCTCCTCGACTGGTCCGTCCGCCGCGAAACCAACGGCCTCCGCTCCCTCGTCCTCCGCCCCCACAAATCCGACAAGCCCCTCCCACGCCTCACCGCGACCATCGTAGCCACCGCCCCCGTAGCTGCCGACGTCAGGAGGCAGTCCGCCCCATCGTCCCTCCCCC
Source organism: Verrucomicrobiales bacterium (assembly GCA_027489875.1). GTDB lineage: Bacteria > Verrucomicrobiota > Verrucomicrobiia > Limisphaerales > UBA9464 > UBA6176. The sequence goes on from JAIXZE010000017.1 coordinate 1,519, forward strand.
TCCTCACCTTCTCCCCCGTCCATCCCGCCCTCTCCCACGGTCACCTTCGCATCACCACCGATCCCGACCTCGACCTCCAGACCACCAACACCGTCGGCATCGTCCCCCTCGATCCCCGCTTCCTCCCCGAATCCCTCCGCACCCCCGAAAAGCCGGGTGGCCCCGTCACCCTCGCCTTCCGATTCCAGGGTTCCGCCTACGCCCTCTACGCCCACATCCAACCTGCCGATCCCGACGCCCGGCGCGTCGTCCTCCGCAACTTCCAACTCAACGGCCAACTCGACGATCGCACCGCCGCCTTCACCCTCACCGCCATCGCCCAGGTCACCGATCCCCGCGGCGGAACCGTTGAACTCCTCTCTGGCAGCGCAGCCCTGGCCGACCTCGACGCCGTCCGCGACGGCCGGATCCGTTGGGAGAACGGCCGCTACCTCGGCACCTTCGACAAGCCCGGCGAATTCCCCGTCCAACTCCGCTTCAACGCCGCCGTCCGCACCAGCAACGGCTGGAACCGCGTCGACTTCCGCGTCGCGACCGCCACCCTGCAACCCGTCGCGCTCGCCGGGCTTCCCGCCGAGACGCAGTTCGAATTCGACGGAGCCGCGCGGCCCGTACGCACCGGCGAAACCTTCACCAGCCACCTCCCTCCCGACGGCACCTTCCGCCTCGCCTGGAAGTCCGCGCGGCCCGAAGCCGAAGGCCGCCTGTTCTACGCCGCCGAGATGCTCTCGCAGGTCACCATTGGACCCGGCCTGATGCGCCAGGTCGCGCTCCTCGAAGGCAAGGTCATGCAGGGCGAAATGTCGGGCCTCACCCTCGACGTCCGCGGCGCGGGCAACATCACCGCCGTCCAGGGTCTCCACCTGCTCGGTTGGGAACTCCAACCCGGACCCGACGCCAACACCCGCCGTCTCGTCCTCCGCTTCAACCAACCGCGCAAGGACGGCTTCAGCCTCCAGATCCAGATGCAGGCCGAACTCCCGGCCTTCCCCCAATCCGTCGACGCCATCGAGATCCGTCCCCAGGGCGCCACCCGCTTCGCCGGCCATTTCCGCGTCGTCAACGACGGTGCCGTCCGCCTCGAAGTCCTCCGCGCCTCCGGCCTTTCGCAGGTCGCCCCCGAACAGTTCCCGGAATCCGACCGCACCCGAGCGCTCCTCGCAACCGCCGCACCCCAGCGCTTCGTCTACCGGTTCTCCGGAGCCGATTACGCCCTCCGCATCCAGGC
>JAIXZE010000171.1 GCA_027489875.1 Verrucomicrobiales bacterium
GTCGAGTGGACGGTCGGCACCGACCTCCGCGTCCTGCCCGAGGTGACGCGCCTTCACGCGTTCCCGTTCGTCAACCGCGACGACACCGTCGGGTTGGGGATGTACGACACCGTCTTCGGCAACACTGTCTACATCCAGAATCCGATCTGCGACTTCCGCGATCCCGTCGCGCTCGTCACCTATCTGGTCTTCAAGATCTGGATGGATAACACCCGCGGGTCGTGTGTCGGGTTCTCCGCCGCCGCGCAGATGATGCGCAATGGACTGCTGGCACCGGAACGGTTCTATGCCAACGCGCACTACGCCGCCGGCATGTATCCGGAGAACCTCAGCTTCGGGCAGTTCCCGCTGCCCGAGGTCCATGAGAACCCGTTCTGCGGTCCGCGCACGCCCGCCAACCTGTGGGCCTTCATCCGCGGCATGCAGGGCGTGCAGACCAGCACCGAGTTCGTCACCGCGTGGCTCGACCAACTTCACGGCGACGGCTTCGGCTCTGTCGGGGGCCGCCCCAACAACGTCCTCGCCATGATCCGCGACAACCCGGAGAACTTCGTCCTCACCATGGTTCCCTCGGTCGGCACCGGCCATGCCGTCGCCCCGTATGAGATCGTGGACATCGACTCCCGCTACACGCGCATCCGCGTCTACGACCCCAACCACCCGTCCCACCGCGTCCATCAGGATCCGTGGAACTTCCGCACCTCCGCGGCCTCCCAGTACATCCTCGTGGACCGCATCGCGAACACGTACCAGTTCTTCCTGGGTTCACGCGACGGCTGGAATGGCGACGGACAAGGTGTTGTCTGGAACGGCAACGGCCTCTACGCCCTGCCGATCCGCATCTGGACCGGACCGCGCCATTGGATGCTCAGCCTGTCGGGCATCGTCGACCTGGTGAGCCTGCCCTTCAGCTTCGGCACGGCCGGGGACGCCACACCCTTCGTCACCTCGGGCACCAACCAATGGGGATGGGCCGACGACGGCAAGTTCGTCGATCGCTTCCCCGGTGTCGCCGTGCCGCCCCTCGTTGGGAACGCCAGCCTTCCCCACACGAACGCCCTCGTCCTCTTCACCAAGCCCCCCGGCGACCTGCACATCGACATGCGCTCCCAGGGCGGCGATTACCACGTCGCCTCCGCCATCGGTCGCACCGTCTGGGATCTCCACGTCCGCGGTTCCCGCGATGGTGCCATCGACCGCTTCGTGCCGCTCCGTTCACAAGGCACGCTCACCGGGTTCGACATCACCCCGGCCGGCGACGGCACGGTTGTCCTTCCAGCCATTGGCCTCGGACGCGACGAGACCAACCGCATCGTCCTGCGCTGGGGCGGTCTCGACTTACCGGCCGGTGGACGCGTCGGCATCGATGCCGACGTTGACCGCGGCGAATCGCGCCTCCGGAATCACACCGGGCGTCCGCTCCGTCCGCGTCTGGTCGTCGAGGGCGCGACAGCCGATCTGGGGAACCACGTGTTCGCCCTGTCGCCCTTCGACCTGCCCGCGGGAGGTCACGTGACCGTCCGTTCCATCGAGGGGGTTGCCTCGGGACGATTCGAAGTCGACACCGACACCAACGGCGACGGCACGCCGGAATCCCGGGTGGTGTTCACCGCCGTCCGTCTCGCGGAACCCAGGGCCAACGGCGTGGCCGACCTCAACGAAAACGGCGCCGCCGATGCCGTCGACCTCGCCCTGGGATCCTCGTCCGACACCAACGCCAACGGGATCCCGGATGAAGCGGAGGCGCTCGGGACGTTGCCCTCGATCCGGGTTGCCAGCATGGATGCCGGGACCGGACGGGTGGAACTCATCGTGGAACCGGTGACGGGCGGAACGGTGCTGCTCGAACGGTCCACCGATCTCCTGAAGTGGGAGAAGGTCGCCGAAGGCCGCCCCACCGGCGGTCGCGTCGAACTCGGGGACACCGCCGGTTTCGATCGCGCCTTCTACCGGGCCACGGTGCTGAGGTGAGAAGTTTTCAGTCGCCAGAGGCGGTACTCGTGCCCCGAAGAGGCAACCGGTGAAAGACCGGGGTGGAACCCCGGGAACCACGCCACACAACGTGCTCCGTGCCCTGAAGGGGCACACGGAACAGATTGCCTGTGTTCACCGTTCGCCCCGTTGGGGCGAGGTGTCATGGGGTGGGGTGACCCAGGGTTCCGCTCCGCTTCACCCTGGGCTTTCGCCGTGCGCCGCGTTGCGGCGAGGACAGGCGCAGGATGCATGTCCGGGAGGATGCGTCCCCAAAGGCACAACCCCTGCCGGGGTTTCCCATCGCTTTCCTGCCCGCGTCCCGGGGTCGCTTCACACCCCGTATTGGAAATCGCTCCAACGCCTCCGGCGTAGGCCCAACCATCCAATCCATCGCGCCAATCAAACGCCGGGCCTGATCCGCACCTTCAGGCCTCGTATCCGATTCGGACCCGGCCCGCCGGGTGAGGGCACCCGGCCTGGAATCTGGGAACTCCCCCTCAGACTCTCAGGGCAGCTCCCTCCAGGTCACAAAACGATACTTGCTGTGGACCCACCGGAAGTCGGGGTTCGTGCGGCCGCCGCCGGGCCAATTGAACACCTCGCGTCCCATGGCTGAATCCTGGGCGGCCTTGATCACGCGCGGCTCGATCCATTTGCGCCCTTCGTAATGTCCGTCCTGAAACGAGAAGGTGCTGAAGTTGCCGTGGAAGACCGCAAACGGATCAACCCAGGACGCCGGTGACACATTCAAGGCCCAGGTACCGCGGTTGTAGGCGCGTGGATCGGCTTCCTCGATGAACACGAAGGATTCCGACGGACTCTGCACCTGCGTCGCCTTCGTGAAGGGAGGCTGCGCCCCAGATTCCCAGCCGTGGAAGCCGTTCATGCCATTCGCCTTGGAATAGCTATCGTGCGCCCAACCCGCACCCGGCTTCCGCTTGACCCGTGTGTCGCCCGGACAGTGGTACGACCCGATCGAGGGAATGTACTTCCAGAGCGGTCCGTTCGTCAGTCCGTTGCGGACGCGGCGCATGGCCTCCTCCACCGTGTTGCCGTTGGCGATGTCGGGTGTTGGCCCTGCCCAATAGCCTCCGCCCACCAACGGCACATTCACGCCACGCTCATTCCGCCACGTGTCGGTCGGTGCCAGAGCATCGTTGAAGTCGGTCGAGTAAAGCGCCCATGCCAGCACGAGCTGCTTCTGGTTGTTGGCACAGGCCGCTCCGGTGGCTTTCAGCTTGGCCTTGGACAAGGCAGGGAGAAGCATTCCGGCCAGGATCGCGATGATCGCGATCACGACCAGCAATTCGATGAGCGTGAATCCGCCCCGTTTCTGGGATGTAAGTGTCATGATTTCTGCGTTGATGTCTTTGACGCGGGACCAGCCAATGAAACCCCTCAGGATCGGCCGGTGCTATCTGGCAACACCTTGTCCATTGTGCCCGTGTCGTGCAATCAAAGGAATGAAATCCCATCTCTTCGGCTGAGCTGAATGGTTCACCCTGCACCTGACGCATCCCACGAAGAGCGCCCCAAAGTCCGTTCGCCCCGCTACGGAGACACCCCACCATGAGCACACCCCCCCCGGAAAGCCGCTGCAACCGGTGCCAGACACCCATTCCCGTCGACGCCCCCGTCCCCTTCTGCCCCCCCTGCATCGCCGCTGGCGCGCTGCGGCAGGGTCCCGAAGGCTCGGATCCGGACGACCGTTCCGGTCCGAATTGGCCGGCCATCGGGCTGGCAATGGCCATTCTGGGAATCCTGGCCGTCCTGATCGTCCAATCCATCCAGATGGACGCTGCCGCCAAGGCCAACGCCGCCACCAA
>JAIXZE010000336.1 GCA_027489875.1 Verrucomicrobiales bacterium
GCGGTCCAGACGGTGGCGATGGCGATGGCGACGAGGGCGCTAAACTGTCTTCGAGACGTGTTCATGGAATCGTGCGGAGGTGATGGGACCCTGAGGAGTAAGGATGCAACCCTCGACGCCGGGGGTGGCGGCGAGGAGTCGTCGGCCCTCCTCCGGGCCGAGGATGCAAAGGGTGGTGCTCAACATGCCGGCCTGCGTGCAACTGGGTGCCAGAACGCTCGCCGCAAGCACGCCGTTGTCAACCGGTCGGCCGGTGCGCGGGTCAAGGATGTGGCCAAATCGGCGGCCCTCCTTGCTGAATCCCCGGATGTAGTCGCCGGAGGTGGCGACGGCCCCGTCGCGGATGATGACGTGGGTCCACGGCTTTCCGGGCTGGTGCGGGTCTTCGAGTCCGATCTTCCAGGCCGGCCGTCCATCGGTCGGGAGGCCGAGGACCCGGATGTCCGCTCCGTAGTCCACGAGGGCGGAAGGCACGCCGAGGGTGGCGAGAAGGCGGATGGTCTGGTCGACGGCGTATTCCTTGCCGACGCCGCCGAGGTCGATGGCCATGCCGGGACGGGGGAGTCGGATACGCCCGGGGGCGAGCTGGACGTGCGTCCATCCCACTTTTTGCCGGGCGGATTCAATCTCGGCTTCGGAAGGAATGCGGGCGGACTTCCAATCCCAGAGTTGGACGAGCGGAAGGGCGGAGGGATCGAGAGCGCCGCGGGTCAGGAAGACAAGCTGCGAACAGAGGGCGAAGAGTTGGGTGGCTTCCGGATCGATGGCGAACCCGGGGCCGCCAGCGCCGGCATTGATCTGCGAAATCCAGCTTCCCGGCAGGAACCGGCTGTAACAGGCCTCAAAGGTGGCGATCCAATGCAGGACGGCTTGTCGGACCTGTACCGGGGAGGCTCCGGCGAAGGACACCCGGCAACGGGTGCCCATGGCCTGGAACAGAAGCTCGGAGGTGCCCGCGTGGGCGGTGAGGGACGCGGAGGCCTCGATGCGTGCCAGCACTTCCGCCACCGGAGCAGCCCGCAGCACCGCCGGAGGTGCGGGCGGGGAGACGGATGGCGGGAGGGTGGACATTGCGACGAAAGGGAGGCGGCTCAGAAACGCCCGTTCAGGCCGACGGTGAAGATGCTGGCGTCCGGATACATGTCGCTGCGGGTGAAGCCGTCGAGGCCTTCCATCTCGTAGCGCTTGTAGCCGAGCATCAGGGACAGGTGCTCGTGGAGTTCGACCATGACGGTGACGCCAAAGGTGAAGGTCTGCAGTTCGCTCAACCGGTAATCGGCGGAATAGTAATCCGGGTAGCCCGGTACCGAGATGATCTGGTGATTGGCCGGGTCGGCTTCGGCGATCAGGAAACCGTCTTCGCCTTCGGCACCGACGAAGTTGTTGGCGAGGTCAAAGGCCACGCGGCTGCCGGCGAAGCTGGGGTCGGTGTTGACGCGGGTTCTGTAGAAGTCGGCCGCGGTCTGGTAGTGGTACCGGAAGAGCGGGGACACGGTGAGGCGTTTGAAGAGACGCTGGTTCCAGGTGAGTTGCGCGGTGTGGGCGAGCACGCCCCAGTCGTCGTGATGGAACCGGTAGCTGCCATCGATCGACCCCTGAACCGCGGGGAACATGTGGGTGATGCCGGTATAGACCACCTGCTTGAACTTGTGGTTGGGGCGTCGTTCCTGGTCGTTGGTGACATCCGGCCGCGTGTCGAAGTCCGTGCCGTCGTAGGGCCCGTAGGGTGGCAGGTCGAGCGAGACGTTGATGCCCTTGTAGGGATCGGTCAGGTAACCATCGGCGTAGCCGAACGTCACATTGAAGGTGGCCACGGTGCGTGGACCGAGGACCTGGTTGACACCGATGAGGAAATCCCACGTGCCCTTGTAGAACGAGTAGTTCCAACCGTTCCGGGAGACGTCATCGAAGTTGCGTCCCACGCCCAGGATGAGGGTCGTGTTGCGCTGGTTGAAGTCGATGGCCTCCGTGAGCGACAGGCCGAGGGACTTGTAATCGCTTTCCTCGCTATAGGCGATCTGCGGCGTGGTGGTGGTGCGGCCGGCACGGATCGCGGTTTCAAAGAAGCCAGCGTTGCGGGCGTCCTCGATGTAGACGGACTCGTAGGGTCCGCCGGGAAGGCCGGGCCCGCCGGTTGGGGTCGCCCCGGAGAGGGCGTCGTGGGTGTAGGAACCGCGGGCGGTGACCTTCTCGTGCAGCTCGTACTCGAACCACACGCTATGGGTCTGGACGTTCATCCGGTCGCCGTCCTCCCGGTAGTCCTCATACCGGTATTCGGCGCGGTTCTCGGCCTGTGACCGCCGGAACGGGAACAGGACAAGGACCGACGCGAGGGCGAAGGCGAACAGGGAAGAGGATCCGAGGGATTTTCCCGAGGTATCGGCCGTGCGGTTCTGGGGCTTCATGAGGCTTGCGAGGACGGAGTGAATGACGGCCGAAGGTGTTTCCGGTTACCTGAGGGGTTATTTCTTGGGGTCCTGGTTGGCGACCAGGTCGGTTTCCGAAGGGGTGGAGTTCACGCCGTCCTTGGGAACGGGGAGCTTCGAGATCCACAGCACGGCGTTGAGCAACACCTTGCGCTGGTTGGGGTCCGACCAGTTCTGGTGGGTGTGGCCACCGGTGAACCCGAATCCGCGTCCACCATCGGGACGTTCGCAGACCCACATCATGGTCTCGGTGCGGCCGGAGTCGGCGACGATGTGGTCATACGGTCCCTTCGGGTAGACGTACGGGCCGCGACGGACCTTGTCGTCGGGCGTGGCGGTGAGGATGGGGGTGACGCCCTGGTTGCCCGGAACCCAGCGCATGTTGAAGTACCATTCGTCGTGGGTGGCGAAGGGTTTCACGCCGCGGGTGACCGGGTGTTTGGGGAACTCCTTGAACTCGGGTTTCCACATCGGGTTCACGCTGAACATGTGTTCGTAGTACCCGCCCACCCAGCGGTGCATCGCTGCCCCGGGATCGCCCTTGGGGACCTCGACTCCGTAGTGGGCAAAGCCGAGGCCGACGCCGCGACGGGCCAGTTCGTCGAACAGTTGGGTGCGGTTGCCCTGCAAGGCCGGATGTCCGCCTCCGCCGTCGGCGTAGATCACGACGGCATCGACACCCTCGAAGGCGGCGGCATCGTCGACACGCTTGTCGCCTTCGAGCCGCGTGGGCCAGCCGTTGGAGGCGACCTGGACGGTGATGCCGGGTACCTGTTCCAGGCACTTCTGGAAGAGCATCATGCCGGCGCGGAACTCGTGCATACCCGGCGGGTGGGAGGGGCGGCCGGCGATTAGGAGCACCTTCTTCGGTGCGGCCGGCTTTGAGGTGGCGCATCCGGTGGCGGCCAGAACGGCCACGACCAAGGCGAGCACAGGCTTGAGGAGGGACTTCATGCGCTGAGTGTCACGGGAAGGCCGGCCTCCGGGCAAGCACCGGGGGGTGTTACGGAGGCGACGGATGCAGTGCCCAGTGGGCACCGATGCGCACGCTGTCCGAAATCGCCCGGGTGATCGTGTCCTTGGCCGCCCGTACCGCCGACGGCAGGGAATGACCGCGGGCGAGGTTTGCGGCGATGGCAGCCGAGTAGGTGCACCCCGTGCCATGGGTGGAAACCCCGTGTACGAAGGGCGCTGCGAGAATCAGTTCGCGCGTGCCGTCCCAGAAGATGTCCACAGCCTTGGCCGAGTTCTTCAGGTGACCGCCCTTGACGAGGAACGCGCATCGGTGCCGTGCGTGCAATTCCCGTGCCGCAGCGCGCAGATCGTCCACGGAATGCAGCGACGAACCCAGCAGGTGCGCGGCCTCGTCGAGGTTTGGCGTCGCAATGGCTGCCAATGGCAGCAATTCATCGCGAATCGCAGCCACAGCATCCGGACGCAGCAGCACGCTGCCGCTGGTGGCGATCATGACAGGATCGACGACGAGGGGCGGTTGGTGCGGAGTGGTCCACCACCGGACCACTTCTCGGACCAGTTCGACGCTCCAGAGCATTCCGGACTTGGCGGCGGCCGGCCGGAGTTCGCTGAACACGGCCGTGAGTTGCGCGCGGAGGAACTCCGGGGAAACGGGTTCGACGGCCGTGACGCCGGCAGGGTTCTGGGCGGTGAGGCAGGTGATGGCCGTGGTGCCGTGGGTTCGGAGCGTCTGGAAGACCTTGAGATCGGCCTGCAACCCGGCTCCGCCCCCGGAGTCGGATCCGGCGATGGTCAGGGCGATGGGCCAGGCCGCGTGGCGACGATGGGGTGTGTGGCGGATCTTCATGACAGTCGCGTGACGGAGTTGCCGTTGCCGTCGAAGCGGGACAGACCGTGAAGTTTCGGGGATTCAGTTGCCAGAAATCTGTGCCCGCCGGGAGTTGCCAGTTCCCAGAACCCTCGTTTGCGCCGGGTGAGGGCACCCGGCCTACAAATGGAGTTTCCAGATGCCAGATGCCAGTTCCCAGAACTGGCATCTGGGGACTGGCAACTGGCAACTCTCCCATTTCAGGGCTTGCCTCGGGCAAGGGGACCTTTTCAGATTCTGCCAATTGCCGGGCGCGAGACACTTCGCACGGCAGGTTGACCTCGCATGACCAGTAAAGAGGAGCCGATCCAACTGATTGGCACGGTAACGCAGGTGCTCCCGGGGACGATGTTCCGCGTGGAGTTGCCGAACGGCCACACCGTTCTTGCCCACATCTCCGGGAAGATGCGGAAGAACTTCATCCGGATCTCCGTCGGGGACCGGGTTCAGGTCGAGATGTCGCCGTATGATCTGGGCAAGGCCCGGATCACGTTTCGGAGTTGAGGGTTGGTACCGCGCGATCTCCTCGGGACGGCGATGTCCTCATCGCCCTGGGAGTGGCTTCGGAATTGGTGCCGGGTGGGGGCACCCGGCCTTCAGGGGGGAGTTGCCAGACCCCAGTTCCCGGATTTCAGAGTGCAGGCCGGGTGCCCTCACCCGGCGGGTTTGAAGGATGCGCCGCGTGGGGGCACGCGGCCTTCAGAGGGGACGAGGACGTTGCAACCCCGAACAGGTCCTGGCCCATGTCAGAATCCGCGTGGAGCCGGTTTCAACGCACCCAACAAGGTGAGGAAGTCCGCCGCCGAAACCACGCGGGTGTTGGAAGGCAACATTTGCAACGTCTGGTGGATCGCTTCCAGTGGTCCGCCCTGCTTCTTGAACGACCACGCATGCACCTGGATCAGCGCAAACGCATCCGGGGAGGTGGAGGCATCGTTGCCGGATTCCCGGATGGCCCGCGCGACGCCGTCCGGCAGCCAGTCGGGCCGCAGGGTGCCGTCCGGACGCGTCTGTTCCCACAGCAGATGGCGGTAGGCCGCGACCGGTTTTCCGTGGATCCACCGGATGGCACCGCGGCGACGGTTGTAGGGCGCGTAATCCTTGTAGAGCGCGCCATCGATGCGCGGGTCGGCGAGCAGCGCGCCGAGTTCGTCCGGGTTTCCGCCCGAGTTCAGCACCGACGTGACCCGGAGGCCGGCCGTTGCCAGAGCGTTGGCGGAACGACGGGCGATCCGGGTGCGATCCGGGGCTTCGTGGGGAAAGTAATATCCACCGCCGCTGGGACCGCCGACGAAGGTGTCCATCGGCGTGGCGGTGCGTTGCAGCCAGGCGAAGGCGGCGGGGGCGAGGTCGGCAAGGCGCGGGGCCAATTCCCAAGTCACCGGAAAGGTGCCGCGGCGCGGGCTCGACCAGAATCCGGGCTGTTCGGTGAATCCGCCGAGGAGCCACTGCACATTGTCGCCATCGGAAATGACAAAGCACACAACCCGCTGACCCGGCATGGCCGGCGCGGGTGCTGGCGGTACCGGGGAAGGCGGTGAAGGATCCTGCAGCCAACGATGGGCGGAGAGGTTGAGGGCCCAGTCTGCCGGGATCACCCATCCGCCGCCGCGGGAGGTTTCACGGACGAAATCGTGTTCGTCCCGTCCCCAGCCGAGGACTTCCGTGTCGGGTCCGAGGGCGCGGACCATTCCGGTCAGCGCACCGGGGGATTCGGGAAAATCCACCCATGCGTTGCGGGCCACGGCGAGATCCCGGAGGTGGAAGGGTTTTGAAACCGGTTGGTGGATCAACACCCCACGTGCGGCTTCCGCTCCGAGGCGGTCCAGAAGGTTTGTGGCGGATTCCGCGCGCAGATCCGCGACCTCGGTCAGGCCGAGCGCGAGTGCCCGGTCCCGGAGGGTTGCGTCGACGACAAGGGCTCGGCGCGGTCCGGCCAGGCTGGTGGCGAGATTGAGGGTGTGGTTGGTGACGGTGCAGGTGAGGAAGCCGGTGAATGCGGAGCGATTGGACGCGAGGAGTGCCCAGACGGATTCCACCGGTGTGATCTCGAACCGGGGGCCGATCCGTTCGAGGACACGCGCGTGGAGTCCGCCGCTGCGGATCCAGACGGTGGGTTGGTCGCGGTTGAGGTTTCCCTGCGCCGAGGCGAGCAGGGCCTGTTCTGCGAAAGCTGTTCCCGGCGGTGGCGGGACGATCCAGAGGCGGGGAAGAGGTGATTGTGCGGCGAGCGGAAGGTGGCTGGTGGCGGCCACGAGCAGGACCCCGAATCGGGCGCGGAGGCGTCGGGTGGAGCGGACCAACAGCGAGCGGAGCACGGTCACGGATTGGCGGAGATCTTGCGGACCTTGATTTCCGTGAGGTTCGCGATGCCCATTTCAACGAGGGCGCAGTTCTCGTAAAGACGCGGTTCGAAGGGCTTCTCGCCTTCGGTCGGATTCACGGCGCGCGCGCGGCCGATCTCGTCGACGGAGAGGGCGTCGAGGGCGACGGGATCGGTGCTGAACCGGAGTTGGTTGAGCGTGACGGCGTAGTGGAGATAGGTGCGTTCCTCGCCGCGATATTGGCAGATGAGGGCATCGGTCACACCGAAGGCCACGCGGGGGTAGATGTCGTCGAGGGCGCAGATCTCCGGCAGGAACTCCGCCAGGCGGGCACCTTCCTGCTCGAAGCGCATGGTGTTGTCGACGGCGCCCAGGGACAGGCTGGCGATCTGGCCGTTCACCCCGAGCAGGCTGTGGCTGAGTAGCGGGGTCACCGGAATGATCTTGGTGACATCGCGCGTGAGGAGCCGGCTGACGAATGACTTCCGACCGGCGTTGGCGCGGTCGCGCACGGGAAACTCGAGGTCGCCGATCAGAAGGCGGCCGATGGTGGCGTTGTCGTAGAAGCGGGATTCATCCCAGCCCACTTCTTCCGTGGCCTCCCAGCGCACGCCGAGTCGCGTGGCGAGTTCCGGGTAACCCGCGAGGATCAGGTCCCGGGCACGCTTGTCCCAGATGACGATCTGCCGTGCGGGATGGCCGGTGGAGATCAGGGATTCGATGAGCGCTTCCACGACCGCAGGCCGGGTGCCGCTGATCGCGCCCGGACTGGAGATCACCCGGAATCCCACGACGTCGTTGGTCTTGATGAAACGACGCCAGGCTGCGGGTGTGTTGTTGGTCCCGCCCACGGCCTGCACTCCGAGATCGACCATGCGTCGGATGATCGCGCGATCGGGAACAAAGCTGTGGGTGGCGTCGGGGTGGTGGACGCTGTGGACCACTCCTTCCTGCGGTTGGGGGTCAGCGGCCGAGGCGACGGGAAGGATCACCAGCAGGCCAATGGCCAGCAACGTCCGGAGGGACCGGTTCAGGAGACTCAGAAATGGAGGCGCACCGCGCATGTCGTGGCACCGTAGCCGATTCCGGTCTGGAAGGAAGCGGCAGGTGAACCCGGGTGGCAGACGAGGTGTTCGCTCCTGAGGCCGGTCGTGTTCCGCATGCGGCCTTCAGCCACGGCTGGAGAAGTCGATGCGGATGGTGGCTTCCACTTCCGGGATGGGTGTCGTGCGGGAGGTTTGGGCTCCGGCCGCGGGGATGTTGAGGACGTGTTCGCGCCACCAGAGTCGGCGGCGATCGGCAGTCCACATGTTGGCCTTGGGGCAACGTGCCAGACGTTCGAGGAAGGCGTTCATGCCGACTGGGCGATCACCGGGAGCCTTGGCGAGGCAGTCGAGGATGAGCGACTCCAGCTCGGGACTGATCGGGGTTGGTGCGCGTTGGTTGGGTGGCACCGGGATGGAGTTGGCGTGCATTTCCCACGCCATCTCGACCGACCCCGCACTGAACACGGGCAGCCCCGTGACCAGCAGGTAGGCAACCGCGCCGAGCGCGTAGAGATCGCTGGCCGCATCGCCGTGGCCGGGGTTGCGGATGGTTTCGGGTGCCATGTAAAGCGGGGTGCCAACGAATCGGGATCGCGCCTCTCCGGGAGCGAGGGACTGTCGGTCGTGGGCGAGGTCCCGTACGAGGCCGAAGTCGAGGACCTTGACGGTGTCGGGCATCCCGCCGCGTTCGCAGAGGAAGAGGTTGCCGGGCTTGATGTCGCGGTGGATCAGGCCAGCGGCATGGGCTTCGGAAAGGGATTCAGCGGCCTGACGGAGGATGTGGATGGCGCGCTCCTCCGGAACGGCACCGTGACGGTCGGCGAGATCCTGAAGGGTGAGGCCTTCGAGGAGTTCCATGGCGTAGTAGAAGATGCCGTCGGCCGTGTGGCCGTAATCGAAGACCTGTATCGTATTGGGATGGGTCAGGCGGCAGGTCAGCTGCACCTCGTGTTCGAACTGCTCGATGATCTCGTCGTCGGCGCGATCGGGCAGGAGGAGCTTCACGGCGGTTTCACGGCGCAGGAGCGCATGACGGGCGCGATAGACGACGCCCATGGCTCCTTCGCCGATCTTCTCCAGAAGGGTGTACTGGCCAAGCTGGCGCGCGCGGAGCTGGGCTTCATCGAAGCGCCGTCGCCAGGTGGAACCAATGTGGGAGGCGACGACACCCGCGATGGTGGCAAGGAGCACCATGAGGACAAGGATCTGAAAGATGAGTCGCAGCACGCGCAGGGGTTGGTACGCCTCGGCGGAATCGATCTTGGTGACGACCCCGAACTGGTGTTCTTCCAGCCAGTGCCAGGCACCGACGACATCGACGCCGCGATAGTCCCGCACGGGTTGCACGGTGACCCCGGAGCCTCCGCTGAGGGCGTCGGAGACCAGGCGCATGAGTGGCGTGTTGCTGGAGAGGACCGCCGTGATCGGGAAGCCCTTCAGGAGGTTTCCACCGGGGTCGCGCAGGATGAGGTTGAGCGCGGACGATGCGCCCGGAGTGTTGGTGACAAGTCCCAGTTGCTGGAGTTGCGCATCGAAACGGCTCTGCGAAAGGATCCGGCCTTCATGGTCGAAGGCGAAGGTCTCGCCGGAAGTGCCCGCCCGCGCGACCGACAGGACCCGGGTGAATTCGGCCTCGGGGCGGATCACGACCGCAAGGACACCGGCGACATCACCCTCAGCGTTGCGGACCGGGGCGAGGACTTGCATGACCTGAAGATCGCCGCGGGGCATGCCATTCGAGGGGGGGCCATTCCGCTCGGCAAACGTTTCTCCAGCCGGCGGACCCGTGCGGAATCTGCTTCCGGGTTCTTCCTGCGACTGCTGGCCCGCGGGTCGCTCGCCCTGGGCAGCTTGCATCGGGGCACTGGGGCTGCGATCGCCCGGCCGGCGTTCACCGAAACCTCCGGATCCCCGACCGATGCGACGGGCAGGCTTGAAGGGGGTTATCAGGGCGGGTTTCCCGTTGGTGAGCACCCGGTGGAAGAGTTCGAGGTGATCCGCAGGAACCGTCATTCCGGGGCGCGCCCGCATGCGTCCGGAAGCAGCCAGGACACGGCCATTGGTACCGATGAGCACCGCAGCCTGATACCCGGCGAGGGCCAAGCGTTCATCGAGGGAGCGGGCGAAGGCTGTATGGGTGGAGTCTACCCTCCCGAAACCGCCCCCACCGGGGCCATTTGCCGGGCCTGAACCGGACCCGTTCCCGGCGTTTGTCCGGTTGGCGGATTGCGCGATGATGGTGTTTGCGGAGTCGCGGATGGCCGGGTCGTTGGCGAGCAGGGTGGTTGTCCGCATCTGGCCCTGGATCCAGAGGTCGAGTGCGGTGACGTTCGCCTCAATGGCCGTCTTGAGCTCGCTCTGGAGGCGATCCTCGATGGTGCGCTGGACCGCGCGCTGGCTCCACCACCCGACACAAAGGATCACTGTCGCGGCAATGGTCGACGTGATCAGGAGTGATCGATGCCGGAGCAGGGTACGACGAGTCCAGGTCGTGCCGGGAGTTGTGCTGTGGAGAAACCTGCTCACTGGGAGAAAAGACCACCCCCGGCATTCGGCGGCTACACCCATTCCGAAGGGACGCGGCAGTGTTCCTGGGCGGACGGTTGCAATTCAGCCGTGGTGTGGCGACGGTGGGCTCAAGGAATGGACGCACTCGAACCAACCTTGCGGGGCGAAGTCGCGAACGTGGGCGAATTAGGAACTTACCGGCAGTTGATGCTTCCGGAGATCCGCGCCACGGCAGAGCAGTTGGTGCGGCGGATCGAGGAGCGGTTTCCGGGGGCCGGCCTTGCGGGCGTGTGCCGCGACATCGTCCGGCAATGCGGGGAGACGGAGGTTTCGATCCGGACCTTGTGTCGGCCGAACTACTGGTTGCGCGCGGCGGTGGTGGGATGCGTGGTGATCCTGGTGGCACTCGTCGTCGGCATCGTCCTTGGCGTGGCCCCGCGTCCAGAGAAGCCAGCGGTCGGTGAGTTCCTTCAAGGACTCGAGGCGGGGGTCAACGACGCCGTGTTCATCGGGGTCGCCATCTGGTTCCTGACACGGGTGGAGGCGGGATGGAAGCGTCGGCGGGCCATGCGCGCCCTGCACGCATTGAGGTCGCTCGCGCACGTGGTGGACATGCACCAATTGACGAAGGATCCCGAACGGGTGACGGGCCGCAGCCGGGAGTTGACCCAGAGTTCCCCGAAGCGGCAGATGACCCCGTTTGAGTTGCTGCGTTATCTGGACTATTGCAGTGAGATGCTCTCGCTGATTTCGAAGTTGGCGGCGCTGCACGTGCAGCATTTCGATGATGCGGCGACGTTGACCGCGGTGCGCGACATCGAGGACCTGACGCTCAGTCTCTCGCAGAAGATCTGGCAGAAGATCATGATCCTGGATCGCATGCTGAATCCGGGCGACTGAGCCCGGCGGATTTCCATCCTTGGCGTGTGATGTCGGAAACGGAATGCTGGAGGACAAGATTATGCCCCTGAAAGTGAACATCCGGTTGCTGAAGGAGGAGTCGACCCATCTGGTCGGGACGCTCCCTGTGGAGGAGGCGGCAGAGGGCCATGTGGACGAACTGGTGCGCTTCCTCGGACCACTGCGGTACGACATCGAGGTGGATCGTCAGGGGCAGGAGTTGCGGGTCCTCGGGAGGTTGGATGCGGACCTCGAATGTGACTGCGGACGGTGCCTGAAGACCTTCCGTCACGCCCTCGAAGTTCCGGCGTTTGCACTGCTGCTTCCCCTCGAAGGGGAGGATGCGGTTTCGTTGGACGGTGATTTTGCCGACTTGACGCCTTATTTGCGGGAGGACACCTTGCTCGCCCTGCCAACGAATCCGTTGTGCACTCTGGACTGTCGCGGGCTCGCAGCGAAAGCATCAGCCCGCGATTCGCGTCTTGAGAAGGAAGGTGGATCAGGCCAGGGGCCGGTCCGCAATCCTTGGGAAGCACTGGATCAGTTGAAATTGTAACCAATAGAATTTATGGGCGTTCCAAAACGCAAACCTTCGCGTAGCCGTCAACGTATGCGGCGCGCCTACAACTCTGTCCTCAAGCTGCCGCAGTTGAGCAGCTGCCCGCAGTGCGCGGCACCGTATGTGACCCACCGGGTTTGCCCGGCCTGCGGTTACTACAACGGTCGCCAGGTCATTGCCGTCAACACGCTCGCCTGATCCGCTTTACAGCGCGCCGCCGTCCCTCCGTGGATGCGGCGCGCTTTCCTTTATGCGCCTGGCAGTGGACGTCATGGGCGGCGACCACGGCCCGGAAGAATTGCTCCAGGGCGTGAAGCTCGGCCTCGCTGCCGAGCCGGGCATCACCAAGGTTTACGTGGTCGGTCCGCCGGCCACGTTGGAACCGTTGCTCGAACGCCTCCAGTTGCGGGGCAATGCCCGGGTCGAGTTACGCCCTGCATCCGAGGTCATCACCATGGACGATGACCCGGCGGTTGCCCTTCGCCGCAAGAAGGATTCCTCCGTGCTCCGAACCCTCGAGTTGGTGCGCGAGGGAGACGCTGACGCGGCCATATCCTCCGGCAACACCGGCGGATTGTACGCAGGTGCCTGCATCCGGTTGGGGCGGCTCCCGGGGGTCGTCCGGCCCACCATTGCCTGCATCCTTCCGTCCTTCCACGGAGCCTGGGTGTTGGTGGATGGCGGGGCAAATCCGGAGTGCACCCCGGAACACCTGATGCAGTTCGGGGTCATGGGGTCGGCTTATGCCAAGTCCATGCTGGGCCTCCCGACGCCCCGGATTGGTGTTCTCAGCAATGGATCCGAGGATGCCAAGGGCACCGATCTTACCCGGTCTGCCGTCCGTCTGCTGAAGGCAACTTCGCTCAATTGCCGAGGGTATTGCGAAGGCTACGACCTGTTCATGGACGGGATCGACGTCTGCGTCTGCGATGGTTTCGTTGGGAACATCGTCCTGAAATCCGCGGAAAGCCTGGGCAAGGCGGTCCGTGGGATGTTGAAGGAAGAACTGACCGCCAGTCCCATTCGCAAGATCGGTGCTCTCATGTCCAAAGGCGGGTTAAAGCGGATCGCCGAGCGGATGAACCCGGAATCCTATGGCGGTGCCCCGATCCTTGGGCTCAAGGGCTGGGTCTTCAAGATCCATGGATCTGCGCGACGCACCTCGTTGCTGCACGCCATGCGGCAGGCGGGTCGGTGCGTGGAACTCCGCCTGAACGATACCCTGATTGCGGACTTGGCCGCCGCCGCGACTGCCACCGCGGATGCCAGCGGTCCACCCCCACCCCCCCGAACATCGACCGCCGTCCAATGACGAACCCCAGAACCAGTCGGCCTCATCTCCGAACCGTCTCCATAACCGGTGTCGGTTCCTACGTTCCCGATCGTATCCTGAGCAATGCCGACCTGGAAAAACTGGTGGAGACCTCGGACGAATGGATCACATCACGTACAGGCATCAAGGAACGAAGGATCGCTGCCGAAGGTGAGACGACCTCGGACATGGCGACTGCGGCAGCCCGGAAGGCCTTGGAGCGCGCCGGCGTCACAGCGGCCGAGTTGGATCTGATCATTGTTGCGACCATCACCCCGGACATGCCGTTCCCCAGCACGGCCTGCCTCGTCCAGCACCGGCTTGGGGCGTCACGTGCCGCCGCCTTCGACATCGAAGCGGCCTGCAGTGGGTTTGTTTACGCGCTGGATATTGGGTCGCATTTCGTCGCGTGCCACACCTACAACACCGTTTTGGTGATCGGTGCCGAGAAGATGTCCTCGGTGGTTGATTGGAAGGACCGCAACACCTGTGTTCTCTTCGGAGACGGTGCAGGCGCAGCGGTCCTGCAAAACCGACCGGCCGCCCACGGATTGCTGACCACCTGTCTGGGATCGGACGGAGCCAAGGCCGGGCTCCTGGAGGTGCGTGGGGGGGGCAGTGCCTGTCCTGCGACTGCGAAATCCGTTTCCGAGGGCATGCATTTCCTTCGGATGGACGGCAAGGAGACTTTCAAGAATGCGGTGAACGCGATGGTCACGGCCGCCACGGAGGCATTGGAAAGGTGCGGCCTCAACATCGCGCAGATCCGCTGCATCATTCCTCATCAAGCCAACCAACGGATCCTCTCCGCCGTGGCCGAGCGACTGGGCGCGGGGCCTGATCAGGTTTTTTCGAACGTGGATCGGTATGGCAATACCAGTGCGGCGAGTGTGGCGATCGCGCTGGATGAGGCTGTCGGGGCAGGACGCATCCACCGTGGAGATCTGGTGCTGTTGGTGGTTTTTGGGGCTGGCTTGACCTGGGGAGCCGCGGTCATCGAGTGGTGATTTTTGGGCTCCGGATTCCTGGGGCGAGGTGGCGTGGGAATGGATGGGTGCGACACAGAAAGGGCGCAAGACTGTGCCATGTGTGCCACGATGGCCTTTGATGTCACACTGGATGGCACGGCTTCAGGGGGGTGGAAGATCTGTTGAGTCTTCCAAGCGAATATTTAAGTAATTGTAGTTCAGTTGTTTGAATTTCTTTTTTGGAGTCGGGCCCGATCCGGCACCCCGTTTGCAGAAGAGACCCCAGACGAAGGCGACAGGCTTATGGCAAAGGTACTTGGAATTGATTTGGGGACGACGAACTCCTGCATGGCGGTCATGGAAGGTGGTGAACCGCTGGTGCTGGAGAACTCCGAGGGCAAACGCACAACTCCCTCGGTGGTCGCATTCACAAAGAGCGGCGAGCGTGTGGTGGGCGAGGCGGCGAAACGCCAGGCCGTGACCAACGCACGCAACACCGTTTACTCCATCAAGCGCTTCATGGGACGAAAGTTCGATGAAGTTCAGGAGGAGGTGAAGCGGGTGCCGTACAAGGTGGTCAAGGCTCCGAACGGCGACGCGTGGGTCGAGGTGGAGGTGGAGGGCAAGCCCAAGCAGTTCAGCCCACCCGAGGTATCGGCGATGATCCTCGCCAAGCTGAAGGCGGATGCAGAAGTCCGGCTTGGCGAAACGATCACCCAGGCCGTCATTACGGTTCCTGCTTATTTCAACGATTCCCAGCGGCAGGCCACCAAGGACGCTGGCCGCATCGCGGGCCTTGAGGTCCTCCGGATCATCAACGAACCCACGGCGGCATCGCTGGCCTACGGTCTCGACAAGAAGAAGGACGAGAAGATCGCGGTGTACGACCTGGGCGGTGGTACCTTCGATATCTCCGTGCTCGAAATCGGTGACGGTGTCTTCGAGGTGAAGGCCACGAATGGCGACACCCACCTTGGGGGAGACGACTGGGACAACGCGCTGATGGACTGGATGCTCGAAGAGTTCCGTCGCGAATCCGGCATTGATCTCCGGAAGCAGCCGGACGCCCTCCAGCGGATCAAGGAAGAGGCGGAGAAGGCCAAGATCGCCCTCAGCTCCTCGCAGCAATACGACATCAATCTCCCGTTCATCACTGCCGACGCCACCGGGCCGAAGCATATCCAGACGAAGCTCACCCGGGCGAAGATGGAGCAGCTGTGCGATCGGTTGTTCGAGCGCACGATCACGCCCACGAAGGCGTGCCTCAAGGACGCTGGTCTCACGGCGGACAAGGTGGACGAGCTCGTTTTGGTCGGCGGCATGACGCGCATGCCGCGGGTGGTGGAAACGGCCCGCTCGCTGGTCAACAAGGCACCGCATCAGGGCGTGAATCCCGATGAAGTGGTCGCCATCGGTGCCGGCATCCAGGGCGGCGTCCTCCGGGGTGAGGTCAAGGACGTGCTCCTGCTGGACGTGACCCCGCTGTCGCTCGGCATTGAGACGCTGGGCGGCGTGTTCACCAAGCTGATCGAGCGCAACACCACGATCCCCACGCGCAAGTCGGAAATCTTCTCGACCGCGAGCGACAACCAGCCGGGAGTGGACGTGCACGTCCTCCAGGGTGAGCGTCAGTTCACCCGGGACAACAAGTCCCTTGGGCGCTTCGAGCTCCGTGATCTTCCGCCCGCTCCGCGCGGCGTTCCGCAGATCGAGGTAACGTTCGACATCGATGCCAATGGCATCCTGAATGTCAGCGCGAAGGATCTGGGTACGGGCAAGACCCAGAAGATCGTCATCACCGCTTCCTCCGGCCTCTCCAAGGATGAGGTCGAGCGCATGCGGCGCGACGCCGAAGCGCACGCCGATGAAGACAAGGCGCAGCGCGAGGAAGTGGAACTTCGGAACGAGGCGGACAACGTCGCCTACCGTGCAGAGAAGTTCGCCCGGGACAACGGCGACAAGCTGGGCGAGGCCAAGTCTGGCATTGAAGAGGCAGCGAAAGCCGTCAGGGATGCCCTCAAGGGCAGTGACAGTGCGGCGATCCGCTCGTCGATCGATCGTCTCAACGACGTGATGCAGAAGTCCGGCGAGGCGCTCTACGCGAAGGCAGGACCGGCCGCCGGCGGGGAGTCCGCGGAAGCGGGCGCCGGAGCCGGAGCCGGTGCAGGGTCGGCAAAGGCAGGGCCTGCCGGGGAAGGCCCGATCATCGATGCCGAGGTTGTGGACGAGAAGAAGAAGTAAACCAGTTTTCGGACTCGGCGTCCTGCCGTTCGGTGGGATGCCGGAACCGGCTTTTCCCGTTTGCTGGTGCGGCGGGAGTTGTTTCCAGAGGTAAACGCAACGCAAAGAAACACGTTAACAGTCATATGGGACTCAATGTGAAACCGCTCGGCGACCGTGTGCTTGTCGAGCCCGTCGAGGAGAAGGAAGTCAAGAAGGGCGGAATCATCATTCCTGATTCCGCCAAGGAAAAGCCGACCGAGGGCGTGATCCGCGCTCTGGGGACTGGCAAGAAGGATGATGATGGCAAGGTGCAGCCCTTCGAAGTGAAGATTGGCGACCGCGTCCTCATCTCCAAGTACGGTGGCACCGAGATCAAGGTCGACGGCAAGGAGTACAAGCTCCTGAACGCCGACGACATCCTCGCGATCATTGCCTGATTCGAATTTTCAACATCCACGTTCAACTGCTGACTAGACATGGCTGCCAAGCAATTGCTGTTTGATGAGGTTGCCCGCCAGGAACTCCTGCGCGGCGTCGAAATCCTCGCGAAGGCCGTCAAGGCCACCCTCGGTCCCAAGGGCCGAAACGTTGTCATCGACAAGAAGTTCGGTTCTCCGACGGTCACCAAGGACGGTGTCTCCGTCGCCAAGGAGATCGAGCTGCCGAACCCCTACCAGAACATGGGCGCCCAGATGGTGCGCGAGGTCGCTTCGAAGACCTCCGACATCGCTGGCGACGGCACCACGACGGCGACCGTGCTCGCCGAGGCCATCTACCGTGAAGGCCTGAAGCACGTCACCGCTGGCGCGAACCCCGTGTCGCTCCAACGTGGCATCCAGAAGGCTGTCGACGCCGCTGTCGAACAGCTCGCCAAGATCGCCAAGAAGGTGAAGGACAAGGAAGAGATCAAGCAGGTCGCTACCGTGTCCGCGAACTGGGACACCACGATCGGCGAGATCATCGCCGACGCGATGGACAAGGTCGGCAAGGACGGCACGATCACGGTCGAAGAGGCCAAGTCGATCGAGACCACGCTCGACGTCGTCGAGGGCATGCAGTTCGACAAGGGCTATCTCTCCCCGTACTTCGTGACCAACACGGAGACGATGGAAGCCAAGCTCGATGACGGCTACATCCTGATCTACGAGAAGAAGGTCTCCAACCTGAAGGACCTCCTCCCGGTCCTCGAGAAGGTCGCCAAGACCGGCAAGCCCCTGTTGATCATCTCCGAGGAAGTCGAAGGCGAAGCCCTCGCGACGCTCGTGGTCAACAAGCTCCGTGGCACCATCAATGTCTGCGCCGTCAAGGCGCCGGGCTTCGGTGACCGCCGCAAGGCCATGCTCGAAGACATCGCCATCCTCACCGGTGGCAAGTGCATCACCGAGGACCTCGGCATCAAGCTCGAGAGCCTCGAGCTGTCCGACCTCGGCCGTGCGAAGAGCATCGTCGTCGAGAAGGAGAACACCACCATCGTCGAAGGTGGCGGCAAGAACTCCGAGATCCAGGGCCGCGTGAACCAGATCCGCCGCCAGATCGAGGAGACGACCTCGGACTACGACCGCGAGAAGCTCCAGGAGCGCCTCGCCAAGCTCGCCGGTGGCGTTGCCGTCATTCATGTCGGCGCTGCGACCGAGACCGAGATGAAGGAGAAGAAGGCCCGCGTTGAGGACGCCCTCCATGCGACCCGCGCGGCCGTCGAGGAAGGCATCGTCGCCGGCGGCGGCGTCGCCCTCATCCGTACGCTCGGTGCGATCGAAGCCCTCAAGCTTGAGATCCACGACGAGCAGACCGGTGTCGACATCGTCCGTCGCGCCGTCGAGGCCCCGCTCCGCGAGCTCGCGTCCAACGCGGGTGTCGAGGGCAGCCTCATCGTCCAGGAGGTCAAGCGCCGCAAGGGCAACGACGGTTACAACGTTGCCACCGGCAACTACGAGGACCTCGTCAAGGCCGGCGTCGTCGACCCGAAGAAGGTCACGCGCTCCGCGCTCCAGAACGCCGCTTCCATCGCGGGTCTGATGCTGACCACCGAGGCTCTCATCACCGAGATCCCCGAGAAGAAGGAAAAGCCGGCCGGTGATCCCCACCACGGCGGCGGCGGAATGGACTACTGAGTCCATCCACTGAACATCACGGGTTCACCCCCGTGACCGTTTCCTGGCGCAGCCCTTCACGGGGCTGCGCCTTTTTGTTTTCCCGGGACCCATCCGCCGGGCGCATTTTGACACTGCCTCCATCTGGATCGGTGCGGGGATGTCCTCGTTGCCATTGGGAACGGCTTTGGAACGGCGACGATGACGTCGCCACCCCGTTGCGTGCGGGGGCAGTGTCAAGATGCGCCCGGCTCGCCCCAGCGTCCGAAGTTGCGCTTGAAGGCGGGACACCCGTGCCTAGGGTTTTGAAATCGTGACTGCCCTGGACATCCGACTGCCCTTCGCCGGGCCTTCCCATGTGTTTCGGTGTTTCCCTCGATGGACAGGGTGGCTGCGCCTGGTTTGCCTTCTTCTTTCGACGGGCGGCCCGGCGACCTTTGCCCAGTCCGTCGCGGCCGTCCGTATCGCCATCATTTCGGACCCCTCCGTCGGTGGGCCAATGGGTGACCTGATGACGAGCGAGTTGTCCGCCATACCCCAGGTCCAGCTTCTTGAGCGTGAACAGATCGAACGGATCCGCCGCGAGCAGTCCCTTTCCTCCAGCAATCAGGAGGGGATCCGGCTTGGGCGCGAGCTGGGGGCGGATGGGGTGCTGATGCTGGGAGTGGTTGGTGAGGAGACGAACCGCGTTTTGCAGGTCCGGATGGTCGCGGTCCGACAGGGAGTGGTGCTGGACGCAAGTCGGGCTCCATGGCCGGTGTCTGACCCATTGGCATTCAGCCAGGGGTTGGTGCGGCGGTTCGTTCCGATCCTTCCCAAGCTTCTGGTGACGCGTGAGGACGCGCTCCCGTTGTCGGTGGTCAACATCCGCAATGCCGTGCAATCACGTCAGGGCAAGGAACTGGAACGTCAGGTGACCCAACTGTTGATTGAACGGCTCAGTCGCGAGCCGCAGATCTTCGTACTCGAGCGGCGCCGATTGGACCTGCTCGAGTCCGAGAAGGAACGGCAGGGAGGCGGTGAAGATGACTTCTGGAAGGGGAGCGTGCTTGTGGAGGGTACGTTGAACCGGGGGGGATCGGAGGGGGGGCGGTTGACGGCGGATCTTCGGATGCTTCCTCCGCGTGGAGGAACGGCCGTGGAGGTGGCCGCGCAGGTGGATACGGGAAACCCCGTTGCGCTGGTCGAAGTCGTGGCCGCAAGAATCCTGGAAGCCCAGCGGAAGCGGCCTTCCACCGCCACGTGGGACGCCGCTGCAGAGGCGGAGAGGTATCGTGAAGAAGCGAAATGGGCGCTGAAGTGGGGGCTTCCTTCGGAGGCGCAGTCCGCGGCGGATGCCGCCTGGTTTCTGGGGAAGAAGGATCTGGCGACCGCGACGTTGCGGGTGGAGGCCCGGTTGGCGGCAATCCGAATCTCGGAACGGGCCTTTCAGGAGGTCGGCGTGAGTACCTTTGCAAAGATGCGGGATGCTACCGTCCGTAGCACGATCCAGGAGTGGCGGGAGCAGGGGGCGGTAGGGGTTGCGATTGTGGCTCGCGGGCAGACCACGGACACACAGTTGGATTTCTACTTTGCCATGCGGAATCCGGATGTGGGTTTGATTGCTCCTGCCACCGATGCACTTCGCATCCATGCGGATTATCTGGAATCGATGCCGCCGCATGAACCGGGACTGGATTCGCCGTGGACCGCGACCGGGGTGAAGAGCTTGGTTTCGGCATCCGAAGTCCTGCGCTGGTTTGCCTTGGTGCAGCCCCATTCACCGGAGGTGCAGGCTGCGCTCGCTGACCTGAGATCCGAGGCGCGGCGGATCCAGGAACGACTCCTCACCTCCACTTCCATCCGGGCCTCGTACTGGGCGACTGCCCCTGACTTTACCTTGGTGGGAAGCCGCGTGGTGCTGAAGGACACCCTGTCCGAGATGCTGGAACGGCAGCCGAGTCTCTTCCAGTGTCTGCTGACGTGGGGCGCCTTCTGGCAGGACCGTCCGGAAGACATGGTGGCCGTGTATCGCCAGTGGATGGGCAGTCCGGCGTTCAGCTTCGTGCACCAGTGGTTCTGGGCACGTCATCCGGCCAATCCGCGGTTGGTTTCCTGGAATGCGGAGGATCGGGGCCGCGTTTCGGCTCTTTGGAAGGGCTTTCGGTCCGAACTGGGGCAATCCACCAACGTGCTGCTGCGGTTGGAGGCGAAAGCGCTGGAGATCGACGAGGCGGGCTCGATCGACGAATTGAAACCGGCCGCGGAAGGGTTGCTGGCGTTGATGCGTACCCACCGGGCTGAGTTGGTGTCGCTGCCGGTGTCGGTGATGAGGAACGATTGGCAGTTGTCCCGGATCCTGAACCAACGTTGGTTTGATCCGAGCGGGGTCTCCGGGATCATGGGTTCGGAAGCCTGGCGCGAGATGGCAGTGATCAGCGCTGAATGGCAGGAGCATCAGAAGACGCAGATCCTGACGCAGCGGTCGACGGCGGTGTTCCGCCTTCAAAAGGAATTCCTGGCCGGGCCCGGACCAAAGGACAGGGCGAGCGCGAGGGCGGCGTTTCCGGTGCCCATGGTCGTCATGGATGCGGAGCAAGCCCGGGAACTGAAGCCTTTGCTGGATGGGTTCCTGGAACGGCAGAAGGCGGAGGGAAAGAGCACCGTAGCCATTCATTCCGATTATGGAACGCTGCTGCTTTATCAGGCGTCGATGGCCTTTGCCCTGACAAATCAGCCCGCGTCGAAAAGGCCCGGCGAGGCCGTTATCGCCGTCCAGCAAGCGCCGGTTCGTCCTCCACCAGCCCCGGCTTCGGGATCCAAGGAACAGGCCAGCATTCCGGCCGTTGCACCGAAGAACCTCCTCGTGGTGCGCGATTACGTTCCGGTTCCGCTCCGTCTTCTGACCAACACCCAGCGCGGTGATGCGCTCGGATTCTTCCAGGTGATGCAGGTCGAACCGGTGGGCGATCGATACTGGCTCGACGTGCGACATCAGAACTCGCATCGGGCCTTTCACGGTGGGTATGAGGGCCGTTCCAACGTTTGGTGGGGGACAGGACTCCTGTGGGATCCGCGGAACGGAACGTGGAAGGACATCCGGTATCCGGCTG
This sequence comes from Verrucomicrobiales bacterium, assembly GCA_027489875.1. Classification (GTDB taxonomy): domain Bacteria; phylum Verrucomicrobiota; class Verrucomicrobiia; order Limisphaerales; family UBA9464; genus UBA6176. Next base: position 21,292 of record JAIXZE010000336.1, read on the forward strand.
GGGTTCCGGCCAGCGGGAAAATGTTGATCGGTTCGACCGCGTGGTTCCGCGACTCGTTGTACCTTTCCGACTGGGACACCTTCCAACGATGGGATCCAGCGACCGGGAAGTGGGAGATTCTCGAGCCTGCGTGGCAGGATCCCGCCACGTTGCAGGTCATCGGAGATCGTCTTTATGGCGCCAGTTCGAATGCGATTGTCGAGATCCTCGATTCGGGTCGAGGCGTGCGAATCCTGGCGAGCAACCGACGTCGGCCCGCGGCCTCCGCGTTGGACACGCTGGAAACGTTTGGCAGCGCGAGGGTAATCCCGGGGCCGGGAGTTGGACTCCGGGCACGAGTGGGAGGCCGCATCCATTCCTGGGACGGAAAGGATTGGAAGTCGGTGATCGAACGGGACGACTGCTGGGTCTGGCCCGGCGCGACGGATACGCTGGTCACGCCTCCATTGAGGACCCAGCCGTGGGCTGTCTGGCGGCTTCCCCACGATTCTGCCGCGGCAGTCGAGGTTTCGCTGCCCTACATGCCGCCGTTGGAGCCCACGGTGGATACTCCGCGGTCGCGGACCGTGGCACCGTCGATGGGCACGGGCCAGGACCGGATCTACGACTTGCCACGTTCCCGTGGTGTGGTGGCGGATCGTGGCTACGCGTACTTCTATCAGGATCTGAGCGGCACCCGGAATCCCGCGGTCAGGTACGGGGCGGTTCCCCTGGGCGGGCGCCACGGTTATCTGAGCCGGGTGCGGATGGATGATGGAAGGGTCGAACGGGTTTCCGTGCTTTTCGACAACCCGGCGGGAGAACCACCGAGCGAGGTTCTGGACGGATTCTTCGGCGGACGCCTCTGGCCGAATGAATCCGTCTGGATCGTCTTCACGGCCCAGGAGGTCATCTTCTGGAAGGGGAAGATGCTCGGCATCTGGCGGATCCCGCGTGCTGATTTGGAGGGTGCTTTTGAGAAGGCGCGGGAGTAGGAATCATTCCCGAAACGACCATGAACGCCTCTTTCCCAAGGCTCACCACACCGACTTTCGGATCCTCCGTGGCGATCCTCTTCCCGCTGCGAGCTTTGTTGGCGCTGTGGCTTTGGGCAACGGCCGTGCATGTGTCTGCGGGTCCGGTTTCGGTGCAGCCCGAGGGGCGTCCCTTCCATGTGTTCGGAGGCGGCGCCCGTGAGATCGTGGTCCGGGTCCAGAGCTCCACCAATACGCCGGTGTCCCCGGAACTCGGTGCTCGTCTGTTCCAGCTCACTTCCGCAACGGCAGCTCCCGTGGGCACCGTGCCATCGCGGCGGGTTGCGCTGGATGCGGGGCAGGGTGTGCTCGAACGATTCCGCATTGAGTTTCCTGCCGTACGCGTCGAGACACGGTTCCGGCTCCAATGGTCCGCGGATGGCACCCCGGCGGGCGGCACGGAGGTCTGGGTGTATCCGGCACAGATCCTCGCCGGCATTGGAACGTTGACCCAAGGCAAGGCGATGGGACTCCATGATCCGGAGGGTCGGATCCGACCCGCGCTGACGGAGGCCGGCATTTCCACGACCGATCTGACCGCGATGGATCCAGCCGATTTCGAGGGTTCAGTGGTCATCTATGCGCCCCCGATGACGACGGGCAAGGTGCCGCCGGGGAGGAAGGCGGAAGTCCGGGCGTTGGCGGAAAGGGGCGTTGCGGTGGTGTGGTTCCAACCGCCCGTCGAGCCGCGTGACGAACCAAGCCCCCGCTACCGAACCGTACCCATTGGCCCATCGGCGGTAGTGGTGGCTGATGGCGAGCCCGTGACCCGGCTCTCTGAGGCACCCGATGCCCAGCGCCTCCTTCTCCACTTGGTGCGCGAGGCCCTCAAGCCCGCTCCTAACGAACTTCCTGTGACCGATCGATCGAACTGAACCCCGATAGGACCGTGACATGAAACTGATTCAAACCGTCGCAGCCTTCGCCTTGATGGTATTGCCGCTGGCGTTGTCCGCTGCCGAGCCTGCACCCCTGACTGTCGCCGTCTTCGACTTCGAGTCGAAGGACGAGGGAATACGCGACCTCGGTCCGAAGGTGGCGGCATTGGTCACGGCGAACCTGTCGGGCCAGCCCAATCTGGTCCTCGTCGAACGTGCCGAGCTGGACAAGGTGCTCGGTGAGCAGGAGCTGGGATTGTCCGGCACGGTGAGTCCCGGTTCGGCGGCGCGGATCGGTCATCTCACCGGAGCCCAGATCCTCGTGACCGGACGCGTGTTCAAGGTCGAGAAGGAGACGTACCTCGTCGCGAAAGTCATCGGAACCGAGACGAGCCGCGTGCATGGAGAAACGGTCAAGGGTGCTTCCCCGGTGTCTGCGGGAGATCTCGCCGTGATGCTTACGGAAAAGGTGGTGGCTGCTTTGGAAAAGAAAGGGCCTGAATTCGTCGCCAAGGTCCTTCCCCGCGCCGAACGCGTGGCTGCGCTCAAGAAGTCGATCCGGCCGGGCAAGTTGCCGTCGGTCCGTGTGAAGCTTCCCGAGCGGCATTTTGGTGGACCGGTCGTCGATCCGGCGGCGGAGACGGAGTTGGGACTATTGCTTCAGGAGTGCGGGTTCACACTGGTGGCGGGGGATTCTGCCACCCCGGCGGACATCGAGATCAGCGGCGAGGCGTTCAGTGCGCTCGGAATGCGGAAGGGCAACCTGACTTCGTGCAAGGCGCGGGTGGAGATCCAGGCGAAGCGCAAGGATGGGACTGTGGTCGCCGTGGATCGGCAGACATCGGTGACGGCGGACATCACCGAGCAGACGGCCGCCAAGACGGCACTTCAGGAGGCAGCGTTTGATCTCGCGGAGCGCCTGTTGCCGAAGCTGGTTCCGTAAAGGGGAATCTGGGGATCTGGAATGGCTGGAGCCGCGAAGCCCCACCCATGACCGGCGCGGACCGGGGGGCCGGTCCGCGCCGGTGGCTGGCGCTTAGTGGGTATTGGCAAACGGGCCCTGGGGGCAGGGAACCGAGCCGCGCCAGCCTTCGCCGGGGCCTCAGGGGTGGATCGAGGTCCCGCGGCAAAGACAGCCTGACGGAATGCTTTGGAAAAAGTCTGTCAGGCAAGTCCCGACTCTTGAATCGGGGCTGCCGTACAGAAGGGTGTGCGTGTGGGTCTGTGCCTACGACCTTGGTGGGGCTGCGGGGGCTGCGTTGACGGCGGGCGGGAATGATCCGTAGGTTTGCTCCAGATGAATGTGTTGCTCGATTCGCTTGTGGAACTGATCCGGCGGACCTCTGCCGAGATCCCGGAGGACGTCCAGCGCGCGATCATGACGTCGCTGGAAAACGAGAAGAAGGGGACGATCGCCGAGAGCGCCCTCAAGATCATCGAGCGCAACATCGAGTTGGCGAAGCGAAAGTCCCAACCCATCTGCCAGGACACCGGGAGCATCCTGTTCTACGTGGATTGTCCGGTGGGCTTCGATCAGATCACCTTCACCGAGACCTGTCGCGAGGCCGTGAAGCTGGCGACCAAGAAGGGGTATCTGCGTCAGAACTCGGTTGATTCGATCACGGGTGAAAACGACGGCACCAACCTCGGCCCGGGCTCCCCGACGATCCACTTCCATCAGCACCGTTCCGACAAGTTGGAGGTGCGGCTCATGTTGAAGGGCGGCGGATGCGAGAACGTTGGCGCGCAGTATTCGCTGCCGGCGGAGAAGCTGAAGGCCAACCGCGACCTCGATGGCTGCCGCAAGGTGATCCTGGATGCGGTTCTCCAGGCCCAAGGCAAGGGGTGTGGTCCCGGCATTCTCGGCGTGTGCATTGGCGGGGATCGCGCCGTGGGTTACGAGTTCTCCAAGCTCCAGTTCCTGCGCTTCCTCGACGATCGCAATGCGGATCCCCGGTTGGATGCTCTCGAGCAGGACATCCTCAAGACGGCCAATGAACTCGGCATCGGGCCGATGGGCTTCGGTGGCAAGACGACGCTGCTCGGCGTCAAGATCGGGGTCGCCAACCGGTTGCCCGCCTCCTTCTTTGTCAGCGTCAGCTACATGTGCTGGGCCTTCCGGCGCCAAGGCGTCGAACTGGATTCCGGACTCGCGATTGCCCGTTGGCTCTACTGAAACACTCCGCCCCAGAACGAACTGCCATGAAAGTGCTCCAGGCTCCCTTTACCGAGGAAATGATGCGGTCGCTCCGCGTCGGCGATGAAGTCGCCATCAACGGCATCGTGTTCACCGGCCGCGATGCGGTGCACAAGTACCTCCACGAGGGCGGCGCGTTGCCCCCTGGCGTGAACCTGCGCGACGGCATCATCTATCACTGTGGCCCCGTGGTGATGCAGGAACCCGATGGCGGTTGGAAGGTGACGGCGGCCGGGCCAACCACATCGATCCGGGAGGAGCCCTACCAGGGGCAGATCATCCGCGACTTCGGCGTCCGTGGCGTGATTGGCAAGGGTGGCATGGGCGAGCGCACGCTGGATGCCTGCGGCAAGTACGGATGTGTTTACCTGCACGCCATCGGCGGTGCCGCGCAGGTGCTGGCGGAATGCGTGAAGCGGGTCCGTAACGTGTACATGAAGGAAGAGTTCGGATCGCCGGAAGCCATCTGGGAACTCGAGGTGGAGAACTTCCCCGCAGTGGTCACGATGGATTCCCACGGAGGCAGCCTGCATCGGGACGTCCTGCGCACGAGTCAGGAAGCCCTCGCTTCGCGCGTTTGATCCAGGCGCTGCCGTGACCGGGGTGGCGACGTCCTCGTCGCACTCCCAGCCCTTGGAACGGGGCGGCGATGTCCTCATCGCCTTGGGAAAGGCTTTGGAATGGCGACGTGGACGTCACCACCCCAGCCCTTGGAACGGGGCGGCGATGTCCTCATCGCCTTGGGAAAGGCTTTGGAACGGCGACGTGGACGTCACCACCCCAGCCCTTGGAACGGGGCGGCGATGTCCTCATCGCCCCGGCAATGGCTTTGCAACGTCGACGTGGACGTCACCATCCCGTTCCATACGGGGGCAATGTCAGGAGACACCCCGTGCGAGGGGGGCCAACGAAGAAGGTTCTCCGATTCACGAAAGTCCGATAGGCTTCGCGGCCTTAGGTCATGGCTGAATCCCTCATTGCGGCGCGCGAGATCGTCCTGAAGCACAACACCCGGGTCCTGCTGGACCACGCCTCGCTGGCGCTCTGCACTGGCGACCGTGTGGGGTTGGTGGGGCGGAATGGTTCCGGGAAATCCACCTTCCTGAAGATCCTGTTCGGGACGGTTCCGGCGGATTCCGGGGAGATCGTGAAGGCCCGGGATCTGGTCATCGGTTACCTCCCGCAGGAGTTCACCCTCGATCCCACGCTCACCGTGGGCGAGAACGTGCGCCTGGGGGCGCAGCATGTGCTGAAGCTGATCGAAGAATTCGAGAACCTTCCCGGTCACACGTCGCGGCACGACTATCTGGAGGACCGGATCAACCACTTTGATGGTTGGAACCTCGACCACCGGATCAAGTCGGCAATCAGCGAACTGGGATGCCCGCCGGCGGATTCCCCGGTGACGAACCTTTCCGGTGGTGAGAAACGCCGCGTGGCCCTCGCTCGCGCCCTCGTCGCCCAGCCCGACCTCCTCATCCTCGACGAGCCCACGAACCATCTGGACACCGAGAGCATTGGATGGCTGACGGAATATCTGGGGACGTACCCCGGAGCCATGCTGGTGGTGACGCACGACCGGCACTTCCTCGACGAGGTGGCCACCGGAATCGTCGAACTCCGCAACGGTGTGTTCGAACGATACGAGGGCGGTTACACCGATTACCTCCTGGCCCGGGCCGAGAAGCTCGCCACCGAGGAGTTGGTCGAACACAAGCGTCAGATGTTCCTCCGCAAGGAACTCGACTGGGTGCGGCGTCGGCCGAAGGCACAGACCAGCAAGTCCAAGGTCCGGGTGGACCGATTCTACGAGGTTCAGGAACAGGGGCCGCCGCCGGAGGAAGGCGAGATGGATCTCGTCGTGCCGCCGCCGCCGCAACTCGGAAACCGCGTGGTCGAATTGGAAGACGTGGGTCTGCAATACGGCGGGCGACGATTGTTCTCCGGAATTTCGCTCCAGTTCGCGGGTGGGACGCGCGTGGGCGTGACGGGTCGGAACGGACTGGGAAAGACCTCGTTGCTGCGGGTCATCCTGGGTGAAACGCCACCGACCGAGGGCGAGGTACGCATCGGGGCACTGACCAAGTTCAATTACGTCGACCAGAGCCGGCTGCAGTTGCGGGAGGATCGGACGGCGCTGGAGGAGTTGAGCGATGGTTCGGAATGGGTGCAGTGGGGCGAAGACAAGCTGTCGCTGCGCGGTTACCTGCGTCGGTTCCTCTTCACGGATGATCGGCTGACGACGCCGGTCAAGCTGATGAGCGGTGGCGAACGGAGCCGGCTCTTGCTGGCGCGGATCCTGAAGAAGGGCGGCAACTTCCTCGTGCTCGACGAGCCGACGAACGATCTGGACCTGCCGACGCTGCGGGTGCTGGAGGAGGCGTTGGTTTCATTCCCGGGCTGCGTGCTGGTGGTGAGCCACGATCGCTACTTCCTGAATCGCGTCTGCACGAACATCGTGGCCTTCGAGGGTGAGGGCCGTGTGGTGACGAGCGCGGGAAATTACGATTACTACGTCGAGAAGAAGCGTCGGGCGGCAGCCGAGGAAGCGGCCTGGGCGGCGGCGCAGAAGGCGGCTGCAAAGGCGGGAGGAAAACCGGCCGCGAAGGCGGCGCCCGCGCCTGCTGCCGCGGCGCCCGCCGCTCCGACACCCAAGGCGCGCAAGCTGAGCTTCAAGGAGCAGCGCGAGTTGGATGGCATGGAGGCTGCAATCGAGGTCGCGGAGGGCAAGGTGACCGAAATGGAGGCCCGGTTGGCATCCCCGGAGTTCCACAAGACGATCGGGGCCAAGGCACCGCAGTTCATGGCCGAACTGGATGCCGCGCGAGCCGATGTGGCGCGCCTTTACACGCGCTGGGCGGAGCTCACCTGAGCCTGGGTGGCGCACCCACTGCGGAAGTGAGTGCCCCTTGCGCAGCTCAGCGGCCGAGGCGGTAGACCCGGATGGCATCGCCCGGATCCACGATGACGATGCTTCCGGTGTCGGTCGTCTCGATTGGCAGGTTGAGCTTTTGCCAGGTCCCGTGGACCGGATCGGTGGTCCCCTGAAGGGCGTGCTTGGCTCCGTCGGCAGCCCACCAGAGTCGGATCCGGCCGTCGGGCAGGAGTTGGATCTTCAGTTCCGGACCATCCGGGATCTGTTCCACGGTGACCGGGGCCAGTTGTCCTCCGGTCAGTTGAAAGCGGGAAGCCTTGAGGGTGCCGGCGACCGGTGGATTGACGGAGGCTGTCATGTCGAAGCGACCACCGCGCATCGCTCCACCGGGCACGGCAGAGCCTTCGAGGGTGAATCGCCCGCCGGTCTGGACCTGGGCGAGAGCGGTGTGGGCTGCCGTGCAAAGCAGGGCGAAGGCCAACACGGCGGTAGGAGAATGGTGTTTCATACCTGGATGGGTTCGGGGCTGAGCGGCTCAGGGCAGGACAACCATCACGTTGAACGAATCGTTCACATCGAAATCGCCGAGTTCATCGAGGACGGATGTGTTGATGATCAACCAGCGTTTACGATCATCGCTCCAGGAGATGGCGAGATCCTCGTAGGTGTTGCCCGTGAACGTGCTGAGGTTGATGCGAGGGGTGACGAAGAGGATGGCATTGGGGTTGTTGTTGCAAAGGGGGTGGTCAATCACCGTGGCGAAGTTACCAGCACCCGCGAGCAGATTCGCCGACGTACAACGGTGGATGAACACGGTGGTCGGGGTGTTGAACCCAGCGCCTGGGACACGTATGGCACCCCCGTCGAGGACAAGCGCGTTGCCGCCGCTTTCAGATTTCGCATAGATGGCGGTCCCAGTGGACTCGGCGCGGATGGCTTCGCCCGAGGTGCTGACCGCCTTGAGGCCGCGGGCCTTGCCTGCGCCTGTGGCGACCACCGCCGCATTGTTGGTGAAATCGCTCAGGGCACGGAAATTGCCGGCGCTTCCACTGCCGCCGGTCGTGGCCACGACGCCGTCGCCATGGCCGAGGTGCAGGGCCTGCACCACCGGGAGCGCATTCGTTGACGCTCCGGAAGTGAACTTGGCCGTGATACCCATGCCGTCATTGCGAGTCTCGATGGCGGTTTCATTGTTGCTGCGGTTGCTGATCTGGAAATAGGCGACCCCGGAGTTGGCGCTCGCGCCGTGGATGGCGAAGCCGTCCGGGCTCACGTTGGAGAATCGACCGCCGTACGTGGTGCCCGTGGTCGCCGTGGCGAATCCACGCACGGCCGTGCCGGAACTGGAGTCGGTCTGTCCGAGGACGCCGATGTTGGCTCCCGTGGTTGCCAGCGCATAGCCGGCCACGCCGCGACCAGTCGCCGAGGCATTCATGCCCTTGACCGCATCGCTCTCGCCCGTTGCTGCCAGGCTCCGTCCGAGGACGCCCGATCCGGTGCTGCTGAAACCAGCCACACCGGCGTTGGACGTGGAATCACCGAATACGCCGGCACCGCCGAGGGGTGTGAAGCCGGTGCCGAAGCTGTCGTTCTTGCCGAGGAGTCCGATGGAACCGCTGCTGGTGTTGTGGACGGAAAGCCCCGGGGTTCCGGAGAATGAACCCACCCAGGTGTTGCCCATGTGGTCATGGTCACTTCGGGCAACCGTGTTCGCGGTGCCAGATCCGGCGTACTGGATGCGCAACTCGTTTCCCTCCGTCAGCGCCAACCCAGGTCCTGCGGTGTAGGTGGTGTCGTTGTCGACGCCGTCGGAGAGCGAGGCAGGGAGGTTCTGGATCGCGGACCACGGGACGCTGGTCACCGTCTCGGCGACGGCCGCGCGCCGGGCGAAGTGGGCGTAAGGCGTAGCCGACAGTTGGTGACGTGGCAGGAGTTCGGTGACATCGCCGGTCTCGCTGCCTGGTCGGACACCCACGCCCAGCCAACGTTCCTGCCCGTTGAAGAGGTCCGTGCCGAAGTCGACCTGCGTGGTGAAGGTGCCATCGGTGACCTGGACGTCATCGTTGAGCACGCCGCTGTAGATGGGGACGGAGTTTGTGGCGGAATCGTAGAGGACGAACACGAAGTCATAGGTGCCATTCGCCGGCTTGCCGCCATCGTTGAGGCGGCCTTGATAGGTAAAACCTGTGCCCAGGGGAGCCGAATGCGCCTGAAGGGCGGCGAGGAAGGTGGCGATGGCCAAGGTCGAACGGAGAGTGCGTTGAATCTTCATGGGATAGGATCAGCGGCCCGAAGCCGCGGCGTTTCTTGTTCGCCGTGACCGTCCCATGAACGAGCTCATGCGCGGAATCAGACCTCGGTCCAACCCCAGCCAACGCCGGCATCCGCCCTCGGTCGGAGGCCAGCCACTCCGGCTTCAGGAAGCCAAGGGATTCCAGACCTTGCGGAATCCCAACCCCTCGAAATCCTTCACATTCACCGTGGCGAACGTCGCCACTCCCTGGGAGAGCATTGGCAGACTTCCTTCTTGGACGGGCGAGGTCGAGTTGGGCCGAAGTCGCCTGCGCGGCTTCCTTCAGTTCAGCATCGTCGAGTCCTTTCCAGCCAAGCTTGCGCGGCGTGGGTGGTCGCCATTCCGGGTTTGCCTCCGGTTCGGGCGAATAGACGCTCAGGATGTACTCGATGCCTCGCCGGGCGAGCTCAGCCATCGAGATCTCCCGTGCTTCACAGACTTTCCTCGCGCGCGCGTGGATCTCGTCAGGAAGTTGGATCTGAGTTCGTGTCATGACGACAGATGGTCAGCGCAATGCGGCGCCGTCAATGTGACGGCATCGTGCTGCCATGCTCCGGAATCAACGAAGCCGGGTCCTGTCGCACCCATTGGCCGCTTCGATGGCGGCATCGGGACTAACGATTGGGTGGGAAGAGCCTTCGTGCCTTAGCGTGTCTCCAATGAAGACGATGATGGATTCAACACAATGAAACTGTTGGGCTGCCGTCCGACGCTGGTTCGATCGTTGGCGATGGGCGGCCTGCTCATCATGCACACGATGATTCCAACACAGGCATCGGAGGGGGTGGTGCTGTTGCACGGACTCGCCCGGACGCCGCGCAGCATGGCACGGATCGAGCGGGAACTGACGCAGGCCGGCTACGTGGTGGTCAATATGCCTTATCCGTCGCGCAGGGCTCCGATCGAGGCGTTGTCCGAAATGGTCTTCGACAGGATCCGGGACTCAACACCCCTGGGGGACTGTGGAAAGCTCCACTTCGTGACCCATTCCATGGGTGGGATCGTGCTGCGCGAAATGCTGTCGAACCATCGCATCGATCGACTGGGCCGTGTGGTGATGCTGGGTCCGCCCAATCAGGGGAGTGAGTTGGTGGATCGGCTCGGGAGTTGGCGGTTGTTCCGCTGGATCAACGGTCCCGCCGGACAGCAGCTGGGAACAGGACCGGACTCGCTGCCGAATCGGCTGGGTCCGGTCGACTTCGAACTCGGTGTGATCGCCGGCGACCGGTCGATCAACTGGATCAACAGCGGAATGATCCCCGGTCCGGACGACGGGAAGGTCTCGGTGGAACGGACCAAGGTCGCGGGGATGAAGGATCACCTCGTGCTGCCTACGACCCACCCGACGATGTTGTCCCATCGAACGGTGATCTCTGCCGTGCGGCGGTTCTTGAAGACGGGGGCGTTTCGGGAGGCAGTGACTGGGAACTCTGCCTCGTGACCTCGTCGACTAGGATCGTAGCAGACGACGTCAGGAGGCGGTGAAGCCGAGGCCTGTGGTCCGCCTCCCCCGCATCAGGAGGAGGATTGTCGATACTCGATTTGATCCAGCCGGATCATGGGGGCCATGTGTCGATGCCTATTTGAATGATGGAAGGGCCGATCGAAAGCGTTTCACCTTATCAGAAATATCCCGATAAGAAAAAGCCCGCAGATTAGTCTTGGCAGGATGGAGCTGATGTTTATTTTGGAAATAGCCAAACCAAACAGTCGAACTATGACCCCCAAAAAAAGTACGCTAAGTTGCCTTGTTGTGTTGTTGGGCAGCTTTGGGCTGCCCCTGAGCCCGCTCACCGTCTTGGCGGCCGAGGATCCTTCTATTGGAATCGCCAGAGAGATTAAGGAATTGCGCGAGAACCACGCGAAGAATGAGGAACGCCTTAAACTGCTGGAATCTGGTTTGGATTCCAAAATGGCGGGTAAACTCACCTCGACATTCTTGAATATCGAATTGTTTACGGGTGCCAAGCTCCAGAATCCCTATTCGATCGAGATCGATCCGACCACGAAGGCTGGGACGCTGAATCCGAGCGAGAGTAAACCTGTGGCATTCATCGAACTGAATGTGTTCGCACGCCACATCTTCCGGACGGGGGTTTATGATGACACCTTCAGTAAGTCTGAACAAACCAACAAGAATGTGAGCTGGAGGCTGTTGCCTCTATGCGCGGACAAATACTTCCTTCCTGAGTTCGATTTCCGGGTTGGTTACGCCTTCAGTGGTGACAAGCCTCAGAAGTTTGAGGCAGCCACTATTGCTGGTGGAAGTGACATCTACCTGGAAGGCGGCATTGGTCAGCCTTTGCTGCGTGTGAGCAATCACCACGACTGGAAGGGTCAAATCTCCGCGGAATTCGCCGGTGGATTCACCACGGATGATGCCTTCAACAAGGTTCATCCCAACCTTTTCTTTGGTGCAGGATTTCAAATGGCGTATACCCCGGCTGGCTCAACGAACATTGGTCTCGGCAACACCTATGTGCTGTTCCGGACGGGCTACGGAAGTTTCGATCAACCGAAGCTGACCAGTGGTCGCGACGTCGCCATGGATGATTTCGATCTTCCCGAGTTTGAACGCGAGTGGGCGCCGACCTTTGGGGCGACGATGGTCTTCAAGATGAGTCGCAGCCTTTCGTTTCAATTGACCAGCAACGTGTACTTCGCGGACCGAGCCAACTGGAATATCAGCGCCGGGCTCAGCCTGGATCCAGCGAAATTCCTGAAGCCCTGATGATGACGCGTGAGCTGAGGATCTCGGCGGCCTTCCATGCTATGTCCCCGTTCGAGTCGGACTTCATTTATGGCATCTGACTAGTGGCAGGTGCACTTCATACCATGCGAACTTCTTTTGCCGGAGGACCCCTTCTGAGCTTCTTCCGCCTCGCATTGCTGGGCTATTCCAGCCTCGCGCTCCTGGTTGTACAAATCCAGGCGGGATCCCTTTTGGGCTCAAAGGCCCGGGGGGAGAAATCGGACAATGGCCTGCAGGAGCAACTCCGTTTGCATGTCATTCGGGCAAACGACGACGGATTGGCTGTTGTGCCCCAGTTGGTCGGTGCTCCGAGCCTTTACTGCAAAAAGGATTTTGAGGAGCAGGTGGACGCCATATTCCTCAATGCGGAGCGCTGGGCCTCAAAGAGGCATGAGTCAGGAGCGAAGAGCGGAGTGACAACCGTCCCCTTTCTGGTGTTCGTTCATGGCGGACTCAACAAATGGAAGGATACCGTAGGACGCATGGATATGGTCAAGGCGATGATGGAGGATCCGAGCGGTCACGCGGAGGATGTGCAGTATCCCGTCTTCATGGCTTGGCCCGCAGATCCGTTCGATTCCTACTTTGAGCACCTTTTCAAGCTTCGACGAGGGCTCCGCGATCGTGGATTTGTGAAAAAGACCATCACGATTGTGAGTTCACCTGCCGTCCTTGCCACAGATGTCGCCAAAGCGGCTGTCGGCATCCCTGTGAATCTGGCGCAGCAGGCGATCAATCTGCGTGACCGTATCGCTTACCGAAAGAAGGGATGCACGAGGAAGTGGTTACTCGGAGACATCTTCCAACTCTCGGAAGCCAAGGCCGCAGAAGTTGATCGTGAGTATCAACATCTCTTGCGGCGCGGTGAAGTCCACCTGACCAAGCGTCAGGTCATGGAGATGCGTGGATTGGATGCGGTGACCTTGCCGGTAGGAGCGACGGTGGGGACCTTCCACCAAGGGGAGGTTTCAACTGCCGCGTGGCAGATCATGGCGCGTCGAACGCGCAATCTCTATATTCCCGCTCAGACCTTCGAATGGATTCAGGGTGAGCCTGGATACAAGCATATTGAGGATCGGGTGCCGGCTGGGAGCTTCCTTACGAGACTGATCAAACGGGCTACGGAGGCCCGCGCCAAGGGTTATGACTATCAGATCACGCTGGTTGGACACAGCATGGGCACTTTGGTCCTGAACAATTTCCTGCAAAGTGAGGCTCGTGAGATTGTCGAAAGCCATTCACTCTCACGGATCGTCTATCTTGCAGCGGCTTGTAGCGTGAGGGATGGCGCTGAGGCTATTGTTCCACTTCTGAGGGCTTGTGGGAGCGATAACCAGTGCAGCAGTCACCTCCGTTTCTACAACCTGACCCTGCATCCATTCGCCGAGGTTTCCGAGGCGATGGGTAAACATCTTTTGCCGCATGGGAGCCTTCTATACATGATCGACAGCCATCTTGGATCACCGCGGACAGCGGTGGATCGGACGCTGGGATCCGATGTCAACGTGATGGCCGCCATCAATCAGTTCCGACTCGACGAGAACAGTTCATTCCTGCGCTTTGGTTGCTTCGATTTCGAACCAGGAACAGTGCCAATGGTCCATGGAGACTTTTCCCGGGTTCCTTATTGGAGGACTTCCTTCCTTGAGATGAAGGAGCGTGGCAGTCAACTGGCGGGAGCCGAAGCACGGAAACTTCAATCAAAGGTCAATCTGCGTAAAGACTGGTTAAGGTACGAACAGGGGAGGTGAGCATTGTCCTCCGCCATTGCGTGATCTTTGCAGGAGATCCCCTATTTCCCCAGTGACTGGATCAGGCGGCGGATCTCGGCGATTCGGGCGGAGGCGGTGCGCTTGGTGAGGCGCGGGAAGTGACCGCCGATGGTGACGAGGTCGTTGTTGCGGGTGAGCTTGAGCTTCCCTTCGGTGACCTCGATTCCCGTGATGCGATGAGCTGCGGCGAAGATGCGGAGTTCGGCGAGTTCGAGCAGGAGGTCGACGGGCGGCGGCAACGGACCGAAGCGGTCGCGGAGTTCGCGTCGGAGGGCGTCGAGTCCAGCCTTGTCGGCGAGTTGGGCGAGCTTGCGGTGGATCTCGATGCGTTGCGCGGGTTCGCGGATGTAATCGAGGGGCAGGAAGGCCGGTTCGCGCGCGGCCGGGGCATCGGTTTCATCGCTGCGCTTCTTCCGGCCCCGACCCGATCGGGTGGATGAGTCGTCGTCGTCGCCGTCGTCATCGGTGCTCCAGACATCGGAATCGCGGGGCACGCGGATGGTGATGCGGGGGCGATTGGGATCGAGGACCGTATCGGTCGGGGCGGCGGGCATCGGCGCGGCCTCGGCGGGATTGAGGGCGAGGAAGTCGATGCGGGTGCGGACGTCGACGCGGGGCTTGGGTGATTCGCCCTTGAGGGAGGAGATGCTCTGGCCGAGAAGCTGACAGTAGAGGTCGAATCCGACGGCGGTGATGTGGCCGGATTGCTGGGCGCCGAGGAGGTTGCCTGCGCCGCGGATTTCGAGGTCGCGCATGGCGATCTTGAAGCCGGAACCGAGCGCGGAATACTGCTTGATGGCCGACATGCGCTTGCGGGCTTCGGTGAGCAGCTGGGCGTGGCGTGGGAGCAGGAGGTAGGCGTAGGCCTGGTGCTTGTAGCGACCGACGCGACCGCGGAGTTGGTAGAGTTCGGAGAGCCCGAAGCGGTCGGCGCGGTCGATGATGATCGTGTTGGCGTTGGGGATATCGAGGCCGCTCTCGATGATGGTGGTCGAGACGAGGACGTCGGCCTCCCCGTTGACGAATCGGGTCATGACGCGCTCGAGGTCGTCGGGGTCCATCTGGCCGTGGCCGACGAGGACGCGGGCTTCCGGGAGGAGGGCGCGGATGCGGAGGGCGAGGGCCTCGATGGAAGAGACGCGGTTGTGGAGGAAGTAGACCTGGCCGCCGCGGTTGATCTCGCGCTGGATGGCGTCGCGGATGAGGCGTTCGTCGTAATTGGTGACGACGGTTTCGACGGGGAGCCGGTCCTGGGGCGGAGTTTCGAGGGTGGAGAGATCGCGGGCACCGGTGAGCGCGAGGTACAGGGTGCGCGGGATCGGTGTGGCAGAGAGCGTGAGGACGTCGATGGTCTGGCGGAGGAGCTTGAACTGTTCCTTGTGGCGGACGCCGAATTTCTGTTCCTCATCGACGACGACGAGGCCCAGGTCCTTGAACTGGACGTCCGAAGAGACGATGCGGTGCGTGCCGATGACGATGTCGACGGTGCCGTTGGCGGCGGCTTCGAGGACGGCGCGCTGCTGCTTCGGCGAACGGAAGCGGGAGAGGAGTTCGATGCGCACGGGGTACTCGGCCATGCGATCGCGGAAGTTGTTGTAGTGTTGTTGGGCGAGGACGGTGGTGGGGACGAGGATGGCGACCTGCTTTCCGCTGAGGACGGCCTTGAACGCTGCGCGGATGGCGACCTCGGTCTTGCCGAAGCCGACGTCGCCGCAGAGCAGGCGGTCCATGGGCTTGGCGGCTTCCATGTCGGTCTTGGCGGCGGCGATGGCGCGGAGTTGGTCCGGGGTTTCTTCGTACTCGAAGGAGGCCTCGAACTCGCGTTGCCAGGGGGCGTCGGTTGGAAAGGCATGGCCGGGTTGCGTGGCGCGGGTGGCCTGGACGGTGAGGAGTTCGGCAGCGAGGTCGCGGACGGCGCGCTGCGCCTGTTCCTTGGCCTTGGTCCATCGGTTGCCGCCGAGGGTGGAGAGCTGGGGACGGGCCTTGCCAGCACCGACGTACTTGGAGACGAGGTGAGCCTCGCTGACGGGAACGTAGAGTCGGGGCGGCTCGGTGGCCGAACCGGAGGGCGCGTACTCGATGACCAGGCATTCGTCGCCGGTCGATTCGTTGGACGTGGCTTCGCCGCGTCGCCGGTTCTGCGGCGGGAGCGTCTTCAGGCCGCGGTAGATTCCGATGCCGTTCTCCAGGTGCACGACGAAGTCGCCTTCCTCGAACTCGGTGAAGTCGACCTCGAAGACGGACCGTACGGCGGAGGCGTGTCGGGACTTGAGCCGTCGCGGGCGCTGGACCTTGTACCGGCCGTAGATCTCGGCGTCGGTGACGATGACGAGGCGGGCTTCGGGGACAATGAATCCTCGGCTCAGGACGCCGATGTGGCACTCGGGCGGAGGTTCCGGCAGGGCGAACTCGGTCCAGAGCTCGCGGAAGCGCTGGCGTTCGCCTTCGTGCCCGCAGAACACGTGGACCTGATGGTCCTGTCGCATCCAGCGATGAAGTTGCTGGAAGAACTCACGGCGCTGGGCTTCGGCGATCTGCGGATCCGGAAGGGCGGATCCAATGGGCCGGTAGGCGTCGAGCCCGGGAATCGGATGGCTGGGCGCGTTGGAACGATCCGTGTCGTGATCCTCGGTGACCCCGATGCTTTCGGACAGTTGCAGCCGACGGATCCCACGCGTGTCCGCCTCGGCGAGCACCATATCCCAGTCGACGGAGAAGCGGTCGCCTGGCGGGACCTGTTGGCGATACCGCAAGGCCTGGTCCAGGAGAGCGTCCGGCTCGCAGAGCACGAGCAGGGAATCCGCGGGAAGGAAGTCGAGGAGCGAGCCCAGCGCGGGTTCAGACGCGGGTGCTTGCACGGGGGCGTCCGCCGTGGCGAGTCGTGAACGGCCGGGCTTGAGGAGGCCGAGTTCGCCGGCGGGTGGGATAATGATTTCGTGGACGGTCTCGCGGGAAACCTGTGCGGCGGGATCGAACTCGCGGAGGGATTCCAGTTCGTCGCCGAAGAACTCGAGTCGGATGGGCCAGGGCGAGGACAGGGGCCAGACATCGACGATGCCGCCGCGCCACGAGAGTTCGCCCTTGCCGGTCACCTGGGCTTCGGGCTCGTAGCCCTGTTCCTCCAGCCATTCGATGAGGTCGAGGGGATTGAGGGTGTCGCCGCGCTTGAGGGTGCGGGTCCGCGTGCGGAGGTCCTGGCCGGTGAAGGTGCGTTGCAGCAGGGCGACGACGGAGGTGACGATGATGCGGGGACGATCCGTTGGACCGGAGGTCAGGCTGATGAGGGTTTCGAGGCGCTCCGAGATGACGTCGGCGTGCGGGAGTTTGTTCTCGTGGGGCAGGGTTTCCCACGCGGCGTGGAAGAGTGGAGCCGGGCCGGGTTCGAGCCAGGTGGCAATGTCGGCGTGGACGCGTTCCTGGGACTTGAGTCCATCGGTGACGACCACCAGGACGCGCTTGGGTTGGGCGCGGTGGAGGAGCGCCGCGAGGTAGGGTTGGGCGGCGGCGGAGATGCCGGAGAGTTCCGTCTCGGAGGTGGCGCTCGCGGCGTCCGCCAAGGCGTGCGCGAGCGACTCCGGGAACAGCGCGGGAGGGCGCGGTGCGGAGGCCTTCGTGGACACGGGAGTGGCGGGAACGCTCGTCAGACGGCGGAAGCTGGGAACGCCGACAGGCGGTTTCAAGGCGCAAGTGGGGAAGAGGGTTTGAAGTTTGCGGATGGTGACGTCTTGGAGGCCGGGTGCCCTCACCCGGCGCATGGTCTCTGGTTCACACTCGAAACTTGAACCTGAAACTCAGGCCTTCTCTGCGCCGCGTGGGGGCACGCGGCCTTCAATCCACGAGGCTGGAGGTTCCAGACTCCGGAAATGTCCCCTTGGCGTGGGAGGCGTGGGAGGGGAGGTTTGGCAGATGGACGTGCGGTTCTTGCTGGGGCCTGCGGGAAGCGGGAAAACCCACCGGTGCGTGGCCGAGGTGCGCGAGGCGCTGCGGTCGGGGCCGGTGGGTCTTCCGTTGCTGTTTGTGGCCCCGAAGCAGGCGACCTTCCAGTTGGAGCGTCAGGTCCTGATGGACGGCGTGGTGGGCGGGTTCACCCGGCTGGAGATCGTGTCGTTCGAGCGTCTTGCCCGGTATGTGCTGAAGCGGTCGGGGAAGCGCGAACCGGACGTGTTGGGTGAGGAGGGGCGCATCATGGTGTTGCGCGCATTGCTGGGGCGGGAGGAAGCGGCGTTGAAGTACTTCGGACGCTCGGCGCGTGCGGCCGGGTTGGCGCGGGATGTCTCCGGTGTGCTGCGGACCTTCCAGGAGTTCGGGATGGGATCCGGGCGTTTGCGGAGCTTGGCGGAGCAGGGGGCATTGCCGGAGTCGCTGCGATGGAAGTTGTCGGATTGGTCGCGGTTGCTGGAGGGCTACCAGGAATGGCTGAAG
The DNA here is from genome assembly GCA_027489875.1 of Verrucomicrobiales bacterium. Lineage (GTDB taxonomy): Bacteria > Verrucomicrobiota > Verrucomicrobiia > Limisphaerales > UBA9464 > UBA6176. The sequence goes on from JAIXZE010000336.1 coordinate 39,494, forward strand.
ACCGCCAGGCTCGAGGATCCCTCGGAGTTGGCGTGGCAGGCGGTGGCGGCGTTGCGGGACGGTACTGCGGAGCCGTGGTTCGAGGCCGTGTGGATGGATGGCTTCGCGGAGATGACCCCGGCGGAGGTGGCGTTGCTGGCGGCCGTGTCGCGTCGGGCCCGGCGCACGACGGCAGCCTTCTGCATGGATCCAGCGGCCGCTTCGGGTGGTCGGGTGGGATTGTGGAACGTGGTGGAACGGACCTTCCGGGCGTGCCACGCGGCGTTGGCGGCACACGCGACTTCCGAGCCCGAGGTGATTGAACTCGGCCGGTCGATCGGTCGCTTCGAGGAGAGCCCGGTGTTGCGGGCCCTGGAACTGCGGATGGCCACGGGCGTCCCGGTGCCGATGCCGGAGGGTGCTGGCGAACGTGCGGCCGTGCGTTGCGTGCGATGCCCGGATCCGCATGCGGAAGCGGAGGCGGCGGCGGGATGCATCGAGGCGATGGTGCGGAATGGCGGGCGGTACCGCGATGCGGCCGTGCTGGTGCGTTCGTTGGAGGAATATGGGGCGGTGTTCGCTCGGGTGTTCCGCCAACGCGGGATTCCCAGCTTCCTCGATCATCGGCACGGGCTTCGACACCACCCGCTGGTGGAACTGACGCGGACGGCGTTGCGCGTGGCGGCGGACGAGGGATCGGAAGACGACTGGTTCGCGTGGTTGAAGTCGGGCCTGCTGCCATTGGAAGGCTGGGAGGGGGAGGAACTGGAGAATGCACTTCGGGCCGGGCGTTGGGCGGGGCGCCGTTGGCTGGCGGGCAGCGAATTGGAGGAGGGGGATCGACTGGGGCTCGCGATGCGCCGTGTGACCGCGCCCCTGCGACGGTTGGTTTCGAGCCTGTCGACGCCGCAGGACGGGCCCGGGTTGGCGGTGGCATTGCGCGCGCTCTGGGCGGACGTCGGCGTCGAGGAACGTCTCGTGGCGTGGGACGACGCTGGCGTGGATGGATTGCGGCACCAGACGGTGCTGCACGAAATGGAGGCGTGGTTGGAGGAGGCGTCGCGGGCCTTTGCAGGTCATGCGTTGGCGGCCGCCGAGTGGTTGCCCGTGGTCGAGAGCGCGTGGAGTGGCCTGACGGCTGGTGCGCTGCCGCCGTCGCTCGACCAGGTCCTGATCGGTGCGGTGGATCGATCGCGGAATCCGGAGCTGTCGCTCGTCATCCTGCCCGGCTGGACCGAGGGCGTCTTCCCGGCGTCACCGTCGCCAACGGGATTGCTGACGGCATCGGATCGGGAATGGCTGGAAACGAAGGCGGGTGTGGGGCTGGGACCGACCGCGGTGGATCGCATCCATCACGAGCAGTTCTACGCCTACATCGCGCTGACGCGGGCGCGACGTTCGGTGGTGGTGTTCACGCCGTCGGAGGGAATGACGGGTGGAACGTTGCTGCCGTCGCCGCTGATGCGGCGATGGCTGCCGGAGTGGACGTTGGAAGCCGCGCCGGCGGAGTGGATGCGCCGTCGCGGGCCGCAACCGGTGGCGGCAGCGGAGTCAGGGAAGGTGGGCACGGAACACCTTTCACCCGCAGTGGCGGCGGTGCTCTTCGGCGGATCGTACGAGACTTCGGCGTCGGCATTGGAGCAGATGGCGGGGTGTCGGTTTGCGCATTTTGCCAGCCGGGTGTTGCGCTTCGGCGAGCGCGAGGAACTGGAACTCGGCGCACGGGAGCAGGGCACGTGGACGCACGAGTTGCTGGCGGAGTTTCATCGGTCGCTGACGCGAGAGAGTCTGTCGTGGCGTGACGTGACTCCGGACGAGGGGGAGGCGCGCGTGCGGCGATTGGCATCGGGCCTTCTGAAGAAGACCGGGCTGACCGGGGGCGGTGCCGGAGTGGAGTTCGCGTTGCGCCGGGCGGAACGGCAGGTGGTGGAATGGGTCCGGCATTGGCTGGAGGTGTTGGGGCGTTGGCCCGGGGAACCACGGTGGGTGGAAGCGCGCTTTGGTGCGCGTGGCGACTGGCCGCCCGTGCGGGTCCGGTTGGAAGCCGACCGGGAGGTGTGCATCGCGGGACAGGTGGACCGGGTGGATCTTCTGGTCTCGGAGGATGAAGGCGAGTGCGCCGCCTGGGTGGTCGATTACAAGCGCGGCACGCGACAGTTGCGGCCGGACCAGGTGGCGCGGGGGTTCGAGTTGCAACTGCCGTTGTATCTGCAGGCGGTGACGGCGGGCACGGGTTTCCTCCCGGGCGGGATGACCTATGCGGTGCTCACCCGAGCGCGTCGTCGGGCCGTGCATCGCGAGGATCCCGGCGAAGGTGGAACTTACGCGCACCGGGGTCGGGTGAACATCGATGCGGTGCGGCAGGTGGCGGGGGAGGTGACGTGGGAGGAACTGCCGTTCCACGTGAAGTTCAAGAAGGACGGCACGCCGTACCAGAATGCGGACGGCGTTCCGGCACCGGGTTTGCAGGAGGTGCTCGATGCGGCCTTGAAGCGCGTGGGCGAACTGGGCGCGGGATTGCTGGCCGGTGATGTTTCCGCGGTGCCGGTGGCCAATCGCGGGGAGTTGCCGTGCGACCGGTGCGCGTACCGCGGGGTGTGTCGGGTGGGGGAGGAAGTTTGAAGGCCGGGTGCCCTCACCCGGCGGAAACCTCTGAGCCCAATCCAGTCATCTCACGCGGAGCCGTGGAGAGCGCGGAGGGCCGGGCCGGTTCCGGACATTCCAACGTCGGCAACCAATCGCCCAAAGCTGACCGGTCGGTGTGGAACCAAGTGTCCTATCTCCGCTCCTCCGCGCGGGGGCACGCGGCCTACGGAGGAATCAGCCCCGGGAGGCCTCCTTCAGGCGGCGCCAGGCCGTGCGGCGTTGATGGATGAAGA
>JAIXZE010000162.1 GCA_027489875.1 Verrucomicrobiales bacterium
CAACCAATCCATCCGGAGCTGGGTGAAATTGATCTGGTTGTTCTCCCGTCGGATCTTCGGCTCGATCTGCACCCGCACGAATTCAAGACGCGCCCGGGACAGGGAAGCCTGCGCTTCGAGATAACGCGGATCCGCAGCAACCAATTCCGCCAGTGGCTGGCCCGCCGTGACACGATCCAGCAGGGCGACCTTCAATTGGGTCAATCGCGAGGGCTGGGTGGCGCTGACCATCGAGCGCACCATCTGCACTTCGCCGATAAGGGCTGAAGGACCCACATAGTTCTTCCACGCGTAAACCGTCAGCCCCAAGGCCCCGAAGAACATCAGGTAGGGCAGGATGCCGATGCGGAACTCGCGAAATGCCGTTCCGGGCGGGCTGGGGATGGGTGGGAGCTTTTCCATCGGTCAAACCTCGGATTCGTCCTCAGCCTTCAGACTGGTCACCCGGGACACCCCGGGAAACGCCTTCAATTCAGTCATCAATTCGTCCGTGCGCCCCGCATCGCGAAGCAGCAACCGGTAGGAGACATCCGCGCCGTCGTACCCCTGCGCGGACCGCTGGCTGGCCAAGGCCATCCGCCGCGCATGCCGTTCCAGCAGGATCCTCAGGTCTGACATTTCTCCCAGCGGCCGCCCCCAGTGGAGGTTCAGGATCAGGTCGTACCGCTGGCGGCTCCCGAACTGCGTCCAGTGCAGGTACAGCATCACGACCGCAAACAGACCGGTGCCGATCGCCGCCGTGCTGAACTTCTTCGTTCCCGCCGCCATTCCCACCGTGATGCTCGCGAGGATGTAGGCGGTATCCAGCGTATCCCTCAGGACGTTCCGGAAACGCACGATCGCGAACACCGCCATCAACCCAAACGCAATCAACAGGTTGTTCGCCATCACCATCATCACCAGCGCCACGATCAGGCACAGCACCAGCAATGAGTTCACGAAGCTCCGGGAGTAGCTCAGGCCCGAGTGGCACATCATGTACACCCACGAAATGACGTGCCCGCAGACGAAGGCCAACAGCAAGCCCAACAGCATCCCGACCAGATCGTCGGGTGCCGTCCCAAAGTCACCTCTCAAGAGCCATTCGTGCATTCGTACCTTTCAACCTCAAGCTTCGGCCAACAACCCGGTCAACCGCTCCTGCCGGGCCCGTTTGTTCGCTTCCGATGACGCCCGGTCCATGCCGGCCGGCGACCGGAAACCCGTCCGGTAAAATTCCATCTCACCACGGTTCACGATGCCGTCCGCATACTTCGAGGCCGAACCCTGCCTGAGACCGAAGACGCGCACCAGATCCTTGAACCAATCCGGGAACCGTCCCGTGAACTTCAACTCCAGGATCACCAGCTTGCCGAAGACACAGTACGGCTCCTCCATATGCGCCGTGAAGCGCGTGGTGAAGTCCGGCGCAATAAACACGTTCCGGTCGAGCGTCACCCGCACCGAATTGTCGGACGGACTGATCCACGCCTCCCGCTCGTACGTCACATGCGCCGTCGGTGCCGCCTGATCCCGCATCATCAACTGCACGAACCGCTGGATTGCCACCAACTGCCGGCCATCCCCGGACACCATGTCTTCCGGACCGGGATGCTGCCCGGCCAGGACCGCTTCCACCGCCTGCCGCTTCACCCCACCCCTTTGCTTCATGATGGCGTCGTTCATCCGACGCTTGATCTCGAAGAAGATCGGGGCCTTGGGGTTGTCCTCGTAGAACCGCAACCGCAACTTGTACCGGTTCTTGTCGCCGTTGATCGTGCCCCAGTAGATCGCCAGGTCGTCCGAATCCAGATACAGGTTGTGGATCGTGTACGACAGGTTGGGCCGCCCTGCCCCGTACTCGTCGATTTCCAGGTAGGGACGGACGTACTCCCGCACCGCAAGCGCGGTCTCCTCGGGGATCACGTACTTCAGCTCCCAACGCTGAAGCTGCATTTTGTCGTCTGCCATGGCGCAACTGGATCTGCTTACCCTTAGGCCCATTCCCACCGCCTGTCACGCTCGCGTCATGCCGTTGTCATCGTCCAACGCGCGCGTTCTCCGCTTCTGGACCCATTCGCGGAACGAACCTCACAAAGCACCCCGCGTGCCGGAACCCTCGACCTTTGGGGAAATCTTGCTGCCCTCTGACCCGCCCACCCCCTCCCGGGTTTCATCTGTCTTTGAGCGATCCGCTCAGGGACGGGGCGGCGACGTCCTCGTCGCACCCACCGAAGCCCTTCCCCAAGGGCAATGAAGACATCGCCGCCACGGCCGTTGAATGTTTTGACCGGACGCCCGTCGTTCGGCAGCTTCGCTCAACTTTGCTTATCCAATGAAAGCTATCGTCATCCTTCCCCTCCTGACCGCGATCTCCGCCGCCGTTTCCCTCTCCGCCGCCGACGTCGACGTCAGCAAGCTCCCGCCCGCCGCCACCAAGACCGGCCTGACCTTCGACAAGGACATCAAGCCCATCTTCGAGAAGTCCTGCGTGAAGTGCCACGGCGCCGAGAAACAGAAGGGCAAGCTTCGCCTCGACACCCTCGAAGCCTCCCTCAAGGGCGGCGAAAACGGCGAATCCATCGTCAAGGGCAACTCCGCCAAGAGCCCCCTCGTCCACACCATCGCCCGCCTCGACCCCGACTCCGCCATGCCCCCCGACGGCAAGGGCGACCCCCTCACCAAGGAGCAGATCGGCATCGTCCGCGCCTGGATTGACCAAGGGGCGAAGTAATCCCGGCCCGCTGCCAAAGGCCACCGCACCGCGGGTGAGTCCCCACGGATAGCCCGCGGATAGCCACAATGTGGTTCCTGCTCCAGTTCCTCAGTTACGGCTTTGTGGGCTGGGTAGCCTTCCTGCTGCTCGCGTATTTTGTGCCTCGCAGAATGGGATTACGCGGTGTTTTCGTCGCCCATTTGCTCCTTGGGATCGGGGTCTTTTACTGGGACGCGGCGTGGGTTCGGGAGCAGATGTCGAAACCGGATTGGTCCGAGACCGGCACGCCCGATCTGGACGGAGTGTTCGTACTCGGAGCACTCGTGCGGATTTTCATCATCAACATCGCCGTCACGCCCATCGCCATTCTGGGGGGCTGGCACCACAAACGGGCGCGAACGCCGGGTCCATCGGCGATCCGGAGCACTCAAGGCTGATTCTGGGTCCCGCTTTGCATCATCACCGGCAACCGCTGGGTCGGACCGTTGGCGCACGCAATGCGATTCCGCCAGAGAAGCGCCTCATGGGCGAATCTTGACACTACCCTTTTGGGAAAGGATTCGGGGCGGCGATATCCTCATCGCCTTGGGAACGGCTTTGGAACGGCGACGAGGACGTCGCCACCGCGTTCCATGCGGGGGGCAGTGTCAAGATGCGCCCACACGTCATGGATAGATGCAACAGGAGGTCCGCAAGGGCGTTCAGGGAGCCAGAAGAGCAGCCCCGGAGCCCTTCGGGAGCCCCGCTTTGCGGCAACGGGCCACCGATGCGAGGAACGCACGCTTCTCCAAGCCGACCTCGGCACGGAACTCCCCGAGCGATCCACCCAGGGTGCGAAGCCACCGTCCGTGAGTCAGCCAGAGAAAACCGGTACACCCAGCGGTGAGCCCGTGAATCGCGAGTCCTCGCCACCCGCAGGACCAATCCGAGAACTTCGCCGCAAGGCGGTCGCGGTGGAAAATGATGTGGCCGGCTTCGTCCCGTAAGATAAGCCCACACATGGCAGCAATGGGAGCATCGCCGCAGTGGCGTTGGACGAGCCGGTAATACCCGGTGCTCACGATCTCGACGACCAGCAGCACGAGCATCTCGAATTGTGCCCCAAACCAGCGACGGATGCGGTTGAACCAGCGGAACCCAAACGTGGTCTGGATGAATTCACCGCGCACACGGCGCAGGGCAAACCCCAGCAACCGCGAGTGCTCGGCTTCCTCCCGGAACCAGAGATCGATGACCTCCGCGGCATCGGGATGCACCGCTCGCGCCGAATCTGCATCGAACCCGATGAGGCGACATTCGCCGCCGCCGTCTCCGAGTTGGTACTCCGCCAGGGTTTTGGCGAGGGCGACCCTCTTGTTTTCCTCCATGGAGAACGCCGCTCCCCAGTCCGGTTCAGGCCGGTGGTTTCGGTTCACCTGAAAGTGACGGATCCAGTGAGCGTAATTCATGATGCCGGAGGGCGATCCTGTTTGGCTGAGGGAGAGTCGGCCGAAGATCGGATTCGTCCAACCACTTCCCAGGACAGAATGGAAACGCCCGCCGTTCAATCCCGGTCTCACGGCGTGACCCGCACGCGGAACAGATAGGTCAACCGCGGATCCAACGCCGGCAGGGTCACCCGCATGTTGTCGCCGTCGCCTCGGGCGGGCGACGAGAACGCCTGCCACGTCGCCAGATCGGTCGACACTTCGAGCAGGTATTCCCGTCCGACGGTGGTGGTCCACTCGATCTCCACCGTCCGGTTCGGCAGTTCCCGCGGCGTCAGCAGGACCAAGGCACTCGTACGGTCGGTGGGATCTGTCCCTGCCTGGAATTCCATCCGCTCGCTGGCACCATCACCATCACGATCGCCTGTCGCGGGTGTTGTCAGCAATCCGCCGAAGTGGCGCGTCTCCCACGGATCGGAGAGTCCGTTGTTGTTCACGTCCGCGAATCCAAAGACACCACGGACCACCGTGAGGTTCGTACCTCCGCCGATCCGGAAGGCCTGCGGCGACGGTGCCTGGTAGAACCGGACCGGTGCCCAGGAAATGGTGTACTCGCCCGAAGGCAGGTTGGTGCGCCAGGTGGTTCCCTCGGCCACCCATGAATTGGTGCCCCCCGCGACCACGAACCGCGCCTGGGCGAGGTTGTTCGACACCACGAGACCGGTCTCGCCCACAGTGGTCATCTCCACGCCCACGTCGTCGATCAACCACCCCAACCGATCCCGCGAGTTGAACGCGAACATCTGGTAATTGAACCGGAATCGGACCACCTGCCCCAGGAACGGAGTCAGATCGAGGGATTCCTCCACCCATCCGTCCGTGGCTTCCTCCTGATTCAGGTACAACGCCCGCCAGGTCGCCCCGTCATCGGTGGACACCGCCACCTGCGCTGCCTCGATCGTCAGGTCTCCGAACTCGTCATCGCCCCCGTCCTCAGGGGTCGAAAAATCAAACTGATGCCAGAAGGTCAGCCGCGCGCGGTTGCCACCCACCAGGCTCACCGCGGGCGAGATCAAGTCGGTGATCGCGAAGTCCACGTCGGCACCGCCGAGGTTTGTCCCCCAGCAGTTTTCTCCACTGTGCGCCTCGACACCGTACCGGTTCTGAGGCGTGCCATACGCCCAACCAGAGAAGGCGAATCCGCCCCCGCCCTCGTCCTCGTCGTCGCCACCGCCCCCGAGCACCGAGTCATCATCATACACGGCCCAGCCCTCGTAACCGCTCTCCAGGTCGTCCAACCAAGGCGGGGTCACCGGCTTCAGCGTGCGGAACGTGTATAGCTTCCCGCCATTGTTGTCGGTTCCCACATTCCCTGCGGAATCCCGACTGCTGATCACGAAATAATACGTCCGGTCGGGCACCAATCCCTTGATCAGGACCTCATGCGATCCACCGATCTCCGCCGCATAGGCCGTCCGCGTCAGGAAGGTCTCGTCGCCCCCGCCTTCGCCAAATCGCACCAGCGCGTCGGTGGCCTTGTCCGTATCCCAGAACAGCACCGCTTCATTGTAGGCCGGTTCCACGACGAGCCGCGAAAGCTTCGGCGGCACCGTGTCTACACGGGCGGTCGTCACGATCGCGCGTCCCGCGGACCCGGCGTAGCGGACTTCAATGTTGTCCCCATTGCGCGCCGCCAACCGCGTCGGGGCTCCGGGCACGGGGGGCGGATCCCCGGCGGGACCGGCAGTCACGGGAGGCTGCAACACGAACCGCCCTCGGAACACCCCACGCACCGGCGTCTGATAACACTCCACCACCGAAGGCGTCGGCGAAGTGGTGGTGGTCATCGTCACCTCCACGAAAGGCTCCGGCGAACGTTGGAAATCGGACACCTCGATCGTCCCCGACCCCGGCACCGTGAAGGCATCACTGCTGAGCGCGACCGTCGACAACCCCTGCAATCCGGGAATCAGGAATTCCAAGGCGTTGCCCAGCACCGTGGCCCGGTTGTTCGGTGCGGGCGCTCCCGCAGGCAATGACTCCAGCGCGAACGACAGATACACCAACCGGCCCACCCCATCCTGGCCGGTCCGCGGATACCGGAGCCCTACGATCCGCCCGTCTTCCTGTACGAACACCGGCGCGGCATTCGTCGAGAGTTGCAGGGAGTCGGGCCCCGTCTCCCAGACGATTCCCAGGATATCGATGAGGAAACCGCTCGGAAACTCCGAGTAGTCCAGGTCCACCTGCGCCCCCGATCCCACCGGGTCACCGGGTACCGAGGTCACCTGCACGGCTCCGAAATCCTCCTGGAACGAGGCCACCCTCAGCGTCCCAACCGAGAACGCGGTCTGGTTCAGTTCCTTCAGCCGCGTCAGCAGGTCAAACGACGACACGAACAGGGAACCACCCGCCGCCATGTACCCGGACATGGCGGACAGGATGCCCGGCGGCGGGGCCTGCAATTCCTCCGGGCGCCACAGGACCAATCGATAGAGCTTCAACTGCTCCGCCGTCGGCGCGATGCCCCGTTCCGCCGTATCCCACACCTCGTACTCGATGCCGAGGGCATCCAACGTGGATGTCCACGTCTCGATCCCCGGATAGGGCGTCTCCGCCAACAACTCCGTGAAGATGGCCTCCGGGGTGTAGACCAGCAGCGCGGTTGCCGGACGTGGCGCGACCACGCGGTGATAGAATCCGCCGTTGTCGTTCGTGGCGCTGTTTCCGGCGCGATCCGTGGCAACCACCCGCAGGAAGTACGTGTTGCCGGGTTCCAACGAAGGCAATTCCAGCCGCGCCGCCGTCCGGTACGCCAGATCCTCCACCACGTTCGTCACCGCGTTGGTGGTGCCGTAATAGACCCGCGACGTCGAAGGCTCGCTCGCCAGCCACCGGATGTTGACCCGACCAAATTGGGCCAAGGTCACGACGTCCGAGATCCCCGGCGGTGCATTGTCGATCGTGGCTTGCGCCTCGCGCAATCCCACCGGCTGGGCATCCGTGTAGACCGCCCGCAGCACATCGCCGTCTGCCACCTGAAGCTGCCCCGCACCCGCCGGGCCGCTCACCAACTGAACCGACCCCGTGAACTGGTTGGGCGCCGTCGTCGCCCGGAGGGTCAAGGTCAACGAGTTCGTCGAGTTCCCCGCCAACAGCCGGACGGTCGCCGTCGACTGCCCACGCAACCCGTCATCCAGCAATCGCACCGTCGCCGTCGACGGCACCCGGAACGCACCGCGATCCCACGACAACACCCCTTCGCCCGGTTCCGGCAACTGCCCGGAAACCACCACCGCGAAATCCTGCGCCACCGTGCCCGCGCGCCTCCGGATGTCCTGGACCACGTTCACACCGCGCACCCGGACGATCCATTCACCGGACGGTGGGGACGCGAGATGCACGCCCTCGACGTTGTTGATGCGATCACCCAGCGGGGTCTCGGGCGTCGACTCGCCTTCCGCAAACGCGTTCCCGCGGTACAGCAGGCCCGCGGGCGAGATGACCTCCAGATCCAGATCGTTCACCAGCGCCGGAATGGCCGCCGGAAGCCCAGGAACATCCGTGTACGCCAACGTGACCTTCAACGGTTCCCCATCGGAAACCACCACCCGTCGCTCCCACACCTGTCCCGTGGCCAACTCCACCCCCTGGTCGAACAGTTCAAAGGTCCGCTCGGAATCGATGAGCGTCTCCAGGTTGATCCGTCCCCAGCCCTCGTCGTTGTTCGGCACCGGTGCCGTGTCGCCCACCACCTCGCCCGGATCCTCGGGATCATCCGGATCCGTGGGAACCAGCGCCGTGCCCATGTCGTCCGCCGAATTGATCAAGGCCGCCTTCACCAAGGCCGGCGAGGGCGTCGCCCCGCCGCGGGTCTCCCGGTACCACTGCACGAAGATCGCGCACGCCCCGCTGACGTGCGGTCCCGCCTGCGAGGTCCCGCCCTGATAAAGGTAATTGTTGTCGATGGGCGACCACGCGTTCTCGTCGCCCGCCGCCTGCGACTTCAACGAGGCAATCCACGTACCCGGTGCCACGACGTCCGGCTTGATCCGTCCGTCCTCGCACGGCCCGCGACTGGAGAAATCCGCCATCACTTCCTGGCCCTCCGCGTAGATCCCGAAGGTGAACCGGTTGTTCTGGCACGCCCCCGTCGCGATCACGTTCTTCGCCACCGCCGGACTTCCGATCGTCTGGCCGCCAGGCCCCGAATTCCCCGCGCTGAACTCGAGGATGTACTGCTGCTCGCCCGGCGTCAGCGCATCCGCGTCGCGCACCAGCGCATCGAACTCCGCGGCACTCAGGTCATAGCGTCCCTGGGTCGAGTCACCCCAGGAATTCGATCCCACCGCGGCACCCGCGCGCACCGCATCCCGGGTCAACGTTTCGAAGCTCGGAGGCGGACGATAGTTGCCCTGACCATCGAACATCCGCTGGGCCACGATGTGCGCTCCCGGAGCCACTCCCAGCCCATACAACGCGCCTTCCTCATCCGTAAATCCCAGCGCTCCGTTTCCCGCGACGATCCCCGCGCAGTGCGTCCCATGGCTATGCTCGTCGCTGGCATCCTCCAACCCGTCGTAGGCAAAGAACGCGTCCACCCGCCCCTCCAGATCGGGGTGCATCAGGTCGGCAAATCCCAGATCCAACCCCGAATCCGCCACCGCCACTGTCACGCCCGCACCGTCGAAGCCCAATTCGTGTACCCAGGCCAATCCACCCGGCTCAAACGTCTCGCCCGCCACGATCTTCGTGGCGACTTCATCCATCAGCTTCATCCGCGGCGCCGCCTCGATCCAGATCACCTCCCCGGATCGCGCCAGTTCAACCAATTCACGCCCACCGACCCGCCCGGTCGCCACCGGCCCCAACGACGCGCTTTGGTTCACCGTCACCCCCTGCATGCGCGTCCGCACGAGGGCTTCACCCACGCCCATCGGATCCGGCCGAAGCAATACCTTCACCGCCGCGCCTTCCCGAGGGTTCTGCCGCAACGCCGCAACCACCCGTCCGTCCACCTTGTACTTCGGCTCCAGCGCTCCCACCCACCGCACCGGCTCCATCGCACGAATTCTGGCGACACTCGCGTCGTTCAACCGCGCCACGAAGGCGTCGTCCGGCACGAAATGCAGCAACTCCACCCCGGCCGCTTCCAGTTCGGCCCGCCACAAAGATTCAAACCGGCCCTCGAACTGGATGAGAAAAAGTCCGCTGACCGCGGCCTCCGCCACCGCCGCCGGTGCCGCCGATCGCGTCGAAGGTGTCGGCGTCTCGATCACGCCATTCCGCAGCCGGACCCGTTTACTTGGTTCCGCACCATTGACTTGCAGTAGCAAGACCAACAGCAGAAGCACACCGGTCAGCCAGCGGTTCACACGGGGTTTCACGCCGGATGCTTAGCTTTATGTGGGCCAAATCACAAGCAGGCCCCCGGGGACAGCGGATGTCCCTGGGGGGCTGGCACACTGCGCCCATGAAGAACACACGCCGTCCGTCCGCCACCAAGCCCCAGCTCGACCTCACCCTCCCCGTCCCCGCCCCCACACCCGCGGCTCCCTCCACCCCCCAACGCTCCACGCGCCGCCCAACCCGCCCGTGCAGCCGCGAACGCGCCGCCTGGTGGTTCCAGCAGATGCGCCGCGCCATCGAGGACGGCACCCGCTTCGATGCCCCGGGGGTGTTTTGACCCCTGCCAGCATCCCTCCCTTGGAGGCCGGGTGCCCCCACCCGGCGGCGGGAAAGCCTGAAGATTCAAGTTTCGAGCTTGAAGCCACCCCACGACCCCACCGCTTCGTCGCAACCCATGACGCTTTTGCAATTTCGCGTCGCATATGCGACGTCCGGATGCAAATCAGGGGGCCGGTCTCGGACCCAGCTTCCTTGCCGGGACGGTTCACGCACGGACGACTTGCACAGGGTTCCTGTGGGGGCACGCGGCCTACAGTGGGAGTTTCTGGGAACTGGCTTCTGGGAACTGGCAACTCTCCTCTGGCATCCTCCCCCCACCATGTCCGTCCTGCACGCCCCGTGGCGCATCGACTACATCCTTGCGCCCAAATCCCCCGCCCAACCCGGGAACGCTTCCCTGTTCACCACCATCGGCCAGTCCAAAGACGACATCGCCCACCACGTCATCGCCCGCGGCCGCACCTGCTACGCCCTCCTCAACACCTACCCCTACAACGGCGGCCACGTCATGGTCGTTCCCTACCGTCAGGTCCCGGATTTCGACACCCTCACCGATGACGAACTGCTCGAACTCATGCACCTGACCCGACGCTGCCAGGCCGCCCTCCGCCAGGTCATGCGCCCCGACGGCTTCAATATCGGAGCCAACCTCGGCCGGGTCGCAGGAGCCGGCATCGTGGAACATCTCCATCTCCACATCGTCCCACGCTGGACCGGCGACGCCAACTTCATGGCCGTCATTGCCGGCACCAGCGTCGTTCCCGAAGCCCTGACCGAAACCGCCGCCAAACTCCGCGCAGCCCTGGCCGCCCCGACCGCAGCCCCGAACGCCGCCTGAACCCGGAACCCAAAGCCGCGCCCGCCCGCTTGAAACCCACCCCCTGAATCGCAAACCTCCCGCCATGGCCATCGCACGTCCCATGTCCGAGCGCGTCGAACGCGTCCTCCGTCAGACTCCCGTCCACGACATCCACACGCACCTTTACGACCCGGCCTTCGGCTCGCTCCTCCTCTGGGGCATCGATGACCTCCTCGTCTACCACTACCTCGTCAGCGAGGGCTTCCGTCAGTTCGACATCCCCTACGACCGTTTCTGGGCGGCGTCCAAGACCGAGCAGGCCGACTGGATCTGGCGCGCCCTGTTCCTCGATCATTCCCCCCTTTCCGAAGCCTGCCGTGGCGTCCTCACCGTCCTGCACTCCCTCGGCCTCAGTCCCCGCCAGTCGGACCTGGGCAAGCTCCGCAAGTGGTTCGCGGAACAGAAGCCTGCCGATTACGTCGAGCGCGTCCTGAAATCCGCCAACGTCGCCTCGATCTGCATGACGAACTCCCCGTTCGACGACGAGGAACGTCCCCTGTGGGAATCGGGCTTCGCCCGCGATCCCCGCTTCCGGGCCGCCCTCCGCATCGACCCCCTGCTCGTCGACTGGCCCCGCAGCGCCGCCCGCCTCCGCGACTGGGGCTACGACGTCACGCCCGAACGTTCCCAGCGCACCGTGTCCGAGGTCCGCCGCTTCCTCGCCGACTGGACCCGCCGCATCCAGTCCACCTACTGCATGGTGTCGCTTCCGCCGGGTTTCACCTACCCCGCCGACACCGACACCGCCTGGCTGATCCGCGAAGCCGTGCTGCCCCACGGACGCGAGCACGGTCAACCGTTCGCCCTGATGCTCGGCGTGAAGCGCGCCGTGAATCCCGCCCTCAAGCTCGCCGGCGACGGCGTCGGCCGCTCCAACCTCGACGCCCTCCAGAACCTCTGCGCCGAGAACCCCGACAACCGTTTCCTCGTCACCGTCCTCAGCCGCGAGTCGCAGCACGAAACCGTCGTCCTCGCCCGCAAGTTCCGGAACCTCCACCCCTTCGGCTGCTGGTGGTTCACCAACACGCCGCAACTCATCGAGGAAATCACCACCCTCCGCCTCGAACTCCTCGGTACCAGCTTCACCCCCCAGCACAGCGACGCCCGGGTCCTCGATCAACTGATCTACAAGTGGGACCACACCCGCCGCATCCTCGCCCGCTGCCTCACCCACAAATACACCGAGCTCGCCGCTTCCGGATGGGAGATCCTCGAATCCGACATCCAACGCGACGTCACCGAACTCCTCGGCGGCGGCTTCGACCGTTTCCTCCGTTCCTGATCGGCCGTCATAAGCCATCTGTGGAATCCCCAGCCGAAATCGGATTGAATCCCCCCGCACAACATGACGCGCATCCTCATCAACGGCTCCAAGGGACGCATGGGCCAGACCCTGCTCGCCTGCGCCGCACGCCACCCCGGTCTCCAGGTCACTGCCGGCACCGACGTCGGTGATCCCCTCGAAGAACTGCTTCCCGGCACAGACGTCGTCATCGACTTCACCCTGCACCACGTCACCGCCGGCGTCGCCGAAGCCTGTGCCCGTCACGGCAAGGCCCTCATCATCGGCACCACCGGCCACAACGACGCCGAGAAGGCCGCCATCCGCGCCGCTGCCGCGCACATCCCGATGGTCTGGGCCTCCAATTACTCCACGGGCGTCAACACCCTCTTCTGGCTGACCCGCAAGGCCGCCGAGATCCTCGGCCCCGGCTTCGACCTCGAAGTCGTGGAGATGCATCATCGCCTGAAGAAGGACGCCCCCAGCGGCACCGCCACCACCCTCCTCGAAATCCTCGGACAGGTCCGCGAGGTCCAGCTCGCCGACGCTCTCCGACACGGCCGCCAGGGCATCACCGGCGAGCGCACCGCCTCCGAGATCGGCATCCACGCCATCCGCGGCGGCGATGTCGTCGGCGACCACACCGTGATCTTCGCTGCCAATGGCGAGCGCGTGGAACTGACCCACAAGGCCAGCAGCCGCGAAACCTTCGCCAACGGTGCCCTCCGCGCCGCTGCCTGGATCAAGGATCGTCCCCCGGGCATCTACGACATGCAGGACGTCCTCGGACTCAAGTAGCTCCTTTGCCCGCATCCATTCCGCCCATGACCGCCGGTCGAGTCTTCATCGCCCTGGGCTCCAACCTCGGGGACTCTCCGGCGGTCCTGCGCGACGCCTTCGTCCGCCTTGCACCGCTCTCCATCGCCCCGGTGCGTCGGTCCTCCCTCTGGACCTCCACGCCGGTGGACTGCCCTCCCGGTTCGCCGCGTTTCGTCAATGCGATGGCTGAACTGCGCGCCCTGCCCGGCCAGACACCCGAATCCCTGCTCGCCACCCTCCAGGAACTCGAGCGCGAGTTCGGTCGACGCCCCAAGGTCATCCTCAACGAACCCCGCCCCCTCGACCTCGACCTCATCGCCTGGGACGATCTTACACGTTCCACCCCGTTCCTGACCCTGCCGCATCCACGCGCCCACCTGCGTCGGTTTGTCCTTCAACCCTTCGCCGAACTCGCCCCGGACTACCACCTCCCCGGCCAGTCCGCCCCCATCGCCGAACTCCTCGCCCACCTCCAGACCGACGAAATCCTGCGCCCCCTCGAAGCCCCCGACACGCCCCCACGCTGAAGGCCGGGTGCCC